>JBDHTA010000201.1:0-6877 GCA_039808465.1 Rhizobiaceae bacterium | reverse complement strand
TATCGGCAGACTGGCAATCGAGCTAGAAATCCAGACTGGGCATGACGCCGCCCCTTCCTGCGCCTGTCACCGCTCCGGCCACGCGCGCGAGACAGGATAGGACAATTTCGGCGGCGCACCACCCTGCGCATCACGAAAATTCGCGATTTTACCGGCTAGGCGAACCGGAAAACCGGCGCATGGTCTTGCAACACCGCGCAGGCCGGTTGATGACACATCGATCATTCCCGCCGCTGAATCGCGCGCGTGGAAGAAGCAGCAGGGATACACGCCATATGTCCGCCGATCCGTCCTCCAAATCTTCCTCGACCTTGCAGGGCATGGCGATCATGGCTGGCGCCATGGCGATCCTGCCCGTCATGGACGCCATCGCCAAATACATGGCGAACATGGAGGGCATGTCGCCCGCACAGGTCACGTTCTACCGCTTCCTGTTCCAGCTTCTCGCGACGCTGCCGCTGCTTGCCTTCGCCGCGCATGCCAATGTCTTCAAGGCGAAACGCCCGTGGATGAACCTGCTGCGCGGCGCCTTCCATGGCGCGGCAAGCCTGCTGTTCTTCACGGCGGTCAAATACATGCCGCTGGCGGATGTCTTCGCGATCTATTTCGTCGAACCGCTGATTCTGACGGCCATGTCGGCGATCTTCCTCGGCGAGAAGGTCGGGCCGCGCCGCTGGCTCGCCATCGCCGTCGGCTTTGGCGGCGCGATGATCGTCATCCAGCCGAGCTATGAGATTTTCGGCCTGAAATCGCTGCTGCCGGTCGCCTGCGCCTTCATGTATTCGCTCTACCTGTTCATGAACCGCGCCATCGGCGAAGCCGATTCGCCGCTGACCATGCAGACCTATGCCGGGATCGGCGGCACCCTGTTCATGGCCGCGGCACTGGCGGTCGGCAATGGTTTCGAGCATTCCGACTTCGAAATCTCGCTGCCGCATTCCTGGGGCGCGCTGGTTCTGCTGCTGCTTCTCGGCTCGATTTCCGGCTATGCGCATCTCCTGGTGGTGCGGGCTTTCCGGCTGGCGCCGCTATCGCTGCTCGCCCCCTTCCAGTATTTCGAGATCGTCTCGGCCACCGTGCTCGGCTACGCCCTGTTCGGCGATTTCCCCAATGCCTCGAAATGGCTGGGGATCGTCATCATCGTCGCCTCCGGCCTGTTCATCATCTGGCGCGAGCAGGTGCGCGCCAGGGAAGCGCAAGCAAAAGCCGACGCATGACGGCCCTGAAATGTCGCGATTTTTTCCTTTTCATGCGGGAAAGGGGAAAATCCGGCGCCGGGGCTTGAGACCCGCTTCAAGCTCATGCAAAACTCCGCCCAACACATGTAAAGGGAGATTCCGTTATGGACGTTCGCGCCGCTGTTGCCGTGCAGGCCGGTAAGCCGCTTGAAATCATGACCGTTCAGCTCGAAGGCCCCCGCGCCGGGGAAGTGCTGATCGAGGTGAAGGCCACCGGCATCTGCCACACCGACGATTTCACCCTGTCGGGCGCCGACCCGGAGGGCCTTTTCCCGGCCATTCTCGGCCATGAGGGCGCGGGCATCGTCGTCGATGTCGGGCCGGGCGTGACCTCGGTGAAGAAGGGCGATCACGTCATCCCGCTCTACACGCCGGAATGCCGCGAGTGCTATTCCTGCCTGTCGCGCAAGACCAACCTCTGCACCGCCATCCGCGCCACGCAGGGCCAGGGCCTGATGCCGGACGGCACCTCGCGCTTCTCGATCGGCAAGGACAAGATCCATCATTACATGGGCTGCTCCACCTTCGCCAATTACACCGTCCTGCCGGAAATCGCCGTCGCCAAGGTCAACCCGGACGCGCCCTTCGACAAGATCTGCTATATCGGCTGCGGCGTCACCACCGGCGTTGGCGCGGTCATCAACACGGCCAAGGTCGAGATCGGCTCGACCGCCATCGTCTTCGGCCTCGGCGGCATCGGCCTCAACGTGCTGCAAGGCCTGCGCCTTGCCGGTGCCGACATGATCATCGGCGTCGACATCAACCCCGACCGCAAGGAATGGGGCGAGAAGTTCGGCATGACCCACTTCGTCAATCCGAAGGAAGTCGGCGACGACATCGTGCCCTACCTCGTCAACATGACCAAGCGCAACGGCGACCTGATCGGCGGCGCGGACTACACCTTTGACTGCACCGGCAATACGAAGGTGATGCGGCAGGCGCTGGAATCGGCCCATCGCGGCTGGGGCAAGTCGGTGATCATCGGCGTTGCGGGCGCGGGACAGGAAATCTCCACCCGCCCGTTCCAGCTCGTCACCGGCCGTCAGTGGATGGGCACGGCCTTCGGCGGCGCGCGCGGGCGCACCGACGTTCCGAAGATCGTCGACTGGTACATGGACGGCAAGATCCAGATCGATCCGATGATCACGCATACGATGCCGCTGGAAGACATCAACAAGGGCTTCGAGCTGATGCATTCCGGCGAAAGCATTCGCGGCGTCGTGGTCTACTGATCGCGCCATGATCTACGTCGATGCCGATGCCTGCCCCGTGAAGCAGGAGATCCTGAAGGTCGCGGAGCGGCACGGCATCGCAGTCACCTTCGTCGCCAATTCCGGGCTGCGCCCGTCGCGTGATCCGATGGTCAGCAATGTCATCGTCTCCGGCGCCTTCGATGCCGCCGACGACTGGATCGCCGAACGCGCAGGCGAAGGCGATATCGTCGTTACCGCCGATGTGCCGCTCGCCGGGCGCTGCGTCGCCAGCGGCGCGCTGGTTACCGGCCCCTCGGGGCGCATTTTCGACAAGTCCAATATCGGCATGGCCACCGCGATGCGCGATCTCGGCGCGCATCTGCGCGAAACCGGCGAAAGCAAGGGCTACAACCCCTCCTTCGGCCAGCGTGACCGCTCGAATTTCCTCGAAACGCTTGAGCGGCTGTGCCGCCGGGCAAAATCCGCCCTACCCAAGACCGGAGAGTGAAAACCCATGAAAATCCTGTCGCAGAACACCGCCTTCGGCGGCATGCAGGGCGTTTTCGCCCATGACTCGGAAACCTGCCAGTGCGAGATGACCTTCGCGGTCTTCGTGCCGCCGCAGGCCATCGAAAAGCCCTGCCCGGTTCTCTGGTATCTATCCGGCCTGACCTGCACCCATGCCAACGTCATGGAAAAGGGCGAATATCGCCGCCTCGCCGCCGAACTGGGCCTGATCATCGTCTGCCCCGACACCAGCCCGCGCGGCAACGATGTGCCGGACGAGCTGACCAACTGGCAGATGGGCAAGGGCGCGGGCTTCTATCTCGACGCCACGCAAACGCCGTGGGCGGAAAATTTCCGCATGTACAGCTATATCACCGAGGAACTGCCGAAGCTGATCGGCGAACATTTCCGCGCCGATATGAGCCGTCAGGGCATTTTCGGTCATTCCATGGGCGGCCATGGCGCCATGACCATCGCATTGAAGCACCCGGAGCGCTTCCGCAGCTGCTCCGCCTTCGCGCCGATCGTCGAGCCCTCCACCGCGCACTGGTCGGTCGATGCCTTCGAGAAATATCTCGGCCCCGACAAGACCGCGTGGCGGCCATACGATGCCTGCGCGCTGGTGGCCGATGGCGCCCGCTTCCCGGAATTCCTGATCGACCAGGGCAAGGCCGACAGCTTCCTCGACAACGGCCTGCGCCCCTGGCTGTTCGAGGAGGCGGTGAAGGACACGGAAATCGCGCTGACGCTGCGCATGCATGAGCGCTACGATCACTCCTACTACTTCATTTCCACCTTCATGGACGATCACCTGCGCTGGCACGCCGAACGGCTGGCCTGACGGCAGATCATGGCCGGGGCGCATGGCTGACATGCCGCCCCGGCCCTTGCCTTTCGGCGCGCGTTGAACAATAGTCCGCCCCGGTAGACGGCTACCGCCGGAACAATCCGGTCACGAACGCGGGGACGGCCTCGCTCCTTTCAAACGGAGAAAGCGCCATGGCCTGGTTCCTGCTGTTCATTGCCGGTCTTTTCGAGATCGGCTGGGCAATCGGCCTGAAATATACCGAGGGTTTCACCCGCCTCGTTCCCACCCTTCTGACCGCCGCCAGCATGACGGCCAGCGTCGCATTGCTCGGCCTTGCGATGAAAAGCCTGCCGCTCGGCACCGCCTATGCCGTATGGACCGGCATCGGCACCATCGGCACGGTGCTTCTCGGGATCGCGCTGTTCGGCGAACCCGCGACCGTTATCCGCCTGACCTGCATCGGGCTGATCACCGCCGGGATCGCCGGTCTGAAATTCGTCGCGTAATCGCTGCTTACGGCTGCGCCGGTGCCGCAGGGCATGGCGCGGCCGTTCCCTCGCCGCATGATGTGGCGGGCGCGGCATCGGCGGCGGGCTTCAGGGAAATCCGGCCCTGGGCGCCGGTTTCCAGATCCGAACCGGCCTTGTGGGTTTCCCTGGCCGGAACATCGCGGGCCTTTGCGGGAGCGGGTTTCGGCGCGGGCGGAAACGCGGGCGCGGGCCCACCGGCATCCGGCTGCATCACCGGCGTATCGGGCAAGGTGAGGGGCGCGGGCGGGGGATCGAATTGCACGGGCTCCAGCGGCGGCTGATCATATTCCGGCGGCGGCGGACGCCGCATCCCGGACATTGTCACCGGCGGCGTCATCAGGCCGAAGGCGGCGCGAATGCGCGCTGCAATCGCTTCGGCGAGAATCTCGTCGCGCATCTCCACCGCGTCGCTATAGGTGATGGCCTTGAAGTCGCCGGATGCCAGTATAGCGCCATTGTCCACGGAAACGGCATCGACGGAGAACTCCGCCTCGTGCCGGTCGCTCTCGACGCCCATTGCCTTGCGCACGCGCTCCAGCCGTACCGACAGCACCACGCGCGGCACCATTTCCAGCCGCCGCGTCGCGGCAATCGCATCGGAAACGCGCCGGTCGACGCCCGCGATCAGACCGGCCGAACCCGGCTGGTTGGCGAAAACGGTGACGTCGCGCACATCGTAAAGCGGAAAACGATCCTGCTGGAAACCGGGCCGCACCACCGCGCAGGCAGTCACGCCCCAGACGATGAGCAGGAAGAAGAACGCATGGGAAAGCTGACGAACCATAGCGCGAATCCGCAGGAGCGAGGGTTTCTCACAGAATTGGCATATATGGTTAACAAAGTGTTGATTCTTTGTTGCATTTCCGGATGGAAAGCCGGGATCCGCCTTTCCGGGACATGCCTTGAACGCCGCGTTCCGTAACAGCGAGACTTGCACGGAAAACACGAAACTTCAAGCTCTTGCCGCCCCTCAGGCGCGGGCGGCGGCAAAAGCTTCGGCGGCAGCGGCGATTTCCGCGAAACGCAGCGCCCGGCGCTTTTCGGCTTCCTCGTCGCTGCCCCAATGCTCGATGGTCCAGTCTTCCTCCAGATGGGCGATGGCCCATATGCGCTCCAGAGAAAAAGCGCCCTCGGCAAAGGCAATCGCCAGAATGCCCGATCCCGTCAGCGTCGTGACGGTGTGCAGGCAGGCAAGCTCGATGGGCGTATCGTATTTGCTCAGGACGACGCCGAGCGCATCGATGGCGGCCTTCGGCTGCTCCTGATGGATAATGCCTTCAATCAGGATGAAGCGGGCGCCAAAGCCGTTCGCGGCCCAGTCGAGTACCGGATCCCATTCCTCCGTCTGCCGCCGCACGAGCCCTTGCGGATCCCCGGCCCGGTAGCAGAGCAGATCGTTGGAGGCAAAGCGCAGGATATCCTCGAACACCGCCTGCCGCTCGTCGGCGATGCCATCGATGGCGGTGTTGACGAGGCGGGTGACCGGCATGGTGCCCGGATCGATATTGTCCTGCTGCGCCGCCCATTCCCGCGCCACCACATCGGCCAGCGCCGCCGTCGGCAGCCGCAAGGGACGCCTGGCGGGCGTGCGCACCGGGCGGCCGTCGAGCAGCACCGCATGGCCCTCCTCGCCCGCTTCGACGGTGACATCCTTGTAGAAACGCTTCGGCAGCGGTTTCTGCATCTGAATCTGCGCCCGGCGCGCCGGATCGGGATGGCTCAGGCCATCGGAGAGATCGTTCAGCAAGTCACGCATGGTCGTAAAGCCTATTCTATATAGCGCAGCAGGTCTTCGGGATGGTCGAGGATGGCATCGGCGCCCGCGGCGCGCAAGGCATCCACGGAGGCATAGCCCCAGGAGACGCCGATGGCCCGCGCACCCGCCGCCTTCGCCATCTGCATATCGTAGACGGCGTCACCAATGACAAGGGTATCCTTCGCATCCATGCCGGTTTCGCGGCAGCATTCGCTGACCATGGCCGGATGCGGTTTCGAGGGGCAATCGTCGGCCGTGCGCGAAACGATGAAATGCCGCCGGAATTCGTGGGCGTCGAGCACGGTATCCAGCCCGCGCCGGGACTTGCCGGTCACCGCGCCGATCAGGATGGATTCGCGGCGGCCCAGATCGTCGATCAGCGGCCGAATGCCATCGAACAGCAATTCGCTGTGTAGCTCCTCGGCCCGCACGCCGGAAAAGATCGTCTTGTAATGCGCCGCCATGGCGATCGCTTCGTCGTCCACATGCTCGCGCTCCAGCACGCGGGCAATCGCGAGGTCGAGCGTCAGCCCGATCACGCCCTTGGTGCGGGAAAGCTCCGGCTGCGCATGGCCGAAATGCGCGCAGGTGCGCATCATCACCTCATGGATCAGCCCGGCGCTATCGACCAGTGTTCCGTCGCAATCGAACAGAACGAGCTGCATCACTCCTCCCCGGGACCGTTGACATCGAAGCCGAGCAGGTTCCAGCTCTGCACCATATGCGGCGGCAGCGGCGCGGTGACGCGCAGGCGCCCGCCGGAGGGATGCGGAATATCGATATGACGCGCATGCAGATGCAGCCGCTTCTGGATGCCGCCTGGAAAGTCCCAGTTGTGATCGTCG
>JBDHTA010000200.1:0-7031 GCA_039808465.1 Rhizobiaceae bacterium | reverse complement strand
CTTCTTCACAGGCGCTTCCGGCTGAGTGGCCTCGGCGGGGGCCTGTTCCTGACCGACCTGTGCCGCGTCCTTCGGCTTGCGCTTCTTCACAGGCGCTTCCGGCTGAGTGGCCTCGGCGGGGGCCTGTTCCTGACCGACCTGTGCCGCGTCCTTCGGCTTGCGCTTCTTCACAGGCGCTTCCGGCTGAGTGGCCTCGGCGGGCGCCTGCTCCTGACCGGCTTGCGCGGCATCCTGCTTCGGCTTGCGCTTCTTCGCAGGCGCTTCCGGCTGGGCTGTCTCGGCGGGCGCCTGTTCCTCACCGGCCTGCGCGGCATCCTGCTTCGGCTTGCGCTTCTTTACGGGCGCCTCAGGCTGGGCGGCCTCGGGGGCCTGTTCCGGCTGGGCTTCGGATTGCTCTTCCTGCTTCTTCGGCTTGCGCTTTTTGACCGGCGCCTCCTCTGCCGAAGCGTCCGGCTGCTGCGAGTCGCTTGCCTGCGCGACTTCGAACGCCGTATCCCGGCTTGCGGTATGGGCGGGAGCGGTCATCAGGGCCATCGTCAGGAACGGCAGCGCGACACCGGCAAACAGTCTGGATCGAAGCGTCATCTATCTTCCTCTCTTTCGAGATTTCACACCCGCCGCGCAGTCTAGCGCCCGGCGGTCGTCTCTTGATCGCCATTCATGGTTATCGAATGGCAGCTTAACTGGCGATGAATGGCCATTTTCCCAAGCCTAAATACAGTTTGCGGCCGGTTGTTCCGCCAGATGGGCCGGTTTTACTTTCATTCCGCCCTGCGCGGGGACGGCCGGTGCGACTGAATTTCGGTTGATTTTCTCGTGAGGGACGGGAATATCACCATAGCGGGCCGCATCGGCCCCGCGCCATCCGGCGACCGGAGAACAATCAAGAACCGGCGCCGCAAACAGAGAGGAAACCCATGCGTATTGCAAAACGCCTGCTGGCCGCGGCCTCCATCGCAGCCATGACCCTTGCCGCCGGTACGGCGCTCGCCGACGGCGAAAAAGTGGTCATCGCCACCGAAGGCGCCTATCCGCCCTTCAACAACCTCGAATCCGACGGCACGCTGACCGGCTTCGACGTCGATATCGCCAAGGCCCTTTGCGAACAGATGAAAGCCGATTGCCAGATCATCGCGCAGGATTGGGACGGCATGATTCCCGGCCTGCTGGCCAAGAAGTTCGACGCCATCATCGCCTCCATGTCGATCACCGAGGAGCGCAAGCAGAAGGTCGACTTCACCAACAAATACTACAACACGCCGCCCGCCATCGTGGTGCCGAAGGATTCGCCGCTGACCGAAGCCAGCGAAGACGCGCTGTCCGGCAAGGTGATCGGCGTGCAGACCGGCACTACCCATGCGAATTACGTCGAAGCCCACATGAGCAAGTCCGAGGCGAAGATTTACCCGACCGCCGACGAATACAAGCTCGACATCGCCAACGGCCGCATCGACGCCGTGGTGGACGACAGCGTGGTGCTTTCGGAATGGGTGAAGACCGAAGCCGGTTCCTGCTGCAAGGTTCTGGCCATGCTGCCCATCGACGTCAAGATCAACGGCGAAGGCGCGGGCATCGCCATCCGCAAGGGCGAAGATGCGCTACGTGAGAAGTTCAACGCCGCCATCACCGCGTTGCGTGAAAACGGCAAGTATGCGGAAATCAACAAGAAATACTTCGATTTCGACGTCTACGGCAGCGACGATCCCGCCAATCCGTAACAGCGCATGACAGGAATGGCGGGGTCAAACCCCGCCATTTTCGGTTTCCAAAGACAAAATGCGGATGAAACCGCAAAGGGGAAAAACATATGAGCGGATTATCTTCCGCCCTCGGCTCGTTCTGGGCCTGGATCATGACGGTGTTCGATCCGCTGTGCGGACCGGCCGGGGTGTTCAATCTTTCCGGATCGTCGCTGCTCGCCTGCGGCGACACCGGCTGGGGCGATGAAATCGCCTTCGGCGTCAAGGTCACCGTTTCGCTGGCACTTGCCACTCTGCCGCTCGGCCTGTGCGTCGGCTTCTTCATCGCGCTCGCCCTGCAATCCAAGGACAGGACGCTGCGCACAGCGGCGGGCATCTACACCACCATCTTTCGCGGCCTGCCGGAGCTGCTGACGCTGTTCATCGTCTATTACGGCGTGCAGATCCTCATCCAGACGGCGCTTGCCGCCATCGGCGTCGAGGAGCGCATCGAAATCAACGCCTTCCTCGCGGGCATGGTGGCGCTTTCGGTGGTGTTCTCCTCCTATTGCTCGGAGGTTCTGCTGTCGGCCTTCAAGGCGATTCCCAACGGCCAGTACGAGGCGGGCGATGCGCTGGGCATGCGCCGCAGCCGCACCATGGCGCTGGTCATCCTGCCGCAGCTCGTCCGCATCGCCCTGCCCGGCCTCGGCAATCTGTGGATGAACCTGCTGAAAGACACCGCGCTGGTGTCGATCATCGGCCTGAACGACATTCTGCGCCAGACCGGCGTTGCCGCCAAGGTCAGCAAGGAAGCCTTCTTCTTCTACCTGCTCGCCTGCGGGCTGTTCCTGATCCTCGCGGTGATTTCCTCGGGCGGCCTGAGGCTGATCGAGCGCTGGGCGCAACGCTCGGAGGTGCGCCGATGAGCCATATCCAGCAACTCGTTCCGCCCCGTCCGGCCCCTGCCGCCGTTACGCCGCCGATCAGCGGCGCGCGCATCGCAGGCATCCTGTGGCTGGCGCTCTGGGCCCTGCTCGGCGCCGCCCTCGTCTACATGATCGTCAGCAACTGGGACATGGACAAGTTCAGCCGCTACGGGCCGCGCTATCTCTCGGGCCTGTGGGTCACGATTTCGCTGGTCAGCCTGTCGCTGGTCTGCGGGGCGGCGCTGTCGCTTCCCATCGCCTTTGCGCGCATGTCCACCAACCGGGTGCTGAACGCGCTTGCCTATGCCTATGTCTATATCTTCCGCGGCACGCCGCTGCTGGCGCAGCTTTACCTGATCTATTACGGCTTCGGCAGTTTCCGCCCGCAACTGGAAGCCGTCGGCCTGTGGTGGTTCTTTCGCGAAGCCTGGTATTGCGGCCTGTTGTCGATGACGATGAACACCGCCGCCTACCAGGCCGAAATCCTGCGCGGCGCGATCCAGAGCGTGCCGAAGGGCCAGCATGAGGGCGCCAAATCGCTCGGCATTCCCCGCAGCGTCACCTTCTGGAAGATCATCATGCCGCAGGCGCTGATCGTGGCGCTGCGCCCCTATGGCAACGAGATCATCCTGATGATCAAGGGCTCGGCCATCGTCGCCATCGTGACCGTGCTCGACCTGATGGGCCAGACGCGCTACGCCTTCTCGCGCACCTTCGATTATCAGGCCTATCTCTGGGCGGCGGTCTTCTACCTGTCGATCGTCGAATTGCTGCGCCATGCCTGGGCGGCCATCGAGGCGCGGCTGACGCGGCATCTCAAGCGGTGATAAAGTCTGGCAGCACTCGGCGACGGATGCTGCCAGGCATTTGAATTTTCAGGAGAAACGTGCTATAATGGGCTTCCTGTAAAGCTTCGGTTAACCCTGCCGTGCTTCCATTTCAAGGACCAGCTTTTTGCAAAAGCGGCAACTTTGAAAGCGAGGTCGTCATGAGCAAGGATTTGGAATTGCAGATGAAGGGCTATGGTCTGACCACGGCCCATATCCTCTACCGCATGCCGGATCATCCGGCCATTCTCCAGACCTATGTCTGGCAGCATTACGATCTGGCCCCGGATTTTCCGGAAATGCAGACCTTCCTGAAATTCTGGCGCGAGACGCTGGAGGGGCCGTTGCATTCGGTGCGCTATGTCCACCGGCGACTGATCTCGCCCAGCGAATGGCGCGCCCTGAAAGGCGAGTTCATCCTGCATTGAGCGCCGTTCGCAACGAGCGCCTTGCCATTCCCGCCCGCCCTGCGTAGAGCTTCGGAAGAAGCGCCCCGCGGGGCCAGGAAAGAGCAAGGAGCCGGGCCCATGCAGAAGATCGACGAGGAAGCGCTGGCGCAAGCCTATAACGCGGCGCTGGCGCTGGAAAAGGCGGGCGATATCGAGGCCGCCGTCGAAGCCTATCGCAAGGTGCTGGAACTCGACCCCGAGGATCACGGCGGCGCGGCGGTGCGCATCGCCTCCATGGGGCGCGGCGAAACGCCGCCGAAGGCGCCGGACGCCTATGTCGAAACCCTGTTCGACCAGCATGCCGAAGTCTTCGAGGATGTGCTGGTGGAGCAGCTTGGCTATGCCGTGCCGATGATGGTGCGCCAGCGCTTGCAGGCGCTCGGTCTCGGCCCGTTCAAGCGGCTGCTCGATCTTGGCTGCGGCACCGGCCTGACCGGCGAGGCCCTTCAGGACATGGCCGGGGACATGACCGGCATCGACATCTCCGAAAACATGGTCGAGATCGCCCATGAAAAGGAAATCTACGAAACGCTTTACGTCGCCGAGCTTGAGGATTTCCTCGAGGACAATGACGACGAGCCCTTCGATCTCGTCACCGCGACCGATGTGCTGCCCTATCTCGGCGCGCTGGAGCCGCTGCTGTTCGGCGCGGCGGAAAACATGGTGGCGGGCGGCCTGCTGATCTTCTCGTCGGAAACCCTGCCCGCCGAACTGATGGGCGGCCGGCCCTATATGGTCGGCCCGCACCAGCGCTTCGCCCATGCGGAAAGCTATGTGCGCCAGCGTCTCGACGAAACGGGTTTCGATGTGGTCGAGGTCGGCGACATCAATGTGCGCATGCAGGATGGCCAGCCGACGCCCGGCCATCTGGTGATTGCGCGCCTGCGCGGCTGAAACGAAAGGTAAGGGAGGTCAGGCTATGGCAAAAGTGGCATTCATCGGTCTCGGCGTCATGGGGTTTCCCATGGCAGGGCATCTGAAGGCGAAGGGCGGCCATGACGTCACCGTCTACAACCGCACGGCCGAAAAGGCCGAATGCTGGGCCAAAACCCATGGCGGCGCCTCGGCGCCCACCCCGGCGCAAGCGGCGAGCGGCGCCGATTTCGTCTTCACCTGCGTCGGCAATGACGACGACCTGCGTTCGGTGACCACAGGCACGGACGGCGTTCTCGCCGCCATGAAGCCGGGCGCGATCCTGATCGACAACACCACGGCAAGCGCCGAAGTCGCCCGCGAGCTGGATGCGGCGGCGCGCGAGCGCGGCTGCCATTTCATCGACGCGCCGGTTTCCGGCGGTCAGGCAGGCGCGGAAAACGGCGTGCTGACGGTGATGTGCGGCGGCGAGGAAGCCGTGTTCGCCACGGCGAGGCCGGTTATCGATGCGTATGCCCGCATGGTCGGGCTGATGGGGCCGGCCGGCAGCGGCCAGCTTGCCAAGATGGTCAACCAGATCTGCATCGCCGGGCTGGTGCAGGGGCTGGCGGAAGGCATTCATTTCGGCAAGCGCGCCGGTCTCGATATCGAGGCGCTGGTCGAGGTGATCTCGAAGGGGGCGGCCGGTTCCTGGCAGATGGAAAACCGTCACAAGACGATGAATGCCGGAAAATTCGACTTCGGCTTCGCCGTCGACTGGATGCGCAAGGATCTCGGCATCGTTCTCTCCGAAGCGCGCCGCAACGGCGCGCAGCTGCCGGTGACGGCGCTGGTCGATCAGTTCTACGGCGATGTGCAGGCCATGGGCGGCGGCCGCTGGGACACGTCCTCGCTGCTGGCGCGGCTGGAAAAGCCGGAGTAAACCGGAACATGAAAAAAGCGGGGCAAGCCCCGCTTTTTGTTTATTCCTCGCCCGCCTTCTGGTTTTCCAGAACCATGTAGTCCAGCGGGAGCTGGGTCGTGTATTTGATCTGCTCCATCGCGAAGGCGGAGGAGACGTCGCGGATCTCGATCTTGGCGATCAGGCGCTTGTAGAAGGCGTCATAGGCGGCAATATCCGGCACCACCACGCGCAGGAGGTAATCGACGTCACCGCTCATGCGGTAGAACTCCACCACTTCCGGAAATTCCGACACGACTTCCGAAAAACGCTTCAGCCATTCCACCGAATGCGAGCTGGTGCGCACCGAAACGAACACCGTGACCTTGGTGTTGACCTTGACCGGATCGAGCAGCGCCACGCGGCGGCG
Organism: Rhizobiaceae bacterium; assembly: GCA_039808465.1. Classification (GTDB taxonomy): domain Bacteria; phylum Pseudomonadota; class Alphaproteobacteria; order Rhizobiales; family Rhizobiaceae; genus Metarhizobium. Next base: position 964 of record JBDHTA010000200.1, on the reverse strand, counting down.
GATGACGCCGTCCTCCTCCATCTTCTGGATGCGCCGCCAGCAGGGCGTGGTGGAAAGCCCGACCTTCTTGGCCAGATCCGCAACCGCAAGCGTGGAATCCTCTTGCAGCAGACGCAGAATTTTTCGATCCAGACGATCCATACCGAACACCTTTCGAATTATTTTTCCTCATATACCGCATTTTGGCGCAAATGAAAGAAAATTGTTTCATGCCATGAGGGCCTGCACCCGCGTCCTGAGCCATGGCAGCACATCGCGCTCGAACCAGGGATGACGCCTGAGCCAGCCGGTGTTACGCCAGCTCGGATGCGGCAGCGGCAGGATTTGCGGATGCTCGTCCGCCTCGGTGTAACTGCGCCAGTTTTCCACCGTTTCCGTCAGCGACCGGCCCCGGCGCCTGCCCAGATGCCAGGCCTGCGCATACTGGCCGATGACCAGGATCAGCTCGATCTGCGGCATGACATCCATGGCGCGCTGGCGCCATTGCGGCGCGCATTCCCGGCGCGGCGGCAGGTCGCTGCCGCGCGCATCGTAGCCGGGAAAACAGAAGCCCATCGGCACGATGGCGAGCTTGCTGGCATCGTAGAAGGTTTCGCGATCGATGCCGAGCCAGTTACGCAGCCGGTCGCCGGAGGCATCGTTGAAGGGCAGCCCGGTTTCGTGGACCCTCAGCCCCGGCGCCTGCCCCGCGATGAGGATGCGGGCGGTGGAGGACAGCACGGCGACCGGGCGCGGCTCATGCGGCAGGCGGTCTCCCGGCCCCTTGGCCGGACAGTCGCGGCAGATGCGGCAGGCGGCGATTTCGGCCGAAAGCGTTTCGACAGCGGCGGTTTCAGCCTTCATCAATCATGTCCCTTCCGGCCGGACAGCCATTGCAGCCAGCCGCCATCCTGTCTTGCCGCATCATGCCTGCGCCGCCAATCGGCGGGATGCTCGAAATCGCCGCTCCAGAGCCCGCGGCCGG
>JBDHTA010000199.1:0-7086 GCA_039808465.1 Rhizobiaceae bacterium | reverse complement strand
AGCGCCGCTGCGACAACTGTCTTGCCGAAGGCAGTCGTGGCGGCGAGCACGCCATTATCGTTGGCGACAAGAGCATCAAATGCCCGCGATTGTGGCTGGCGAAGCACACCTTGGAAGGAGACGCCGGCGGGTAGAGGCTCTCCATCTTCGCGGAGATCCTCCAGATTGGCGGTCACCCCATAGCTCTTGATGAGTTCAATCGCTTCGTCGAAGCAGCCTCGTGGCAGCGCGACATGGCGCGGGTGCAGCTCGGCACAGGAGATGATCCGAGGCTTGCCGAATGTCGGCAATCGCATTGCTTGCGCGCGATAGAATTCCGGGTTCTGGAATGCTGCCAGACGCACGAACTGCGCAATCAGCGCGGACGGAAGCTCCGTCCTATCGATATAAACCTGGTCGGCGATTACAACATTGATGGTTTGCGGGATCGCAGCTTCAATTCGCCTCGGCTAGCTACGGCGTGACGGCAACATCTTCCAAGGCTCGTCGGCATGTTCGTCATCGACCGGCATCCGAACGCCCAAGACCCGCCCAGACAATTCGGCTTCGTCGGCGATCCTGAAGACTTCGTCCGCCGACAACCTGGGTAGAGACGACAGGTATGCCCACTGGTCATCATAGGGATGCAGGTCGCCATCGACAAAAACGCTGTTGCCATCTTCGCGGGCTTTCCTTTGCAAGGGAAGCGCGATCAGATTGCCAAAGCCGCCAAGTGGCATCGTATCCTGGTTGGGAAAGAAGCGGTCGTAAGACGTGAAGCCGATCTCGGGACGGTTCTCCATCGTCTCTGTGATCAGCGCGGCACCAAGTTGTCGTGCGATCTTTGCGGGAACGGGTTCTGAGAAGAATATCCAGACATGGCCACCGTTTCCCGACCTTGACCGTTCGAGAGCAGCGGAAATTCCTTTTGCACGACAAGTGGCCAGAAGAGCTCTGGTGTCGTCAACCCAGCTTTCCTTGTCGAAGTCAGCAGCAAGGAACCAACATGTCTCGTCCTGCAGCAATGGATATACGCCGGCAACAAAGTCGCTTGAGCGAGCATCGCCGCCACGAAGGTGCTTTTCGATGATATCCTCGGAGTATGGGATGAACGCCTGATGCGGGCAGTCCCCACATTTCACCTTCGGCTTGCCGCAGATTCCTTTCGCCCACTCATTAGAACAGGCTGGTGAATAGCCGGAGCGTCCATCCTTCTTGTTGTTCCAGCGAACCGGGAAGACGTCGGGGCGCCCAGCAAACAGCTGCCGAAACAACTGCACCTTTTCCATCGACGGCGAGCTGTTTGTCACAGGAGCGTCGGCGAAGACTGGCTTATCTGCGTGGGCCTGGCTATCGGAAATCAGCTGCTGCTCAAACGCTTCCAGCTCGCGCTCAAGCGCCATCCGCTCGTCACTCAGCTCGGCTAACCGCCGTCGAATGCGAGCAATCTTCTCCCAAGCATCATTCTTTTCCGCCAACTTTGCAGCTTTCGCCTGACTGATCGTAGGTATCAGCATAGGCCAAAGGGGGCCCTATTTTAAGACGCACTATTCATCGCAGCCTCCGGAATTATGCGGAGCAAAATCCGCCACAACCGCCGGGAATCCAGCCTTCAGCGACCGGCACTCCGCATAATCACCGTCTCAGCATAATCGGTAGCGCCGGCGAAGATGCGGAAGTCGGGGCCGCGCTCGCTGTCGCCCTCGGTGGTGGTGAACTTGGCCTTGACGTTGAGGGTCAGGGTCTTGACCGCGCCGGTGAAGCCCGCGCCGTTCTCGTTCTTGGTGAAGGTGCCGATGGTTGCCATTGTCGTATTCCTTTTCCTGTCGGGCCGCACCATTGCGACCTCGATGGCGGTCGTCCGACCGGGGACGATCGACCCCGCACCCCTTGGGGCTGGAACAAAGTGGAAGGCGGCCGGCGACGGCTTTTTTGTTTCGCGCTGCAAAGCCGAAGGCGGCGGAAAAAAGCTGGCGACGGACGTTGCGGGAAGACGAGCGAGGCGAAGCCGGTCTTCGGTCAGACCTTGCCAATCGAGGACGCGGATGGGGCGTCCGAACAGGAAATCAGATGGAATACGGCAATGGCGACCGTCGTGTGCCTCGCCGGGATCGGGGACGGTGCTGCATGGACTGCGCCGGTGCGGTCTTCCCTGATCCGACCGGCAAGGTGAGTTCGCCCTGTCGCCAGCGAGGGCGATAGCGGGTGTGGTCTCGTCTGACCTTCGCCGGTGCTGCCGGGTCCGGTGTGGCTGGAAAACCGCCTGCGGGGCGCTGCGCCATGCCTCGGTCAAGCGGATGGTCCGGGCGCTTTCTCGGCGCTGATCCGCCTGCCGGTCGAAGCCGAGGGCGGAAAGCCCAACCTCGTCGTGCTCCCGCCGTGGCGACTAGGACCGGCTCCCCGAACTGCCTTGCTCGACTGTGTGGGGCTTTGCCGCGAAATGGCCCTCGCCACCCCTTGCGTTATGGGATTGAAGCCGAATGGCGGAAACGCGCCATAGGCGTGGTTCCGGCGCAGCCGAAAGCCCGGCCCGGAGGGCAACGCCCAAATCTTCCTTGCTGACCTGCGTATTGACACTGTGGATACACTCGCCCATATTGCAGCCATGGCAAAAACACGTCTCGCCCCCTCCGAATCCTCCCGCTCTGCGACGGCTGCTGTCGCGGCGCGCGCCTCCGTGGCCGACGCCAAGGGCAGCATCAATCTGCGGATCGAGTCCGCCACCCGCCAGCTCATCGACGATGCCGCGGCAGCCCTCGGCAAGACGCGCACGGAGTTCATGGTTGAGAGCGCGCGGCGGCAAGCGGTCGATGTGCTACTCGACCAGCGGCTGTTTACGCTCGATCCCGAGCGCTACGACGCTTTCATGCAGGCGCTCGACAATCCGCCTGCACCGGGACCGAAGCTCAAGGCCCTGCTGCGCCGGACTCCCGCATGGCAGAAATAGACGACGCGCCGGACCAGTCCGCGCCTCGGCTTTCTGCTCCCGTTCCCCTGACTGCCGAGCATGACCTTTCGGGGTTCGATTGCGGCGAGCCGTCGCTGAACGACTGGCTGCGCCATCGGGCCTTGAAGAATGAAAGCCGGTTCTCGCGCACCTATGTCGTGTGCGAGGGCAACCGCGTGGTGGGGTATTTCTGCATTTCGGCCGGCTCGGTGGATCGCACGGCCGCGCCCGGCAAGGTGCGGCGCAATGCGCCCGACCTTGTGCCGGTGTCGGTGATCGGGCGCTTGGCGGTCAGCCGCGAACAAGCGGGCAAGGGCCTCGGCGCGGACCTGCTGTCGGACGCGCTGCGCCGGATCGCGCAGGCTTCGCAGAGCATCGGCATCGCGGCGGTTCTGGTCCATGCCAAGGACGATGCGGCCAAGCGGTTCTATCTGCGCTGCGCGGAGTTTATCGAGTATCCCGAAGACAGCCGGACGCTATTCCTGCCCATCGAAACGGTCGTCGCGGCCTTTGGCTAGGCGCGTTGCGCCGCCGTCTATCTCGCGGGCTGGCCGACGCCCGCCGCCAAGCGTATCCATGCCGCGACGCCGACGCATCCGCCGCCGACGATGCAGAAGATTTGCCGCCAGATTTCGGACGGGACGGCTTCCTTGGTGATGCCATAGACCAGCGCATAGCCAGCGACGGCGGCGGGCGCGGCGAAGACAAGCGCCAGAATCAGGCGGATGACGGGCGAGCGGATCGTCTCGAACAGCACGACCAGGACGCCGAAGGCGACGCCAGCGGAGAACAGGCCGACGAGTCCAGCGCCTATCAGGCCGGAGCCGGTCTGATAGGCGAACTGCGCGGCGGCCAGTCCAACGAAAAAGGGCAGCGCGTATATGGCGAGTGTGTAGGCGAGAACGCAGAGAAGTGCGACTAGCGCAACGCTCATGAGCATTACCGCGACCATGATCCTTCACCTTCTACCTGTCGCACCGCCTTTCGTGCCGTCATGGTTCCGACGACTGCATCCCTGCATGGTGCCAATGCTTGCCTGTCCTGTCGAGCCTGTGGAGCTTGACTATCGTTGGACTGTCGAGGTCCGGCCGCGCGGGGTAGCCGCGCGGCCGGATTTTTTGGTGGAAGGCCAGGACTGCTCGCGCGATCCCGGCCCGCCGTTCATTCCGCCGCGACGGGGAAAGGCTCGTCCTCCATGGTCCCGGCGTTCTCGGGTTCGACCATGGCGGGGGCCTGCGGCTGCTCGTAGGCCAGCCATGCGGGCGGCTCGGTGCGCAGCGGGATCGGAAGCCAGCCGGTTCCGGCTAGAAGCTGCTCGGCCTTTTCCGCCATCTCCACCTTCTTTTTATCCTTGATGCGCTCGGCGGCTTCGAGGCTCGCCCCGACCACGACAGCCTCAAGGATATGGGCCTTGCTGATGCGCCCGAGATAGCTCCGCACCGTGGGCGTCCAGTGCGCCGTCATGTCGAGCGCAACCGCCGTCGCCAGCCTGTCCGCCGTTGCATGGGCGTGGCGCTTGTTCTGCTCCCATGGCAGCTTGAGGGCATTGACGGTCTGCGCGGCGCAATGGGCGAACAGCGCCATGACGCTGGCATGGTCCAGCCCGGCGATGAAGCCCCAAAGGTCCGCCACGTCGCGCGGCATGTCAGACGCCCATCGGGTATGACGATCCGCCAGCGCCTTCGCCGCCGTGTCCTCGATGCCGTCCGCATGCCCGCCGAGGTTGGCGCTGATCGGGCGGATTTCGAGGCAATGGGCATCCCCGCCGCCGCGATAGAAGGTCTGCGCGGCGAGCGCATGGGTGACGGCGATCAAGGCCATGTCCGGCTGCTCGCCAAGAGCGAGGCGCATGGCAAGGGTGCGATGCGCGGTCAGGTCGCGGATGAGCGAATCCGATAGCGGCTTGCCGTCTTCCTCCGCTTCCTCGTCCTCGGTCTCGAGCGCGGAAACATGGTTCCCGTCCTCGTCATGCTCGCCATCGTCCATGATTTCGCCGTCGCGGTTGACGCGCACCCCGTCGATGACGGTGCCGCCGTCCTGCGCTTCGGGTTCTTCCGGTTCCGGGGCCTCGTCCTCGGGCCGGATGAAACCCCGCTCGATGCGGGCTTCCCCATCGTAATTGAGGACCACGAAAACGCCTCCGCGCGCGATCTCATCGGGATCGTAGGCATAGCGCTCGCCGCCGATGCTCTCGATTTGGGCTTCAAGCTCGGCAAGGCGCTTGTCCACATCGGGCGGCAGGTCAACGCTCTTGTCTTCCCACTCTGCCGACAGGCGCTCAAGTTCCTCCTGTGCGGCATCGTGGGCGGCAATGTCTTCCTCGGTAAGCTCTACCTGATGCGGATAGGTGCGGCGCATGCCGTGGGCGTGTGGCCAGTCGATATGAGCCGAAACCCATTCCCATCCCTCTGCCTCCTGAACCTCGGCAGCGATCCTTTCCAGCTTTTCCAGCACAAGCCGGTCCAGCAGCGCGGCGTCCTCATAGAAGCCGCCGCGATCCTCGGTGAACAGGTCGCGGATGATGTAGCCGCCAGCCTCCTTGTAGGCTTCCGGCCCGATGAACACCGCGCGCCGATCCGAAGCCGCCACATTGCAGGCGGTCAGGTCGCGGCGGATGATCCACGGTTCCTTGTTGTGAGACAGGTTCTCAAAGACGTGTTCCTGCCGGGCATGGTCGTCGGTGATGGCGAACGCCTGCAACTGGTCCATGGTCAGCCCGCCGTCGCGGTAAACCTGAATCAGTTTGGGGCTGACGGCTCCAAGGCGAAGCCGCTGCTTCACCACATGCGCGGACGTGCCGAACCGGGCCGCGATTTCCTCCGCGCCCCATCCGCGATTTTCCGAAAGCTCGCGGAAGCGCTCGAACTCGTCGGCGGGGTGCAAGTCCTCGCGGTTGACGTTCTCGTCAAGGCTGATTTCCGCCGCATCGTTCGCGGTGTCGATCACGCAGCGGATCGGCTCGGTTTTCTTGATTTCCTTGCGATTGGCGCGCAGAAGCTGCGCCAGCCTGCGGCCTTCTCCGATGCTGACGAAATAGAAGCCGGTCGGCTCCCCGTCCGTAATCTCCGGCTCCACCACAAGGTTTTGCAGCATCCCCTTGGCGGCGATGCTCGCGGCCTTCCCCTCGATGGACGCCTCGCTGTGCGGGGTCTTCCGGGCGTTGTTCGGATGCTTTTTGAGCTTGTTGAGCGGGATGAAAACCGTTTCGCCATTTTCGGGAACGGTGATGGTCTTGGCATTGGTCGTCATGGTCTTTCTCCTAATGGGCTTGGGTTGGAGCACAGCGCTGCGCTGCAACCCTGCCCGTCGGCGAGACCGGGGGGTGCAAGGTGCAAGGGCGCCGGGCGGAGGGGGATCACCCAGGCTGCACAAGCGGATCGAAGTCATGACGAAGGTGCGCAGCGCGCATCCGCGCGGAAGGCTGGGGATACCGCCCGGCCGCCCTTGTGCCGCGCTAGGGGGCAGCGCCCCCAAGCAATCGGCCCGGCCAGAGCGAAGCGGCGGCCGGGCGCATGGACAGGATCAGGATGTAGGAAGCCAGCAACCTCGAAACTCTGCCATCCTGATCGCCACTACGTCTTGTTATTCTGTCGAGGTATAGTTGGTATCGAAAACAAGCCGATACTCTATCATACTGCTAGAATCGCTCTCGCCACGGCAGCTTGGGTGTGGCGTCGCGGGATAAAATCACGAAAGCGGATTGGCGATTGATAGTGAGCTTGAAGCGATTTGCCGAGCGCCATCAATCCCATCATTTTGGAAGGTCTTCGACGGATACCCCAACTACAATCTTGATCTTGTCGCCAACTATTTTGGAGTTTTTGCGGCCTACAGTTTGAACGCTTATGAGCCCGGTGAGCGAGAACGCTTCGAACTGAGCCCGTCACTTTTTGGCTGGTCTCCCACGTCACCTCCGGTGGAAAACATTGGAGGCTTTTATGGGCAGACATTTATAAAAGAAGCGCCAGACAGCGTGCTAATGATGTTCGTGTTTCGCGGCACCGATGGAATTCGAAGTATCTCTGATAACATTTCGAATGCTAGGATGGGGACTCAATCAAATCCATGCTGTTACCGCTGAAACGAGAGCGACTGCGGCGAGATAGTTTGTTGCGAGGCGGTCGTATCGTGTTGCGATGCGCCGCCAGTTCTTGAGCCTG
>JBDHTA010000198.1:0-7117 GCA_039808465.1 Rhizobiaceae bacterium | reverse complement strand
GAAGGAAAGCTGCATCTGCTCGCGGCTTTCCGGCACGGCTTTCGCATCCTGCGCGAAGGATGGCAGCGGCAGCAGCATGAGCGTGGCGGCAAAGGCAAAGGATGCGCGGCGGAACGGAGCGGCCATGGGATTCCCTTTTGAGTTCATGCCAGTCAATCTAGAGCATTTCCGGCGCGCGTGAAAAGGTCAATCGGCTTCGGAATTGCGTAAAAACAAGGAGATAGATCGTCGCTTCGGCATGGAAAGACAAGACCGCCTCCCGCTTTTTCTGTCTGCGGGAAAAATGGCGGAAGCATGGAGGATGCAACCCATCGCCGGTTTCGGGCGTTCAGGCTAAAGCTATTGCGTTTCTCAGCATGAAGGGGATTTCATGAACGGGTTCAGGAACAAGCTTTTCGCCCTCACCGCCGCTTGCCTCACCGGCCTGCCGTGGAGCAGCCTTCCGGCGCGGGCCGCCAGCTTCGATTGCGAGGCGGCAGAATTGAAGCCGGATGAAAAGGCGATCTGCGGCACGCGCTCGCTGAACGACGCCGATGTGAAGATGGCGACGACCTTCGAGCTTCTGGCGGCACTTCTGCCGATGGGCGCGCGCGGCGCCATGCAGGAGCGGCAGACGCAATGGCTGGAAGAGCGCCATGCCTGCGCGGCGGATGCCGATTGCCTGAAAGGCGCCTATGACACGCGGATGAAGGAACTGGACGAGACGTTCAAATCCATCAACCGGCCCTTGTGACAAGACATGAAAAACCCCGGACAAGCCGGGGTTTTTCATGATGATTTTTATCCGCCTTATTCCGGCAGGATGCGCACCGCGCCCCGGTCGGCGCTGGAGGCGAAGGCAGCATAGGCTTTCAGCGCGGTGGTGACGTTGCGCTTGCGCGGCGCGGCGGGCTTCCAGCCGAGCTTGTCCTGCTCGGCTCGGCGGGCCGCCAGTTCCGATTCGGAGATGGCGATATCGATGGTGCGGTTCGGAATGTCGATATTGATGATATCGCCAGCGCGAACGAGGCCGATGGCGCCGCCCTGCGCCGCTTCCGGCGAAGCATGGCCGATGGAGAGACCCGAGGTGCCGCCGGAGAAGCGGCCATCGGTAATCAGCGCGCAGGCCGCGCCCAGACCCTTCGATTTCAGGTAGCTGGTCGGGTAGAGCATTTCCTGCATGCCGGGGCCGCCCTTCGGGCCTTCGTAGCGGATGACGACGACATCGCCCGCCTTGACCTCGTTGCCGAGAATGCCCTTCACGGCGGCATCCTGGCTTTCATAGACCACGGCCGGGCCGGAGAATTTCAGGATCGATTCATCGACGCCCGCCGTCTTCACGATGCAGCCGTCGAGCGCGATATTGCCCTTGAGGACGGCGAGGCCGCCATCCTTCGAGAAGGGATGCTCGACCGAGCGGATGACGCCCTTTTCGCTGTCGGTGTCGAGATCGTCCCAGCGGGCTTCCTGGCTGAAGGCGACCTGCGTCGGGATGCCGCCGGGCGCGGCGCGGAAGAAGGTGCGCACGGTCTCGCTGTTGGTGCGGGTGATGTCCCAGCGGTCGATGGCGTCGCCCAGCGTCGCGGCATGCACGACCGGGCTGTCGCGGTTGATCAGGCCGCCGCGATCCAGCTCGCCGAGAATGCGCATGATGCCGCCAGCGCGGTGAACGTCTTCCATATGGACGTCGTTCTTGGCGGGCGCGACTTTCGACAGGCAGGGCACCTTGCGCGACAGGCGGTCGATATCCTCCATGGTGAAATCGACGCCGCCCTCATGCGCGGCCGCCAGGATATGCAGCACCGTGTTGGTGGAGCCGCCCATGGCGATATCCAGCGACATGGCGTTTTCGAACGCCTTCTTGTTTGCGACGTTGCGCGGCAGGATGCTGTCATCCTCCTGCTCGTAATAGCGGCGGGCGAGATCGACGATCAGGTGACCGGCTTCCACGAACAGGCGCTTGCGGTCGCCATGGGTGGCGAGCGTCGAGCCGTTGCCCGGCAGCGACAGGCCAAGCGCTTCCGTCAGACAGTTCATCGAATTGGCCGTGAACATGCCCGAGCACGAGCCGCAGGTCGGGCAGGCGGAGCGCTCGATGGTCTTGACGTCCTCATCCGAGATGCTGTCATCGGCGGCGGCAACCATGGCGTCGACCAGATCGAGCGCATGCTTCTTGCCGTGCATCACCACCTTGCCCGCCTCCATCGGCCCGCCGGACACGAAGACGGCCGGGATGTTCAGGCGCATGGCGGCGTTCAGCATGCCGGGGGTGATCTTGTCGCAGTTGGAAATGCAGACCATGGCATCGGCGCAATGGGCGTTGACCATGTATTCGACGCTATCGGCGATGATCTCGCGCGAGGGCAGCGAATAGAGCATGCCGTCATGGCCCATGGCGATGCCGTCATCGACGGCGATGGTGTTGAATTCCTTGGCGACGCCGCCCGCCGCCTCGATTTCGCGGGCGACGAGCTGGCCGAGATCCTTCAGGTGGACGTGGCCCGGCACGAACTGGGTGAAGGAGTTCACCACCGCGATGATCGGCTTGCCGAAATCGCCGTCCTTCATGCCCGTCGCGCGCCAAAGGCCGCGCGCACCGGCCATATTGCGGCCATGGGTCGTGGTTCTCGAACGATAAGCAGGCATGATCTTGTCCTCGGCGTCGCGCATAACGGGGAAAATCGCGAAGGGTGTCAAGGCAGGACGCCGCTGCCGCACCCGTTTTCGAATGCTGCTCTCCTAACGCAAATGCCGGAATCTGTCACTATCGGCAGGGGCGATTCCGGTACGCCTTCGGAAGCTGCCTGCGATACTACACGAAAATGTGCGCGGCAGACGCCTTTTCGAGCCGCAATGACGCGGTAATCTTGCCAGGCGTTCAAAGGAATGAACCCATGGCCCCCTATCGCCCGCCGCATATTCCCGCTTCGGAAATCACCCCGCTCCGCGCCTATCTCAACCGCCGCCAGTTTCTCGGCGCGGCGGCGGCGGGCTTCATCGCCTCGCCCGCGCTGGCCGCGCCGCTGACGGTCACGCCCAGCCGCTACACGCTGGATGAAAAGCCGACGCCGCAAAAGGATGTGACCAGCTACAACAATTTCTACGAATTCGGTCTGGACAAGGGCGATCCGGAAAAGCTTTCCGGCGATTTCAAGCCGCGCCCATGGACGATCACCGTCGACGGCATGGTGGACAAGCCCGCGACCTTCGACATCGACAAGCTGATTACGGAATTTCCCATTGAAGAGCGCATCTACCGCATGCGCTGCGTCGAGGCGTGGTCGATGGTCATTCCGTGGAACGGCTTTCCGCTGGCCTCGTTGCTCGACAAGGTGGAGCCGCTCGGCAGCGCGAAATACGCCGCCTTCGAAACCGTGGTGCGGCCGGAGGAAATGCCGGGGCAGAAGGGATATTTCCAGACGCTGAACTGGCCCTATGTCGAGGGGTTGCGGCTGGATGAAGCCCGCCATCCCCTCACCCTGCTTGCCGTCGGCCTGTACGGCGAAACGCTGCCGAACCAGAACGGCGCGCCGGTGCGCCTCGTCGTGCCGTGGAAATACGGCTTCAAGGGCATCAAATCCATCGTCCGCATCACGCTGACGGACAAGCAGCCGGACAACACCTGGGCGCTGACCAACCCTCAGGAATACGGCTTCTACGCCAATGTGAACCCGGAGGTCGATCATCCGCGCTGGAGTCAGGCGACCGAGCGGCGCATCGGCGAAGGCGGCTTCTTCTCCGCTGGCGGGCGGCGGCCCACCCTGCCCTTCAACGGCTATGCCGATGAGGTGGCGAGCCTCTATGCGGGCATGGATCTGCGGGCGAATTTCTGATGATGGCGGGCATTTTCTCCGGCAGGCGATGGGCTTCCGCCTCGGTCTGGCTGCTTTATGCCGCCGGGCTCGTTCCCGCCGCATGGTATTTCTATCGCGGGGCGACCGGCGGGCTGGGGGCCGATCCGGTCAAGACCTTCGAGCACCTTCTCGGGCTGTGGACCCTGCGCTTCCTCATCCTGACGCTCGCCATCAGCCCCTTGCGGGAACTGGGCGGGTGGAACCTGCTGCGCTACCGGCGGGCGCTCGGCCTGCTGACCTTCTATTACGCCGCCATGCATTTCACCGTCTATGCGGTGCTGGATCAGGCCCTGATGGCCGCCGCTATCGTTGCCGATGTGGTGAAGCGGCCGTTCATCATGTTCGGCATGGCGGCGCTGGTTCTGCTGATCCCGCTGGCGGTGACGTCCAACATGGCTTCGATCCGCAGGCTCGGCAAAGGCTGGGTGACGCTGCACCGGCTCGTCTATCTGGTGGCGGCGCTCGCGGCGCTGCATTACGCCCTCTCGACCAAGGTGCTGAGCCCCGAACAATATGTCTACCTGACGCTGATCCTCGCGCTGCTGCTCTACCGCGCCATCCGCCCGATCCTGCGCGACCGGCGCAGGCTCAACCGGCCGCGAAGGGCCTGACGGCATCGGCCAGATCCTCGGCCGTCATCCCCCTACCCAGACGGCCCGCCGCCTCGCCATGCATGAAGACGGCCGCGCAGGCCGCCTCATAGGCCGGAACGCCCTGCGCCAACAACCCGCCGATGATGCCCGCCAGCACATCGCCGGAGCCCGCCGTCGCCAGCCATGGCGGCGCGTTGACATTGATGGCGGCGCGCCCGTCCGGAGCGGCAATCACGCTATCCGCCCCCTTGTAGATCACCGCCGCATGAGCGCGGACGGCGGCGGCCTGCGCCTTCTCCGCCTTGCCCAGCGCCGGATCGGCGGCGATATCGGGAAACAGACGGGCGAACTCCCCTTCATGCGGCGTCAGCACGAGGCGCGTTTCCCCTTCCGCAAACAGTGAGAACAGCGTTCCGGCATCGTCCTTGAAGGCGGTGATGCCATCGGCATCCAGCACCAGCGGGCGCTCCGCCAGCAGGCGCACGAAATCACGCACCTTTTCGCCGACGCCGAAACCCGGCCCCAGCACGAAGGCGGAAAGCCGCCTGTCTTCCAGCCATGTTTCAAGCTCCGCCGCATCGTCTATCTCGCGCAGCATCACGGCGGTCAGCGCCGGAGCGTTCACCGGCAGGGCGTCACGGGGGCTGGCGAGCGTCACCAGCCCGGCGCCTGCGCGAAAACCCGAGCGCGCCGAAAGCCGCGCCGCGCCGGTCTTCCACGCCTCCCCGGAAAACACCACCAGATGCCCGCGCCTGAACTTGTGGGCGTCCGCCCCCTCGCTCGGGATCGCGCCCTGCCACCAGCCGGGATCGTTGACGCGCAGCCTGCCGCCCCACGCGGCGCGCACCAGACGATGCGGAATGCCGATATCGAAAACCTCCGTTTCGCCGCAAAGCATGCGGCCCGGCAGCAGCAGATGCCCCGGCTTACGAGTCATGAAGGTTACCGTGCGGCTTGCCTTGAACGCAGCGCCGAGCGCCGCGCCCCGCCGTCCGCACAGGCCGGAAGGCAGATCGACGGCCAGCACCGGCACCTCCGCCGCCGTCACCGCTTCGATGACGCGGACAACCTCCGGCGGCACATTCCGCGCCAGCCCTGCCCCAAAGATGGCATCGATCACCAGATCGCCATCTCCGGGCGCAAATTCCGCAAGCGGGGCTGATGGCAACGGGCAGAGCGTGCGGGCCGTCAAGGCGTCGCCCTTCAGTTTTGCGGGATCGCCGAGATGAAACACCGCGACACTGCCGCCGCTCTCATGCAAGGCGCGGGCGGCCACATAGCCATCGCCGCCATTGTTGCCGGGACCGCAGAGGATGGCGAAGCGGCGGGTTTCGCCGAAATGGCGCAGGGCCGCGGCGGCCACCGCCTGTCCCGCCCGTTCCATCAGCGCGAAGCTGTCGAGCCCGGATGCGGCAGCCGCCGCGTCGCAGGCTCCCATTTCCTCGGGCGTCAGCAGCAGGTCGTGAATATCTCCGGTCATGCCTCTATGTCTGACCCCATTCGCGGCAAATGACAACCGCCGCGTATTCAGCTTATATTTTATGCACATGCATAAAAATTAAACCCGCGCCCGCTCCGGAAATTGAACAGGAAACAGGCAAAGGCGAAACGGCGCCGGTCCTGCGGCGCAATTCACATAAAAATTGGGCATGGACGGCTGGTCTTTTGCAAAAATTCGGGCGAAAACCATTGCGGGCGGAGCGTGGCGGAAAATTTCGCGCGAAATCATTTCCGCTTGGCACGCAACATGCATGAGGGACGCCGGGCGGGGGATTTTCTTCGCTCGCAACGGGGAAGAAGCGGAGAGATATTTTCTCATGAAAAAGATCGAAGCGATCATCAAGCCTTTCAAGCTCGACGAAGTGAAGGAAGCCCTTCAGGAAGTCGGGTTGCAGGGGATCACCGTCACGGAAGCGAAGGGCTTCGGTCGCCAGAAAGGTCATACGGAGCTTTATCGCGGGGCGGAATACGTCGTCGATTTCCTTCCAAAAGTGAAGGTCGAGGTCGTGCTGGCCGACGAAAACGCCGAAGCCGTGATCGAGGCCATCCGCAACGCCGCGCAGACCGGGCGCATCGGCGACGGCAAGATCTTCGTGTCGAACATCGAAGAGGTCATCCGCATCCGCACCGGCGAAACCGGCATCGACGCCATCTGAAATCTGCCCTTCCATGACGGACGGGCCATAATCGTCATCTCATTCAAGGAAACCGTATATGACGACCGCAAACGATATCCTGAAGCAGATCAAGGAGAACGACGTCAAGTTCGTCGACCTGCGCTTCACCGATCCCAAGGGCAAGCTGCACCATGTCACCATGGACGTGGCCTGCGTCGATGAAGACATGTTCGCCGACGGCGTCATGTTCGACGGCTCCTCGATCGGCGGCTGGAAGGCGATCAACGAGTCCGACATGGTGCTGATGCCCGATACGGAAACGGTGCATATGGACCCGTTCTTCGCGCAGTCCACCATGGTCATCCTTTGCGATATCCTCGACCCGGTTTCCGGCGAAGCCTATAACCGCGATCCGCGCGGCGTTGCCAAGAAGGCGGAAGCCTATCTCAAGGCCTCGGGCATCGGCGACACCATCTTCGTCGGCCCCGAGCCGGAATTCTTCGTGTTCGACGACGTCAAGTTCAAGGCCGATCCCTTCAACACCGGCTTCAAGCTCGACGCTTCCGAACTGCCG
>JBDHTA010000197.1:0-7226 GCA_039808465.1 Rhizobiaceae bacterium | reverse complement strand
TTCATTTCCCCGGCAATGCGCTGCATCGTCTCATCGCTCAGGCCATCGCCGTCGAAGATCACCGCCAGCGGATTGCCCGCCAGCCGGGTTTCGGTGAAGACATCATAGATGCTGTACGCACGCGCCACGCGGCTCTCCCTTGCTGTCATGCCAGAGCGGCAAGGTGCAACAGGAGCGGCCATGAAAGCAAGAGGTTAGACCAGATCGAGCGTCATCACTACGGGGCAATGGTCGGAAGCCTTCGGTCTGTCCCAGCCGATGCGCGGATAACGCGCCACGTCCTGCCCCTCGGGAAAGATGGTGCGCCAGGGCTGCCCGGCGCGAATGATCTCGGGAATGCGGGTGGCATTGGTCTCGGCGAGATAGGGCGAGAGCAGAATGTAATCGAGCTGGCACAGATGCTGCTCGGCCGGGCCGCGTGAGTGGTAGAGCGTCCAGCGGTCCATCGCATCGCGCCGCAGCATCGGGTTTTCCACGAAACCGTCATGCGTGAGGATATCGAGACAGCTTTGGGCCTCGCCCGCATAGGTGAAGCGATAGCCGTTGCGGCGGTCGCCATCGATGACGATGCGCTCCTGATAATCGTTCATGTCGCCGCAGATCGCGAACCGCTTGCGCGCCGTCAAACCCCGGCCAAAACGCTGCTCGACGATCTGGCGCACGGCGGCGGCTTCCGCCATGCGGGTCGGCATCGTCGCCTCGCGGCCATCCATGCCCTCACGCCCCGGCCCCATCGATTTGAAATGCACCACGAACAGCGTCAGCCGCTCGCCGCCGATGCGGATATCGAGTTCCAGGCAATCGCGCTTGAAAATCTTCTCATCGAGATTGGCCGACCGCGCCACCTTCACCGATGGCGCAAGATCGCGATAGGTCATCGCCGCATGGCTGCGGATATCCACGACCTCGATCTTCTCGCCGTCGCGGGTTTCCTCCCGCATCAGCACGGCGACATCGATGCCGCGGCTGTCATTGCCTTCGATCAGGAATTTCTGCCGGTAGCCATTGCCGACCATACGGTAGAGATAGCCGTATTCGAAGGCATGCAGCGCGTCGAGATTATCGACTTCCTGAAGGCAGAGGATATCCGCATCGGTATCGGCAATCGCCAGCGCCGAATGCTGGCGCGTGTCGTCGGTGGAAGAGATCATCCGCGCCTCTTCCAGCCGCCGGTACTGCTCCTCGCCCTGCACCGCGAACATGCGCAGCACGCGATCCTGCCGCAACTGGTTGCGAAACCCCGTGAAATCGAACCGCGTCATCAGGTTTTCGACATTGAAGGTTGCGAGGCGCAGCGACATGCATTTCTTCCGGTTGACAGACGGCAATCTAAACGCGCCAACCGCAAGAAATCAAATCGTAACGCCGTGAACGGCAGCTTTTACGCCGCCATCCGCATTTCCCCGGCAATCAGCCTGCCGAGCCGCCCGATGCCCTCCTCGATCATGGCATCATCGGCGCAGGAGAAGCTGAGGCGCAGCGTATTGCCGCCGGAGCCATCCGCGAAGAAGGCGCGGCCCGGCACGAAGGCGACGCGCGCCGCCTCCAGCGATTTCGCCAGCAGCTTCGCCCCGTCCAGGCCCTCCGGAAGCGTCACCCAGACGAACATGCCGCCTTCCGGCCGCGTCCAGCGCACGCCAGATGGCATGTGCCGTTCCAGCGCCGCCAGCATGGCGTCACGCCGCTGCCGGTAGGCGGCATGGATTTTCGCAACCTGCGCATCGAAATGGCGCGAGGCGACATGGGCGATCGCCATCTGGTTGATGGTCGAGGAATGCAGGTCGGCCGCCTGCTTCATCAGCACCAGCTTGCGGATAACGGTTGAATTGGCGACGATGAAGCCGACGCGCAGGCCGGGCGCCAGCGTCTTGGAAAAACTGCCGCAATAGATGGTGCGCGTCGCCTCGATGGAGCCCTTGCGGGCGATTTCCAGCGCCATGACCGGCGGCACCGCCTCGCCATCATAGCGCAGGGATTGATAGGCGGCGTCCTCGATCAGCGCGATCTCCAGTTCATCGGCAAGGTCAATGGCGCGCTCGCGGGCGGCACGGTCGAGGCTTTCGCCGGTCGGATTGGAGAATTCGGCGGAGAAATAGGCGAATTTCACCCGCCCGCCCGCCTTTTCCGCCGCGGCGCGATAGGAGTCCGGCGTGCGGTTGCCGGAAAGCGTCAATTGGTCGTAAGCCGGTTCATAGGCGTTGAACGCCTGCAAGGCGCCGAGATAGGTTGGCCAGGTGACGAGCGCGGTATCGCCGGGCGACAGGAACAGCTTGCCGAGATAATCCAGCCCCTGCTGCGACCCGGAGACGATAAAGACGTTCTCGACGCCGCAGGCAATGCCGAGCTTGCCCATCTCGCCCGCCAGCCATTCGCGCAGCGGCCTGTAGCCCTCGCTGACGGAATATTGCAGCGCCGCTCCGACCGAAGAACCGCTGAAGATATCGGCATAGGCCGCCTTGAATTCCGCATCCGGAAACAGCGCCGGATCGGGAATGCCGCCCGCGAAGGAAATGATGTCGGGCTGGTCGAGCAGCTTCAACAACTCGCGGATTTCCGATGCGCGCATCCGCATGGAGCGCGTGGCAAAGATATCGTCCCAGTTCATGATGGCGCGTCCTCAGGTTTCTCCATGGGAAGAAGACCATGAGCATACATATAAGTCAATAATACTGACCTATATTATTGCCACCGTGACAAGACCGGAAGGCGCCAACGAAAAAGGCCGGAGCGAATGCCCCGGCCTTTCCCGTTTCAGTCAGGAAACCGATCAGTTGACAGCCTTGTCGACCAGCTTGTTCTTGCCGATCCACGGCATCATGCCGCGCAGCTTGGCGCCGACTTCTTCGATCTGGTGGGCGTCGTTGTTGCGGCGGATGCCCTTGAAGCGGGCGGCGCCTGCCTTCCATTCCTGCATCCAGTCCGAGGTGAACTTGCCGGTCTGGATGTCCTTGAGGACGCGCTTCATCTCGGCCTTGGTGTCGGCGGTGATGATGCGCGGGCCGGTGACGTATTCGCCCCACTCGGCGGTGTTGGAGATCGAGTAGTTCATGTTGGCGATGCCGCCTTCGTAGATCAGGTCCACGATCAGCTTCACTTCGTGCAGGCACTCGAAATAGGCCATTTCCGGCGCGTAACCGGCTTCGACCAGCGTTTCGAAACCGGCGCGGATCAGCTCGACCAGACCGCCGCAGAGAACGACCTGTTCGCCGAAGAGATCGGTTTCGCACTCTTCCTTGAAGTTGGTTTCGATGATGCCCGAACGGCCGCCGCCGACGCCGCAGGCGTAGGAGAGCGCCAGCTCAAGGGCGTTGCCCGATGCGTTCTGGTGAACGGCGACGAGGCAGGGAACGCCGCCGCCCTTCTGGTATTCGCCGCGAACCGTGTGGCCGGGGCCTTTCGGCGCGATCATGACGACGTCGAGCGAAGCCTTCGGCTCGATCAGGCCGAAGTGAACGTTCAGGCCGTGCGCGAAGGCGATGGCGGCGCCGTCGCGGATGTTACCGGCGATATCGTTCTTGTAGATGTCGGCCTGGAGTTCGTCCGGGGTCGCCATCATCAGGAGGTCGGCCCACTTGGCGGCTTCGGCAACGGTCATGACCTTGAAGCCGTCGGCTTCGGCCTTCTTGACGGTCGGCGAACCGGCCTTGAGCGCGATGACGACGTTGGCGGCACCGGAATCCTTCAGGTTCAGCGCGTGGGCGCGGCCCTGCGAACCATAGCCGACGATGGCGACGTTCTTCGACTTGATGAGGTTGAGATCGGCATCACGATCGTAATAGACGCGCATTTCGAATGTCCTTCCCTTGTGCTTGTCCGTTGTGTTGAATGATGACGTCAGAGGAATGAAATCCCTGCTTCCGTCAAGGTCTTTTCCGTGCCGTGCAGCTTCAGAAAGGCGCGAACCGCCTTTTCCGCCCGCTGGGTGAAATCGCCCTGCGGCTTTTCCCCGAGCAGCATGCGCACATGCAGATCCGAAACGATCAGCCCGTAGAGGGTGCGGTAGGCTTCCTCGCCGTCATCGAAGGAGAGCAGCCCGGCGCGGCGGCCGGAATCCAGCAGCGCCCGCGCCCGCCGGTCGATCTGGCGGCGGCCATGCTCCAGCAGGAACTCGCCGAGCTTGGAGCCGTCGCGGCTTGATTGCCCGACAGCCAGCCGGTTCAGCGCCAGCGACACGTCGCCGGAGAGAACGTCGAGCAGGTCATGGGCGAAGGTAACGAGATGATCCTTGAGGCTCAGCGCATTCAGCCGCTCGCCGTCGCGCTCGAAGGTGCGCACCTTGCTGGCCTGAAAGGCGATCATCGCCGCGATCAGGCCGTCACGGTCACCGAACCACTTGTAGAGGCTTTCCTTGGAGCAATTGGCCGCGCGCGCCACGCCCGCCGTCGTCAGCGCCTTTTCGCCGCCATCGACCAGCAGCCGCAGCGCCTGCCCCAGAACGGCGTTCTGGCGCGGCGAAAATTCCGGCGCTGTCATTGGATCGGACGGCAAGGCTTTCGAACTCCGGCATCGTCACGGAAACGGCTGTTGCGCTTCCGGAATGTTCATGTACCGTACGGTACGGTTCGCCATTCTTATGCAGCAGGCCGCGCCCGCCGTCAAGCCGGTCCATGCGGCATTTTGCGGTTTCGGATCAGACGGCTTCGCCGCAGGCGCGGCGGAAGCGGAGCACCGTTTCCGCCATGCCGAATTCCAGCGCGTCCGCCGTCAGGCCGTGGCCGATGGAAACTTCGGCGATGAAGGGAATATGCCGCATCAGCAGCGGCAGGTTGCCGACCGTGAGATCATGCCCGGCATTGACGCCGAGCCCGGCGCCGCGCGCCGCCTCCGCCGTCTTCTGCAATTGCCCGGCGATCTTCACCGCCTGCACGGGATCGTCGAAGCAGCCGCCATAGGGGCCGGTGTAAAGCTCAATGCGATCCGCGCCGGTTTCACGCGCCACCGCGATTGCCTCCGCATCGCCGTCGCCATCGGCAAACAGCGACACGCGGCAGCCCTTCGCCTTCAGCCTGCCCACGGCATCGGTGAGGAAACCGCGATGCCTGCGGAAATCCCAGCCATGGTCGGAGGTCGCCTGCGCCGGATCGTCGGGCACCAGCGTCACCTGCTCCGGCTCGGCCGCCTCGCACAGCGCCAGGAAATCCTCGGTCGGATAGCCCTCAATGTTGAATTCCGCCGCCGGAAACTCGTCGTCGATCAGGGCGCGGATGACCGGCAGATCGGAGAAGCGGATATGCCGCTGATCCGGGCGCGGATGCACCGTCAGGCCCCAGGCCCCCGCCTGAAGGGCGATGCGCCCCAGCGCCTCGACGCTCGGCCAGGGAAGATCGCGGCGGTTGCGCAGCATGGCGATGGCATTCAGATTCACGGAAAGCTTGGCGGGCATTGCATGGATTCCGGTCAGTGTTGCAAATTTACTGATGTCATAGGCCATCCGCGCCCGTAATGCCAATGCTCCGCCCCGGCCTTTATTGCAAAAACTGGCCTATCCGGTGTAAGCGGTCTTTAATAAGCCGTGTTATCGGCATTATATCGGACGAAGCACAAGGCGCGCCGCCAGCGCCGAACCCGGAGTCCCAATTGCAGGATAAGATGACCGACGCCCGAACCGCCGATGGCGCGCTGGTAATGACCAGCCTCCAGAAGATTCTGGAAAGCGAAACCTTCTCCCGCTCCGAGCGCCTGAGGACATTCCTGAACTACGTGGTGCGCAAGGAACAGGAAGGCCTGGCGCACCAGTTGAAGGGCTATTCGATCGGCGTGGACGTCTTTGCCCGCAACGAGAGCTTCGACCCCGGCGGCGATCCGCTGGTGCGCGTGCAGGCGGGCAAGCTGCGCAAGCTGCTGCGCCAGTATTACGAAACGGAAGGCGCAGACGACCTGCTGCGCATCGAAATCCCCGTCGGCGGCTATGTGCCCGCCTATGCCTTGCAGGCGCCCGCGGCCGAACCGGTGGAGGAAACGCCCGCGCCGATGCGCGAGGACGACGCCCTGCCCGCGCCCGCCGTCATTGCCGCCGCCGCGCAACCCTCCTTCTGGAGCCGCTTCCGTCTCGCCTCCACCGGCCTTCTGGCGCTGACGGTGCTGAACATCACCGCGCTCGGCCTGCATGCCACCAGCCGCTATCTCGTTCCCGCCGCCGATGGCAGCGGAGCGGAAGTCGCGGGGCTGACGCGCGATGCCTCGGCCCTTCCGCGCATCGCCATCCGCAACGATTTCGGCCATTCGGCGCTTGCCGCCTCGCTGGCGGATTCCTTCCGCGTCGCGCTCGGCCAGCTCGCCTTCGTGGAACTGGTGGAGGATTTCGACCGCGCCAACCGCATCGCCCGCCAGAGCGACGCGCTGGATTTCACCCTGTCCATCGACAAGGGCGGCAAGCCCGGCCATCTCGATGTCCAGTTGACGCATAATGCCTCCGGCGAGATCTTCCACACCGAATCCGTTCCCGAAAGCGGCCTGCATCTGGTCAGCGAGCGCACCTTCGCCGCCAGCACCTTCGCGGGCCGCCGTCTTTCCATGAACGGCCAGCTCTACGCCTTCGCCAACAGCAACGACCATTCCAGCAGCCTGATGAACTGCCTGACGGCGATGAACGAATACAAGCTGCACAAATCCCGCCAGACCTTCGACGCCGCATGGCGTTGCCAGTCGGCGCTGGTGCCGAGCAACGAGCCGGATCGCCTGCTGAGCGAGCCCCATCACCTGATTTCGCTGGCGCGGGAGGCGGAAGCCGACGCGCAGGAGCGCAACCGCGGCGCATGAGCCGCAAACGGAAAATTCCGAAAAGTCATTGATCCCGCTCAAGAAAACGCAAGCTTGGCGGCGAATAACCACCCATGACTTTTCAGGGTTTCAATTCCGTTAATTCTCATTAACGTGCCCTGATATTCAATGCGGCGATGACGATACCCAGCGCCGCCGCTTAACGTGAGATATTGCCTGTCGTCAGGCTCAGGACGCGCCGCAGGGCGAAGGATACATCATTCATGCCCGAAAGCACGAAACAGGCCAGCCATGCCGGCGCGCGCGCAGGCACGGAGATCCGGCTTCGTTTTCTTCCCGAAATCGAATTGCCCGCCAACCTGCCGGATGGCCCGGTCGCCATCGCCGATATGGCCAATGCCTTCGGCGTCACCCACCGCACCCTGCATTTCTACGAGGAAAAGGGCCTGATTTCGGCGGGCCGCATCGGCCCGATGCGCATCTACACCACCGGCAGCATCGTGCAA
>JBDHTA010000196.1:0-7272 GCA_039808465.1 Rhizobiaceae bacterium | reverse complement strand
GGCCGCGCGGCGGCGACGATGGCCGCCAGATCGGCCTGCATCTGCGTGTTGCGCTTTTGCAGGCTCATGGCGCCCGCATCGATGCCCAGCGCCAGCGATGCGACGACCAGAGGCGCGGTGAGCGCCGTCAGCAGCGCCACGTTGCCCTCTCGGCAGTGATGAAATTTTTTCAGGCATGCGGGTATGGCGATCATGTCAAAGCCCTCCGATGCGGATCGTTGCGTGACGTTGAATGTGGCTGCCGGGCAAGGCGAAGCTGTAGAGATTCCAGATCGGCAATTCGGAGGCATCGTAGGAGAGCGAAACGACGAACTGGTTCGGATCGCCCGGATCGTCCATGGCGCTGATGACGAGGTACTTTTTGGTGATGAACGGATAGCGAAGCGCCGTCGAATCGACGAAACCGCTCGCCAGCCGCTGCCGCTCCTCGGCGGTGATTCCGGCAATGGCCGTGCGCGCCGCATCCGCGGCGATCTGTTGGATGGAATAGGCCGTGCTGAGATAAATGCCGGTGGCGATGAAGCTCAGCAGCAGCATCACGAAAAGCGGGGCGAGCAGGGCAAACTCCACCGCCGCCGCGCCGTCGTTCGAATTTCGCAATCTGGATGGCATGCGCAACTCCTGCTCGTATCCTTCGAACAGGAGAATGTAATCACTGATTGTATTAATAAATTGTGCAATTAAAGGTAGTTATAAATGAAGGTGCATTCTAATAGTTCCGTTCGCAAAGGTTGCGCTTCCGGCATGAATGCGATGCCGGAAGCCGTGCTGCGAGGCGATACGGTCAGCCTGATTTCACGAGAATTAACGCTTACTCTTACGCCGTTAGCGAAGGACAGTGAGCGCCTGTATCAAGTCATCGCCACCGCGATGCGGGCCGCGAGCCGGGCATTGTTTTCAACCAGCGCGATATTGGTCTTCAGGCTGCGCCCGCCGGTGAGATCGAAAATTTTCGCGAGAAGATAGGGCGTCACCGCCTTGCCGCCGACGCCATCCGCCTCCGACTGGCGAATCGCCTCGCCGATGAAGCCTTCCATTTCGTCGCGGAGGATTTCATCCTGCTGCGGAACCGGATTTGCGATCAGCATGCCGCCATCGATGCCCATCGCTTCGCGCACCGACTGGAAGCGGGCAATGGCTTCGGCGCTGCCGAGCGTCAGCGGGCTGGCATGGCCGGAAATGCGCGACCAGAAAGCCGGGAAATCCCGCGAGCCGAAGGTAACGACCGGCACGCCGCGCGTTTCCAGCACTTCCAGCGTCTTCGGAATGTCGAGAATCGCCTTGGCGCCCGCGCAGACGACGATGACGGCAGTGCGGGCCAGTTCCTCGAGATCGGCGGAAATATCGAAGCTTTCCTCTGCGCCGCGATGCACGCCGCCGATGCCGCCGGTGGCGAAGACGCGCACGCCGCCGAGTGCCGCCGCAATCATCGTGGCGGCAACCGTGGTTGCGCCGGTGCGTCCCTCGGAGACCGCGAAGGCGAGATCGGCGCGGGAAACCTTCATGGCGTCCGCCGTCTGCGCCAGCGCTTCCAGTTCCTCCGGTTCGAGACCGATATGCAACGTGCCGGACAGGACGGCGATCGTGGCGGGAACCGCGCCCTCGGCCCGGACGATCGCCTCGACGCTGCGCGCCATCTCGATATTGCCGGGATAGGGCATGCCATGGGTAATGATGGTGGATTCCAGCGCCACGATCGGCAGGCCCCCGGCTTTCGCCTCGGCGACTTCTTTCGAATAGACGATGGTAAAGGGTGTGTTGTCAGTCATGGTTTCGATCCGATATGAAAGGGCGCGACTGCATCAGCGCGCATGAACATCCGTGACACGGGAGAGCGCCGCTTGCAGGCTTTCCCGGGAAAGCGCCTCGCTGACGGCATAGGGCGATTGCAGCGTGATGGACGCGCAGGCGATCGCCAGCCGCATGGCCTCGGCTAATCCCGAACCGTTCATCAAGCCGAAAAGCGCGCCCGCCGCAAGGGCATCGCCCGCGCCTGTGACATCCTGAATCATATCAAGCACCGGCGGCTTGCCGATCACCATATCCGGGCCGCTAAAGCCCACCAGAGCCTCGCCGCCACGCGTGACGAAGCCGCCAGCAAGACCGATATCCCGCAGCATCGCGGGCCATTCGCGAAGATCGGCCGCCCGGGCTCCGGTCAGCGCGCAGGCCTCCGCCTCGTTCATGAACAGGAAATCCAGCCGTTCCAGCGCCGGGCGGAACCGGACGGCCTTGGCGGGCGATATGGCGATCCCGGCGGTCACCCGCCCGCAATCGCGCGCCTGACCGATGAGCGCCGCAATGGTTTCCTCCGGCAAGTTGGCGTCGCACAGCAATAGATCGGCTGCCGCGATCGCATCGCGCACGCTTCGCATTTGCGCCCGGCGCGGGGTGAATTGCCGGTACAGATCCATGTCCGCCAGCGCGATCACCAGATTGCCGTCGTTTTCGAGGATGGCGGTATAGCTCGGCGTGGCGCGGTCGAGAAAGACGAAGGGGCGGTCGGTGACGCCCGCCTGCCGCGCCGCCGCCGCCACGAGATCGCCCTCGGCATCGCCGCCGCGGGGCGAGATCAGGGTCACGGCATGGCCGAGCCGGGAAAGGTTGCGCGCCGCGTTGAAGCCGCCGCCGCCCGCCTCCGAAAACCAGGCGCCGGGGTTGGAGGCGCCGGGCGCCGTCCTGCCTGCGATTCGTCCCCGGCGATCCACATGAGCGCCGCCGCAGACCAGCACGTTCTTCATGAAAAACTCCTTCCGGCGGGCTCGATTCGTTTGAAAACATGGCTGGCCGGACCGGGATTCCGGCGCCTCAAGCCCCTGAAAACATACCCTAAAACAGAAAGGGAACAAGAAGGCGTTTTCATTTTCGAATCAAAAGCTTGTTTCACTCTTGAAAATACAGAACAAAAAGAGTACATACATGGCATCGGCAGCTTCATTGCCAGTGCGGCATCAATAACCTAAAGGTGGACCCAATGTCACAGAATAGTTTGCGGCTTGTAGAGGACAAAGCGGTGGATAAAAGCAAGGCACTGGAAGCGGCCCTTTCGCAGATCGAGCGTTCCTTCGGGAAGGGATCGATCATGAAGCTCGGTTCCAAGGACAATGTGGTGGAGATCGAGACGGTGTCGACCGGCTCTCTCAGCCTCGATATCGCGCTCGGGGTCGGCGGTCTTCCCAAGGGGCGCATCATTGAAATCTATGGCCCGGAAAGCTCGGGCAAGACCACGCTTGCGCTACAGACCATTGCCGAAGCGCAGAAGAAGGGCGGCATCTGCGCCTTCGTGGATGCCGAGCATGCGCTCGATCCGGTTTATGCCCGCAAGCTTGGCGTCGATCTCCAGAATCTCCTGATCTCGCAGCCCGATACCGGCGAGCAGGCGCTGGAAATCACCGATACGCTGGTTCGTTCCGGCGCGATCGACGTTCTCGTCATCGACTCCGTGGCGGCGCTGACGCCGCGCGCGGAAATCGAAGGCGACATGGGCGACAGCCTGCCGGGCCTTCAGGCCCGCCTGATGAGCCAGGCGCTGCGCAAGCTGACGGCTTCGATCTCGCGTTCGAACTGCATGGTCATCTTCATCAACCAGATCCGCATGAAGATCGGTGTCATGTTCGGTTCGCCGGAAACGACGACGGGCGGCAACGCGCTGAAATTCTATGCCTCGGTGCGTCTCGACATCCGCCGCATCGGCTCCGTCAAGGAGCGTGACGAGGTGGTGGGCAACCAGACCAAGGTCAAGGTCGTCAAGAACAAGATGGCGCCTCCCTTCAAGCAGGTCGAATTCGACATCATGTATGGCGAGGGCGTTTCCAAGACCGGCGAACTGATCGATCTCGGCGTCAAGGCGGGCATTGTCGAAAAATCCGGCGCCTGGTTCTCCTATAACAGCCAGCGTCTCGGCCAGGGGCGTGAAAATGCCAAGACCTTCCTCAAGGACAATCCCGATCTGGCGCGCGAGATCGAAATGGCCCTGCGCCAGAATGCCGGCCTGATCGCCGACCGCTTCCTGCAAAACGGCGGGCCGGACAGCGATGACGGCGATGCCGCCGCCGAGGCATAAGTCTTGTCCGTCTGATCTGCCTTCCCGGCCGCATTTCGAAAGAAGTGCGGCCGGTTTTGTTTTGGCGGCGCTGGACAGGGTGCGGGACGGACGATAAAAGCCGGTAACTTTGGTTGGAATGCCGGTGAGCGGCGGGAATGAAGGGCTTCTTATGAGCGGTGTGAACGAAATCCGGTCGACCTTTCTCGACTACTTCAAAAAGAACGGCCACGAGGTCGTTTCTTCCAGCCCGCTGGTGCCGCGCAACGACCCGACCCTGATGTTCACCAATGCGGGCATGGTGCAGTTCAAGAACGTGTTCACCGGTCTGGAGCAGCGCCCCTATTCGACGGCGGCGACCGCGCAGAAATGCGTGCGCGCCGGCGGCAAGCATAACGATCTGGACAATGTCGGCTATACCGCCCGTCACCATACCTTTTTCGAAATGCTCGGCAATTTCTCCTTCGGCGATTACTTCAAGGAACGCGCCATCGATCTGGCCTGGAACCTGATCACCAGGGAATTCGGCCTTGACCGCGAGCGCCTGCTCGTCACCGTCTATCACACGGACGACGAGGCTTTCGATCTGTGGAAGAAGATCGCGGGCCTTCCCGACCAGAAGATCATCCGCATTCCGACCAGCGACAATTTCTGGGCCATGGGCGATACCGGCCCGTGCGGTCCCTGTTCCGAGATTTTCTACGACCACGGCGACCATATCTGGGGCGGCCCTCCCGGATCGCCGGAAGAGGACGGCGACCGTTTCATCGAAATCTGGAACCTCGTCTTCATGCAATACGAGCAGATTTCGAAGGAGGAGCGGGTCAACCTGCCGCGCCCGTCCATCGATACCGGCATGGGGCTGGAGCGTGTCGCCGCCGTTTTGCAGGGCAAGCACGACAATTACGACATCGACCTGTTCCGCGCCCTGATTTCGGCATCGGAAGAGGCAACCGGCGTCAAGGCCGAAGGCGAGCGCCGCGCCAGCCATCGCGTCATTGCCGACCATCTGCGCTCCTCCGCCTTCCTGATCGCCGATGGCGTTCTACCCTCGAACGAGGGCCGCGGCTATGTGCTGCGCCGCATCATGCGCCGCGCCATGCGCCATGCGCAATTGCTGGGCGCGCGCGAGCCGCTGATGTGGCGTCTGGTGCCCGCGCTCGTCGCGCAGATGGGCCGCGCCTATCCCGAGCTGGTGCGCGCCGAGGCATTGATTACCGAAACGCTGAAGCTGGAGGAAACCCGCTTCCGCAAGACGCTGGAGCGTGGCCTCGGGCTGCTGTCCGATGCGACCTCCACCTTCGGCAAGGGCGACATGCTGGATGGCGAGACCGCGTTCAAGCTGTATGACACCTATGGTTTCCCGCTCGATCTGACGCAGGATGCGCTGCGCGCGCGCGGCATCGGCGTCGATCTCTCGGGCTTCACCGATGCGATGGAGCGCCAGAAGGCCGAGGCGCGCTCGCACTGGTCAGGTTCCGGCGACAAGGCGACGGAAACGATCTGGTTCGAACTCAGGGAAAAGCACGGCGCGACCGAATTCCTCGGCTACGACACCGAGACGGCGGAAGGCGTGGTGCAGGCGATCGTCAGGGACGGCGCGTCTATCGACGCCGCCAACGCTGGCGACCAGGTGCAGATCGTCGTCAACCAGACCCCGTTCTATGGCGAGTCGGGCGGCCAGATGGGCGATGCCGGTGTGATCGCCAGCGACCATGCCAAGGCTGCGGTTTCCGATACGCAGAAGAAGGGCGAGGGGCTGTTCGTCCATGCGGCGACGGTTTCCGAGGGCATGCTGAAGGTCGGCGACGCCGTTGCGCTGACCGTCGATCACGCCCGCCGCGCCCGCCTGCGCTCGAACCATTCGGCCACCCATCTGCTGCATGAGGCGCTGCGCGAAGTGCTCGGCACCCATGTCGCGCAGAAGGGCTCGCTGGTCGCGCCCGAACGCCTGCGTTTCGACGTGTCCCATCCCAAGCCTATGTCCGCCGACGAGTTGAAAGTCGTGGAAGACATGGCCAACGAGATCATTCTCCAGAACGCGCCGGTGACGACGCGCCTGATGACGGTCGACGATGCGATTGCCGAAGGCGCCATGGCGCTGTTCGGTGAAAAATACGGCGATGAGGTCCGTGTCGTGTCGATGGGGCGCGGTGTGCGCGGCTCCAAGACGGGCAAGGCCTATTCCGTCGAACTCTGCGGCGGCACCCATGTCGGCTCGACCGGCGATATCGGCCTTGTCCATATTCTCTCGGAAAGCGCGGTCGGGGCTGGCGTGCGCCGCCTCGAGGCGGTGACGGGCGAAGCGGCCCGCGCCTATCTTGCCGAACAGGACGAGCGCATCAAGTCGCTGGCTTCAGCGCTGAAGGTCCAGCCCGCCGACGTGCTGCCGCGCGTCGAGGCAATGATGGACGAGCGCCGCAAGCTCGAGCGCGAACTGGCGGACGCCCGGCGCAAGCTCGCCATGGGCGGCGGGCAGGGCGGCTCGGCTGATGCGGCGCGCGAGGTTGGCGGCGTCAAATTTCTCGGCAAAGCCATTTCCGGCGTCGACCCCAAGGATTTGAAGGGGCTGGCGGATGACGGCAAGGCCAGCATCGGTTCCGGCGTCGTGGCGCTGATCGGCGTTGCCGAGGACGGCAAGGCCAGCGCGGTCGTGGCCGTCACGTCCGACCTGACCGGCCGTTTCAGCGCCGTCGATCTGGTGCGCATCGCCTCTGCCGCGCTCGGCGGCAAGGGCGGCGGCGGCCGCGCCGACATGGCGCAGGCGGGCGGACCGGATGGCGCGAAGGCAGCCGACGCGATCGAAGCGGTTGCGGCGGCGCTGGCGGGCTGAGTTTTCGGCACGCCGATATGAGCTTGCGCCGCCCGCATTCCGATGCCGGGCGGCGTTTTTTCAGAGGCACCCATTGCGGGCGCCCGCCGGTTGAACATGAAGGAGAAGACCATGCCAGCAGCAACGAACGCATCCGTCGAGGTTGGAACCGGCGCGGGCAAGGTCGTTTTCAGCAATACGGCAAAGCTGTCGCTGATCGCAGGGCCCTGCCAGATGGAAAGCCGCGACCACGCTTTCATGTTGGCGGGCAGGCTCAAGGAGATCTGTGACGGGCTGGGTCTCGGTCTCGTCTACAAATCCTCCTTCGACAAGGCCAACCGCACCTCCCTGAATGCCGAGCGCGGCATCGGGCTCGAAAAGGCGCTGGAAATCTTTGCCGATATCAAGGCGGAATTCG
>JBDHTA010000195.1:0-7321 GCA_039808465.1 Rhizobiaceae bacterium | reverse complement strand
TTGGCATGGCGTTTTCTCCTGTTCCGCAACTGGGATCGGTCGAGGAGAAACGGGGATCGTTTGCTGGGATCGGAAAGCCGCTTTCAACCCCTCTAACCGCTCCCAATTTGCCATAACCGCCCCCTGTACGCAATGCGCGAAAAGCGGCTATTTCATTGATGATTCAGCGGTATTCAGCGTGATCGAACGTGATCATTGAGGGGGTAGTGGGATGGTTGTGGACGAGGATGATCGCCGTCGCCGACAGTTCCAGCGCCCGCTTGACCACCTCACGCGGATAGACCGGCGTATGATCCACCGTGCCCTTGCCCTGGATTTCATCGGCAATCAGCGTGTTGCGCTTGTCGAGGAAGAGAATGCGGAATTGCTCGCGTGTCTCGTGCGCCATGGCGGCATGACAGTAATCGATGAGGGAGGCCCAGGAGCCGAGAACCGGGCGGCCCTTGAGTTCGCTTTTCAGGGTGCGGTGGCCGATGGAGGCGATCAGCTTCAGATCGAGGGCCACGGCCTCGCCAATGCCCTTCACCTCCTGCAACAGCGAGGCGGGGGCGCCGAAAACGCCCGCCAGCGTGCCGAATCGCTCGATCAGCGCCTTGGCGATCGGCTTGGTGTCGCGCCGGGGAATGAGGCGGAACAACAGAAGCTCCAGAATCTCGTAATCCGCCAGCGCCGCGTCGCCATGTTCGCGAAAGCGGCTGCGCAACCGCTCGCGATGGCCATGATAATGGGCTTCCGCGCCGCTTTCCCCCGCAACCGGGCGGGGAAGGGATTCGGCGAAGAAATTCAGGCTGTCCTGCCCGGCGGGATCATTCGCCGCAGCCGCATGTTCACCGGTTTTGCCTGGCGGTCCAGCGGAGCGTTTCGGCATGCCGCGCCTATTGACGATTGATGCCGGGCGTATCCAACCCGGCGGGCGACAGGGTGAAGACCTCGCAGCCGGTGGCGGTGACGCCTACGGCATGTTCGTATTGCGCCGAGAGCGAGCGGTCGCGGGTCACCGCCGTCCAGCCGTCCGCCAGCACCTTCACATGCGGCTTGCCGAGATTGATCATCGGCTCGATGGTGAAGATCATGCCTTCGCGCAGTTCCGGGCCTTCATTGGCGCGGCCGTA
Source organism: Rhizobiaceae bacterium (assembly GCA_039808465.1). Taxonomy (GTDB): domain Bacteria; phylum Pseudomonadota; class Alphaproteobacteria; order Rhizobiales; family Rhizobiaceae; genus Metarhizobium. The sequence goes on along the minus strand of JBDHTA010000195.1, from coordinate 6,209 downwards.
ATGCAGGATGTTCGGGGTATCGTGGAACAGCCGCCCGAGCCCGTGGCCGCAGAAATCGCGCACCACCGAGCAGCGCTCGGCTTCCGCATAGGTCTGGATCGCCTCGCCGATCGCGCCGGTGCGCACGCCGGGCCGGACCACGGCGATGGCGCGCATCAGCGATTCATAGGTCACTTCCAGCAGGCGCTCGGCGGCGCGCTTGATCGCGCCGACCGGATACATGCGGCTCGAATCGCCATGCCAGCCGTCGAGAATAAAGGTGACGTCGATATTGACGACATCGCCCTCGCGTAGCGGCTTGTCATCGGGAATGCCGTGGCAGACGACATGGTTGATCGAGGTGCAGGAGGATTTGGTGTAGCCGCGATAGTTCAGCGTCGCGGGCAGCGCCCCGTGATCCAGCCCGAATTGCAGCACGAAACGGTCGATGGCGTCGGTAGTGACGCCCGGCTTGACGATCTCCGCCAGCGCATCGAGGCAACGGGCCGTCAACTGGCTCGCCTTGCGCATGCCTTCGAAATCGTCGGCGCCATAGAGCCGGATCGCGCCCGTATTCTTCAGGGGCGCCGATGCCGCATCGATATAATTCACCATTGCTCCGCTTTCGCAATTCCTGATCGTTTCCCTGTCATAATGCAGGGCGGGGCGCTTCGTCTATCGGGATGAGGCCGAGCGGGCGAATTTCCTCCGGGCTCACCCGGCAGCGCACGGCATAGGCCTCGACGCCGCGCGCCTGCGCCTGTCCGAAAGTGCGGGCATAGACCGGATCAAGATCGCCGCACAGCCGGAAGCGCTCGCAATCCTCGCGCTGGATGAGATAGAGCATGACGGCGCGGTGGCCGCTGGCCGCCATATCCGCCAGCTCCTCCAGATGCTTGGTGCCGCGCTTCGTCGCCGTATCGGGAAATTCCGCCACGCCGGGCCGGCGTGAGAAATGCACGTTCTTGACCTCGACATAGGCGGCTGGCCTGTCCGCGCCGCTGAGCAGCAGGTCGATTCGGGAATTGCGGCCATATTTGCGCTCCCGCTCGATGACTGGATAGAGGCCGAGATCGCCGACCAGCCCGGCGCGAATCGCCTCTTCCGCCAGCCTGTTCGGCAGGCCGGTATTGACGCCGACGGTGATGCCGTCAGCTTCGATCATTTCGAAGACATGGCGGTACTTGCGCGTCGGGCTGTCATGCTCGGAAAGCCAGATGCGCGATCCCGGCGCCGTCAGGCCCAGCATGGAGCCGGTGTTGGGGCAGGAGCCGGTAATCGCCTGTCCGTCTTCCAGCACGGCATCGAACAGGAAGCGCTTGTAGCGCTGCACGAGCCGCGCCGGAACGAGGGGTGTCGGAAAGAGCATGGAATGGCGGGCCGTCAGATCCGTTCCATGACATAGGTGCCGGGCGCATCCTCGATGGCGTTCAGCGCCTTGCCGCCGGGCTTGCGGGGTTCCGTCTGCCGGTCGTCATGGGCTTCGATCCACGACTGCCAGTGCGGCCACCAGGAACCGGAAGTCTCGGTGGCATTCTTCACCCACTCCTCATATTCGCCCTGCGGCTTTTCGCCGGTCCAGAACTGGTATTTGTGCTTGTCGGGCGGATTGACGACACCGGCGATATGGCCGGAACCGGAGAGCACGTAATCCACCGGGCCGCCGAACAACTGGCTGCCGACGAAGACCGAACGCGGCGGAGCGATATGGTCCTCGCGGGTGGCGAGGTTGTAGATCGGGATCTTGATGTCCTTCAGCGACAGTTTCTTGCCGTCCAGCTCCATTTCACCCCGGGCCAGCGTGTTGTCGAGATAGCAATTGCGCAGGTAGAAGGCATGGTTGGCGGCCGCCATGCGGGTGGAATCGGAATTCCAGTACAAGAGGTCGAAGGGCATCGGCATCTGGCCCTTCAGGTAATTGTTGACGACATAGGGCCAGATCAGCTCGGAGGCGCGCAGCATGTTGAAGGCCGTCGCCATCCTGGAGCCTTCGAGATAGCCGACGCGCTTCATCTGCTCCGTCAGGAGCGCGAACTGATCCTCGTCGATGAACACCTTGAGATCGCCCGCATGGGTGAAATCGACCTGCGTGGTGAACAGCGTCGCCGTCCTGATGCGGCGGTTCTTTTCCTTGGCGTGCAGCGCCAGCGTCGCGGCCAGCAGCGTGCCGCCGACGCAATAGCCGATGGCGTTGACTTCCTTTTCGCCGGTCGCCTTCTCGATGGTCTCCAGCGTGAAATCGATGCCCTCGCGGGCATAGGCCGCCCAGTCCTTGTCGCGGTGGCGCTCGTCGGGGTTGACCCAGGAGATCACGAAGACGGTGTGCCCTTGCTCCACGCACCATTTGATAAAGGATTTCTGCGGGTTGAGATCGAGAATGTAGAATTTGTTGATCCAGGGCGGGCAGATCATCAGCGGGCGCTTCAGCACCTTGTCGGTGGCCGGTTCGTACTGGATCACCTGGCAGATGTCGTTCTGGGCGATCACCTTGCCGGGGGTCAGCGCCATGTTGACGCCGACGGCGAATTTGGAGGCGTCGGTCTGGCGCAGGCGCAATTCGCCGCCGCCCGCGCGGATATCCTCGGCCAGCATCGCCATGCCCTTGACGAGATTCTCGCCGCTGGAAGCGATGGTTTCCTGATAAAGCTCCGGATTGGTGGCGATGAAATTGGCGGGCGAAAGCGCCGCCGTGATCTGCTTCATGTAGAAGGCGGCCTTGTGGCGGGTGTGCTCGTCCAGCCCCTCGGCGTCGTTGACCATCTTTTCCGCCCAGTCGGTCGTGATGAAATACACTTGCCGGAGGAAATCGAAGAAGGGATTGCGCTGCCAGTCCTCATGCGCGAAGCGCTTTTCCTTGCGCTGAGGCTCGTCCGTTTCCATGCCGCTCATGCGGGTGAGGGTGCGCGACCAGGCATTGAAGACGCCGCTCATCAGATGCGTCTGGGCTTCCAGCGTGCGGCGCGGATCGGACATCCAGTATTCGGTGATCTTCGACATGGTCTTCACCATGTCCGCGGCTGGCTCGGCAGCCGAATCGGCCAGCTCGCCGCGTTCGCGCGGCTCCAGCCAGGCGGAAGCGGCGCGGCCGAGATTTTCCAGCGTGCGGGCAAAATTCATCGCCATCGCCTCGGGATCCTTGACGATGTAGGGTTGCAGGCTGTCCGGATCGAAGGCGGGAAAAATCTTGTCGTTCGTGCCGGTTGTCTTTTTGTCGTCGCTCACCCGTTTTCCTCCCGGCCTGTTCCTGTCGGTTGCATTTTATATTCTGCACGAAGTTCGGCACAAGTGCCAGCGATATGCGGCGAATGTCTTGCATTGCGGCATCGGGAAATTTACTAAGCAGGAAGGCAAACGCGATGTGCGGGACGATGACCATGAAAGCCATGAGGCGGACGATGACGGGTGCAACGCTGATGGCATTGGCCGTGCTGGCGAGCGCCTGCGCCGATGTGTCGAAGCCGCTGCCGCAAACGGCAGCCGCGCCCGTGGTGACGGTGACCCGCGATACCCAAACGCTGCCGCGCGACGCCGGGCCGCGCAACACCGGCACCTATCCCAGCCTTTCGGCGCCGCTGACGGCGGCCAACACGCAGATGAGCGACCAGGAAGCGGCCGACATGCAGGCAAAGCTTTCCGGCCTTGCGCATGCGCGCAAATCCGGCAACATTTCCGAAGCGGAGTACCGCCGCCGTGTCGAGGAAATGCGCAGGCTTGCGCGTGAGCATGGCACGCACACGCAGGCGGAAATCGCGAATTAAGGCTTGCCTTGGCGGGCTTTTGGCCGCAAACCGCCAAAAGCGGTTTGCGCGCTGCGGAAAAGCCTCGCGAAAGCCGCATGGGTCAAAGAAATACCGCATCTTCATGTCTTGCAATATCATGATGCGGCCCGCACGCCTTGCGGCGCGGGCATCTCAATACGAACAGGATGAATTCGCGCGGGGCGAGGCTTCGCGGTTTCCACGGGGTTAAAGATGGAAGAATTTCACAAAGTCCGGCGTTTGCCGCCTTACGTCTTCGAACAGGTCAACCGTTTGAAGGCGAGCGCGCGAGCGGGCGGGGCCGATATCATCGATCTCGGCATGGGAAATCCCGATCTGCCCACGCCGAAGGCGATCGTGGACAAGCTGTGCGAGGTGGTGCAGGATCCGCGCACCCACCGCTATTCCTCCTCCAAGGGCATTCCCGGCCTTCGCCGCGCGCAGGCGGCCTATTACGCCCGCCGCTTCGGCGTGAAGCTGAACCCGGAAACGCAGGTCGTCGCCACGCTCGGCTCTAAGGAAGGCTTCGCCAACATGGCGCAGGCGATCACCGCGCCGGGCGACGTGATTCTGTGCCCGAACCCGACCTATCCGATCCACGCCTTCGGCTTCCTGATGGCCGGCGGCGTCATTCGCTCGCTGCCGGTCGAGCCGGACGACAGCTTCTTCGCGCCGCTGGAACGCGCCGTGAAGCATTCGATCCCGAAGCCGCTGGCGCTGATCGTCAACTACCCGTCCAACCCGACGGCCTTCGTCGCCTCGCTGGATTTCTACAAGGACGTCATCGCCTTCGCCAAGAAGCACGACCTGATCGTGCTGTCGGATCTGGCCTATTCGGAAATCTACTTTGATGACAAGAACCCGCCGCCGTCCGTTCTGGAAGTTCCGGGCGCGATGGACGTGACGGTGGAATTCACCTCCATGTCGAAGACCTTCTCCATGCCCGGCTGGCGCATGGGCTTTGCCGTCGGCAACGAGCGGCTGATCGCGGCGCTGACGCGGGTGAAATCCTATCTCGATTACGGCGCCTTCACGCCGATCCAGGTCGCCGCCACCCATGCGCTGAACGGCGACGGCTCCGATATCGCAGAGGTGCGGAATGTCTACCGCCGCCGCCGTGATGTGCTTGTCGAGAGCTTCGGCAAAGCCGGTTTCGACGTGCCGCCGCCCGCCGCCACCATGTTCGCCTGGGCGAAGATACCGGAAAAATTCCGCTCGCTCGGCAGTCTGGAATTCTCCAAGCTGCTGGTGGAAAAGGCCGATATCGCGGTCGCGCCCGGCATCGGCTTCGGCGAGCAGGGCGATGATTACGTCCGTATCGCGCTTGTCGAAAACGAGCACCGCATCCGTCAGGCGGCACGCAACCTCAAGCGCTTCCTGTCGACGGCGGACGATACGATGCACAACGTCATTTCGCTGAACGCGCACCGATAATTCAATGAGCGGCCGGTTTCCCGGCCGCTTCTCAACTCCCATAAAGCAGGAAAATCCTATGTCAGATGCCCTTAAAATCGGCATTGCGGGCTTGGGCACCGTTGGCTCTTCCCTTGTCCGCATTCTTCAGGAGCGCAGCGAAAAGCTGACCATTACCTGCGGCCGGCCGATTGTGGTGACGGCGGTCAGCGCCCGCGACCGCACCCGCGACCGGGGCATCGATCTGACGAAGGCCGAATGGTTCGACAATCCCGTCGAACTGGCCGAGAAAGCCGATATCGACGTTTTCGTGGAACTGATGGGCGGAGCGGGCGATCCCGCCAATGCCGCGGTGCGCGCCGCGCTGAAACGCGGCCTGCATGTGGTGACTGCCAACAAGGCGTTGCTGGCCCATGACGGCGTGGAACTCGCCGCGATGGCGGAAGAGAAGGGCGCTCTGCTGAATTTCGAGGCGGCTGTCGCGGGCGGCATTCCCGTCATCAAGGCGCTGCGCGAATCGCTGACCGGCAACACCGTGTCGCGCATCTACGGCATCATGAACGGCACCTGCAATTACATCCTCACCAAGATGGAGCGGGAAGGGCTGTCGTTTGCCGAATGCCTCAAGGAAGCGCAGCGTCTGGGTTATGCCGAAGCCGATCCGGCCTTCGATATCGAGGGCAACGACACTGCCCACAAGCTCGCCATCCTGACGACGCTTGCCTTCGGCAACCGCATTTCCGCCGATGACATCTACCTCGAAGGCATCACCAACATCTCCATCGAGGATATCCGCGCCGCCGCCGATCTCGGCTACCGCATCAAGCTGCTGGGTGTGGCGTTGCGCACCGAAACCGGCATCGAGCAGCGCGTGCATCCGACCATGGTGCCGACCGAATCCGTCATCGCGCAGGTGGATGGCGTCACCAATGCGGTGGCGATCGAGTCCGACATTCTCGGCGAATTGCTGATGGTCGGCCCGGGTGCTGGCGGCAATGCCACGGCTTCCGCCGTGCTCGGCGATATCGCCGATATCGCCAAGAGCCGCCCCGGCGCGCA
>JBDHTA010000194.1:0-7365 GCA_039808465.1 Rhizobiaceae bacterium | reverse complement strand
TGCCCGGGGGCGCTGCCGGCGGCGCTCATCGCATTCCTCCCGGCGGGGCCGCGGCCGGGACCACGATCGTATCCTCGATGCCGTAGCCGAGGGCGACATGCTCCCCGGGCTGCGGCAGCGCCACCTTGCCGCGCAGCGGAATGCGCAGGGCGATTTCATGCGCGTCGCGCACGCTGACGTAGATCATCACGCTGTCGCCGTGGAACACCGACTGGCGCACCTGCCCCCTGATGACGTTGACGCCGGGTTCGGCGGCGGCGGCATCGGGCAGCAGCGTCAGCTTCTCGGGGCGCAGCACGAGGAAATGCGGCCCCGGTCCGGCAATCTCGCCGGGAACATGCAGCGGCTGGTCGAAAAGCGCCGCGCCGCCATCCTTCACCGTCACGGGCAGGGAAAAGGATTCCCCAATGAAATCGGCGACGAAATGCGATTTCGGGCGCTCGTAAAGCGCCTGCGGCGGGTCGACCTGCTGGATCCGGCCCTTGTCCAGCACCGCGATGCGGTCGGACATGGTCAGGGCTTCGCGCTGGTCGTGGGTGACGTAAACCGTGGTCATTCCGAGCCGGTCGTGCAGCCTGCGCACTTCGAGCTGCATCTGCTCGCGCAGGTTCTTGTCGAGCGCCGACAGCGGCTCGTCCATCAGCAGGATGCGCGGCTCGAAGATCACCGCCCGCGCCAGCGCCACGCGCTGCCGCTGGCCGCCGGAAAGCTCGTCCACCCCGCGCCCGCCGAGCCCGCCGAGCTGCACCAGATCCAGTGCCTTTTCGACGCGCTCCCCGATCTCGGCGCGGGCGACGCGGCGCAGTTTCAGCGGATAGGCCAGATTGCCCGCCACCGTCATATGCGGAAACAGGGCATAGTTCTGGAACACCATGCCGATATCGCGCTTGTGCGGCGGCAGCAGCACGATCTCGCGATCGCCGAAGCGCACGGATCCCGAATCCGGGCGCACGAAGCCCGAAAGCACCATCAGAAGCGTGGTCTTGCCCGATCCCGACGGGCCGAGCAGGGTCATGAATTCTCCGCTGCGAATGTCGAGGCTGACATCGTCCAGCGCGCGAAAACTGCCGTAGTTTTTCCTGATATGGCTGATCGCGATGGGAAGCGCGCCCGCGCCTCCCATCCCGTCAGACCGCAATGGTCCTGATGTCATGCCCTCGCCTTACTGTTGGGTGAACAGGTCGAAACGCTGGGTCAGCTTGTCCAGATTGTCTGCCCAGTAATTCGCATCCAGAATGAATCCCTTCGCGAGATTATCGGGATAGCTCGGCAGTTTCTTGGCGGCGTCTTCCGGGATGACGCCGGTTTCGAAGGCCTTGCTGTTGGCCGGGCCGTAATTGATGTAGAGCGCGATGCGGGCCTGAACCTCCGGGCGGCTCATGATCTCGATCGCCTTCATGGCGAGATCCTTGTTGGGCGCGCCCTTCGGCACGATCCAGCAATCGGTCAGCAGCATCTGCTGGTTATAGGTGATGCTGACCGGCGCGCCCTCGGCGGCGATGCTCTGCGCGCGCCCGTTCCACAGGCCGCTCATGTCGACCTCGCCATCCTGAAGCACCTGCGCCGATTGGGCGCCCGAACTCCACCAGACGGCGACATGCTCGCGCAGGCTTTCAAGCTTGGTGAAGGCCCGCTCGACATCGAGCGGATAGAGCTTGTCCATCGGCACGCCATCCGCGATCAGCGCCGCTTCCAGATTGTAGACCGGGCTGCGGCGCATGCTGCGCTCGCCGGGAAACTTCTCCGTGTCCCAGAGATCGGCCCAGCCCTGCGGCTTGGCGTCGGGATAGGACTTGTCGTTCCACGCAAGCACGTTGGCGTAAACCAGATTGGAAATCCAGCCCTTGCCCTTCAGGCTGGCGTCGAAGCCTTCCATGTTCTGAATCGCGTCGGAAAGCGGCTCGGCATTGCCTTCCTTGTCGAGAATGGCGCAGCCGTAATTGCCCTGCTGCACCAGATCCCATGTCGGCTTGCCCGAGGCGACCTGAACGCGCACATCGGCGACGCCAGAGGTGGTGTCTTCCTTGATCGTGACGCCGAGTTCCTTGGCGACGATGTTGAACCAGGCTTCGCGCTGCGCGTCCTGATAGGCGCCTCCCCAGGAGGCAATGGTAAGGGTCTGTTCGGCGTAAGCAGCGCTTGCGAACGTGGTCAAGGCCAGCACGGCGGCAATGCCCGTTCCGCGAAATCGTCTTCTCATGGTCTAAAGCTCCCTGTTGGTTTGATGCCATCGCAGCCGCGTCCGGCGCATGGCTGTTCCGATCCGTCTTTCCCCTGCCGGGTATGTCCCGGTCGTTGTTTTTGTCGGGGCAGTAGGTCTGCTTTGTCGCCGCCGAACGGCCGCTCTCCTCCTGACTGCATCTTGTGTGATCGTTGAAAGATGCTAGTCTGTGAGAAATTGGCAATCAAATGAAAAATAATCATAAAACCATGGAGAAAATCTCACATATTGACAGTGCTCAAACCAGAGATTCGAGCACGGTGCGAGAGCTGCCGCCCCTGAACGCCCTGCGCGCCTTCGAGGCGCTGGGCAGGCGCGGCTCCTTGAGCGCGGCCGCCGACGAGCTGAACGTCACCCATGGCGCAATCAGCAAACAGATCAAGCAGCTGGAGGGGCGCCTTTCCACCCGGCTGATCGCCCGTTCGGGGCGCGGGGTGGAGCTGACCCCGGAGGGGCGGCGGCTGATGGAGCGGCTGTCGCGGGCCTTCGGGCAGCTCGACGCGGCGATCCAGAGCCTTGACGCGGGCGCGCATGAGGGCACGATCACCATCAGCTGCATGCCTGCATTGGCCAGCAACTGGCTGATCCCCAAGCTCGAGCAGTTCACGGCGCTCTATCCCAAGATCGACATCGTGGTGATGGCTTCCAGCTCGCCTGACGCCAGCGCCATCGACGCGATCCGGGCCGATCTGCATCTGCTCTATGGCCGCCCCGGCTGGCCGGGCAAGCAAATCCGGCTGCTGACGCAGTTGACGCTGTTTCCGGTTTGCAGCCCCGGCATGGCCAACAGCCTGCCCGGCCTCAGCAGCGTGCAGGATCTGTTCAACTATCCGCTGATCGACAATCCCGAGGGCACGCAGTGGCGCGATTACTTCCTCTCCTACGGGCTGGACGATTCGGCGGCGCGCAGGCCCTACCGGTTTCAGGATTTCACGCTTTGCCTTGCGGCGGCCCGCGCCGGTCTCGGCATCGCGATGGGCGACAATGTCAACGCCGAGCCGGACCTGACGGCAGGCAGGCTGGTGCGGCCGTTCCGGGAAACGATACGGCGCCAGAGCCAAGCTTATTATCTGGTGTCGCGGCCCGGAAGCCAGAGCGCTTCGCTCACCGCTTTCTCCAACTGGGTGGTCGCGGAAATGCAGAAGACCGCAGCCGTTCCCTGACTTCAACTGCGCGGGGCAACCCCTGCGCCGACAATCAAGGTGTCCCATGGAATCTCGCCCTATCGAAACCATCGTGATCAACGGCAGGATCGCGACCATGCGCAGGCGCGGGGAATTTTTCGAGGCGATGGCGATTTCGGACGGCCGTGTTTTCGCGCTCGGCTCCACTGCGGAGATACGGGCGCTCGCGCCTTCGGCGGCCGTGGTGGATTGCGGCGGGCGCGTGGTGCTGCCGGGCTTTATCGACAGCCATTGCCATCCCGACCTGCATGGGGCGCGGCTGGGAAGCTGGGTGGAGCTTTCCAGCGGACCGGAGACGAAGGCCGGTCTGCTGCGCGAGATCGCCGCCACGCTCGCCGACGCGCCGCCGGACCGCTGGTATGTCGGGTTCGGCTATGACGATCTCAGGCTCGGCGGTTATCCCGGCCTCGACGAACTGGACAATGCGGCGGGCGGGCGGCCGGTCTTTCTCTATCGCCGCGACGCCCATCTCGGCGTTGCCAATTCCGCCGCCTTGCGGGCCGTCGGCTTCGACGAAACCTCGGCGGACCCGCCCTTCGGGCGCATCGACCGCGATCCGGCGACCGGCAAGCCCACCGGGCTTTTGCGGGAATCCGCCGCCCATGCCATCGTCAATCACCTGCAAGACCGCTTCACCACCGAAAACTTCCAGTCCGGCATGCAGCGGGTCTTCGCGGATTTCGCAAGCTACGGCATTACCTCTGTGCACAATTCGCTGTGCTCGACCGGAGGCATTTCCGCCTATCAGACGATGCGGGAAAAAGGCGAGTTGCGGCTGCGCGTCGGTCTGCTCGCCAGCGGGCGCGAGGATGCGCTGATCGACGCCATCATCCGCGCGGGCTGGCGCACCGGCTTCGGTGACGAATGGCTGCGGCTGACCGGCGTGGAATGGTGCCCGGATTGCTCGACCAGCGGGCGCACCGCCGCCTATTACACGCCCTATCGCGGCGACAGGGTTCTGGGCGAGCCCGAGGACAATCGCGGCATGCTGGTCTATGAGGCGGAGGATTTCAGGCAGCGCGTGCTTCGCGCCCACAAGGCAGGGCTGATGGTCGGGGCCGATGGCGTCGGCGACCGGGGCATCGATTTCGTGCTGGACGCCTTTGAACACGCGCTGACCCATCACCCCGTCGAGGATCACCGGATGCGGGTCGAGCATTGCTGCAACGTGACGCCCGCCATCCTGCAACGGCTGCAAAAACTCAAGGTGATCTGCTCCTCCGCCACCGGCTTTGCCTATGATCTGGGCGACGCCTACCGCAAGAACCGCGGCGCCGAGGCCATGCGCTACATGTGGCCGCACCGCAGCATGAACGAGAGCGGCGTCATTGCGCCGGGACATTCGGATTCCCCGGTCTGCCACCCCAATCCGATGCGCGCCCTGCATTCCATGGTCAACCGCGTGACCGCCACCGGGCAGGATCTCGACATATCCGAAGCGGTCGACGTCTTCGACGCCATACGCGCCTATACGGTTCTCGGCGCCTATGCGGGCAAGGAGGAACACCTCAAGGGCGATCTCAGCCCCGGCAAGCTCGCCGATTTCGTGATGCTGGAGGACGATATTTTCACGATCGACCCGATGGCCATCGCCGATACGCGGGTTGCCAGCACCTGGGTCGGCGGGCGCTGCATCCATATGCGGGCCTGAGCGGCGGCTTGATAGGTTTCTCCGATCGTTCCATCGGCAGTGGCCCATTGATCCAGCCGGGCGTTCTGCAATACATGAGTAATGGACACAAGTTTTATCGGAAAGAAATCCTTCGCGGCCGGGGGCTGGGGCGCGCTGAAGAGTTGCGGCAAGCGCCTCATGGAAAGCGGCATGCCGGTTTCCGGCGCGCGCGCCATGCTGAAGGCCAACCAGCCGGATGGCTTCGATTGCCCCGGCTGCGCCTGGGGCGACCCGGAGCACGGCTCCTCCTTCGAGTTTTGCGAAAACGGCGTGAAGGCCGTCACCTGGGAAGCGACGGAAAAGCGGGCCTCGCCCGCCTTCTTCGCCGCCCACACCGTTTCCGAACTGCGTAAGCGCACGGATTACGAGCTGGAGCGCAACGGCCGCCTGACGCATCCCATGCGCTACGATGCGGCAAGCGACACATACCTGCCGGTCGCATGGGAGGATGCCTTCGCGGAAATCGGCCGCATCCTGAACGGGCTCGACAGTCCCGACCGGGCGGAATTCTACACCTCCGGCCGCGCCAGCAACGAGGCGGCCTATCTCTACCAGCTTTTCGTGCGCCTCTACGGCACCAACAATTTCCCCGATTGCTCCAATATGTGCCACGAGGCGAGCGGCGTTGGGCTCGGGCAGGCGATCGGCGTCGGCAAGGGCACCGTGCTTCTGGAAGATTTCGAGGCGGCGGACGCGATCTTCGTGTTCGGCCAGAATCCCGGCACCAACCATCCGCGCATGCTGGGCGATCTGCGCCGGGCGGCCCTGCGCGGCGCGCGCGTCGTCGTCTTCAATCCCGTGCGCGAGCGCGGCCTCGAACGCTTTTCCGATCCGCAGGACAAGATCGAGATGCTGCGCGGCGGCGCGACGGATATCGCCAGCCATTATTTCCAGCCGCAGCTCGGCGGCGACATGGCCGCCGTGCGCGGCATGGCCAAGGCCGTGCTGGCGGCGGAGGACGCGGCGCGGGCGAACGGCCTGCCGCCGGTGCTCGATCACGCCTTTCTGGCGGAGCATTGCGCGGGCTTCGAGGAATATCGCGCCGCCGTGGCGGCAACGGGCTGGGCCGAAATCGAGGACCAGTCGGGCCTGACGCGGGCCGGGATCGAGCAGGCGGCGCAGGTCTACATGACGGCAGGGAGCGTCATCTGCACCTGGGCGATGGGTGTCACGCAGCATCTTCATTCCGTCGCGACGGTCCGCGAGATCGCCAGTTTCATGTTCCTGCGCGGCAATATCGGCAGGCCGGGCGCGGGCCTTTGCCCGGTGCGCGGCCATTCCAACGTGCAGGGCGACCGCACGGTCGGCATCAACGAGAAGCCGCCGCAAGCCTTTCTCGACGCGCTGGAGCGGCATTTCGGCGCGGCCATGCCACGCAGGGACGGGCATAACGTGCTGTCGGCCATCGGCGCCATGCTGGATGGCTCGGCGCAGGCCTTCATCGGCCTTGGCGGCAATTTCGCCCGCGCCACGCCGGATAGCGCCCTGGTCGAAAAGGCGCTGCGCCGCCTGAAGCTGACGGTCAACATCGCCACCAAGCCCAACCATTCGCACCTGATGCCGGGCGAGGTCTCCTTCATCCTGCCCTGCCTTGGCCGCACCGAAATGGATCTCGATCCCGCTGGCAATTCGCGGCTCATCAGCGTCGAGGATTCGATGAGCATGGTGCATGGCTCCGCGGGCATCAACCGCCCCGCCTCCCCGCATCTCCTGTCGGAAGTGGCGATCATCGCCGGGATCGCCGAAGCGACGGTCGGCACCGGCATCGTCGACTGGGCCGCGCTTGCCGATGACCACGACCGGATCCGCGACCATATCGAGGCGACCATTCCCGGCTTCGAGGATTACAACAAACGCCTGCGCAAGCCGCGCGGCTTTCACCTGCGCAACGCGGCCGCCCACCGCGAATGGAACACGCCCGCTGGCAAGGCCACCTTCTTCTCCGGTCCGCTGCCCGAGGCGACCGTTCACCAGCGGGCGAAGCGGGATGGCGGGCGCTTCGCCTTGCAGACCTTCCGCTCCCACGACCAGTACAACACCACCGTCTACGGCCTCGACGACCGCTATCGCGGCGTCTATGGCGAGCGGCAGGTGATCTTCATCCATCCCGAGGATCTGAAGGCGCTGGGCGCCGGGGCGGGCGACCGGGTGGACGTGATCGGCGACCATGACGACGGCGTGGAGCGCGTGGCGGCCGGTTTCCGCTTCGTGCCCTACGATATTCCGCGCGGCAGCGTGGCTGGCTATTACCCCGAGCTGAACGTGCCGGTGCCGCTTGCCAGCGCCGG
>JBDHTA010000193.1:0-7535 GCA_039808465.1 Rhizobiaceae bacterium | reverse complement strand
CGGTTTCGAGGCCGGTGATCGCATTCACCAGCGTCGTCTTGCCCGAGCCGGAAGCGCCGGTCACCGCAAGCTGCCCGCCAGCGGCAAGATGAAGCCGCCCGATGGCAAGAACCGGCGCGTCAAGGCCCGGAAAGCGCATCGTCAGGTTGGTAATGTCGAGTGCCAGCATGGTCACACCGTGTCGAACAGGGCGTCGCGCAGGCGCAACTGGCTGACGAACCCGGTTTCCGGATCGATCCACGAACCGTATTCAAGCACGCCACGCGCCTCGATCGGCGCGTTGTACTGCACGAAGGTCTGCTTGCGGGCGAGGTAGACGACGAGGATATTGTCCGGCCAATCTGCATCGGAGGAGCAGAAGGGGCAGAGCGACATCGGAATTTCGGTGAGCACGAAGAAATCCGCCTCCGCCTTCAGCGGCGGCGCCATGAAGCCCCTAAGGGTGACGTCCCTGCCCGCCAGCCGTTTCACCTTGTCGGAAAATTCGAGGCCGAGCACGCCGAAGCTCTTGTAAAGCTCGCCGAAGCCGAGCGTTTCGGCGGCGAAGGCAGGGCGGGCGAGAAGGGCGGCGGCAAGCGCGCCGAGCATCCCTCGCCGGGTGAGAAACGGGCTGGTCTCTTCGGTCATGGCAATACTTTCTGGTCATCGGGCCGGTGCGGTCAGGCGGCGCGGGGCCGCCTGACCGCCTCGGACGGAACGCTTACTTCTTCACGGCCGCGCCGAGCGCGAAGGCATCGGCCAGCACGCGGTAGACGTCGCTCTGCTCCATGTAGCCGCGGAAGCCCTCGGAGCCGGGACCGGTTGCCTGAAGCACGATGTCATCGACGGCGTGGACGCCGGTATCCTCGTCCTTGGGAATATTGCCCTGCACGAAGACGGCGCCGGGCACGTCCTTGTAGGCTTCGTTGGCGACATATTCCTTGTTCTCGTTCTGGATCGCCGGAACGAAGGGGCCGTCCAGCTTCGGGCGGAAGGTCTCGTAATGATCCGGGCCGTTATTGGCGGCCATGAACAGGCGGCGCGAGACATCGACGCGATCCGGATAGCCGTCGCCGTCCTTGTCCTCGTAGTTCGGGAACCCGGCATTGTCGTAGGTGCCGACCTTTTCGCGCATTTCCGTGCCCGGCTTGTCGTCATCCACCGTGCCGATGATGGCGACGCCATGCGTGTGGTCGCCGGTGACGACGATCATCGTGTCCGGGTTCTTTTCGGCGAACTCACGGGCGACGGCCACGGCCTTGTCGAACTCGATGGTTTCGACGAGGGCGCGGTCCCAGTCGAGCGGATGGCTCATCTTGTCGACCGAGGCGGCTTCCACCATCAGGAAGAAGCCTTCCGGGTTCTTCGAAAGCCTGTCGAGCGCCACCCGGGTCATTTCCACCAGCCCCGGCTGGTTCGGGAACTTGCCGACCGTGCCTTTCTTGAGAAATTCGCGGTCGAGCGTCACATCCATGTTGCCGGTGTGGAAAAGGCCGAGCAGCTTGTCCTGGTTCGAGCCCGCGATGGCGGCCAGCTCGGTCTTGTCGGTCGCCAGCGCGTAACCGGCATTTTTGAACTCGGCGATATAATCCTTGTCGTCCTTGCGCTTGGAGCCGGGCACGTCTTTGCCGAGGAAATAGGCCGAGCCGCCGCCGAACAGCACATCCGGCTGGACATCGAACATCATGCCGACGATCTCGGCCTTGTCGGCGCGCTTGCGGGTGTGGGACACGAGGGCAGCCGGGGTCGCGTCCTCGATTTCGGCCGTCGTCACGATGCCGACGGACTTCCTGCCGGTGCGGCGCAGCGCCTCGGCGATCGTCTCGACCTTCGGATCGTCGAGGCTTGCCGGGGTCCGGTCGGCATAGACGCCGAGCGCGTTGACGCGAGACTTGTGGCCGGTCATGTAGGCCGAAGCGGTGTTGGCGCTGTCGGTGGCGATGGAATGCGTGGAGGAGGTACCGATGAAGGCGACCGGCGGGATATCGTCCATGGCGAGGCGGCCATTGGCCTTGCCCTCGCTCATGCCCTTGGACATGATGCGCGCCCCGGTGCGATGGGCGACGGACAGGCCGTCGGCGATCATGAAGATGACGTTCTTCGCCTTGGCTTCGGCGCCGGTTCCGTAGACGTCCCAGGTCACCGATTTCGCCTCGCCGCCAGCCGAAACCTCGACCTTGTAGGCCCCGGCTTCGGCAATGGTCAGGCCGCGCAGGATGAGGGCCGAACCGAGCACCTTGTCTTCATTACCCTTTTCCTCCGCGACGAATTCGGCCTGCTTGCCGAAAACGGCGTCATAGGCCTGCCCGTTGACGGTGACCTTCACCTCTTCCGGCTTGACGACCTGATCGAACTCGACCTTGAAATCGAAGGGGGAACCGGCAAGGATCGTTGCGCGGTCGAGCGGATAGACGTCCGCGGCGTTGGCCGCGCCGGTGAACATAGTGGCCGATGCGAGGGCGATGAAAAGTTTACGCATGGGAGAGCCTCTCTTGAGCAGTGCGTTACCGCTCTGCCCATAAGAAACCATCATGACAGGCGTATTACACCGCGCCATCGGGGCAGGCGTCCGGCCCGATCACGGCCGCCGCTTCCATGGCGTCACAGCCGTTACTTTTTCCCCTGCCGGTCGATCAGCACGGCCTGCTGCCATCGGCCGGGCGGCTTGTCGGCGCGGTGAATGCAGCCCGCCCAGCAGCAGGGGCGCTTCTTGCCTTCCAGCAGCTCCTCGCGGGTTCGCTCGATGCGGCGCTGGCGCGTCTTCAATTGCTTTGCGTCGTCCACCCAGCAGATGAATTCGTTGCGGCCGAGCGGCGTCAGGTTTTTCCAGAGCGCGAAGATTTCCGGATCCGACCGCAAGGCCGCCTGAAGATCCTCGCCCGCCTCGTGGACGGTGCCATGTGGAAAAGTGTCTGCCATGCGGCCTCCAGACGATGCGGCCAGCAAGACGGGTTGATCGGCTCCGCATGGGATGGCCGCTTGCCGGACGATAGAAAATTTGCCACGCACAATCGCAGAAATTATGTCCGCATGGAAGCTGCGCTAACCTGCCCCCGTTTCCTCCAGCGAGCATTCGTAGAGAACCGCGCCGCTTGCGGCGTCGACCCCTTGCAGGCTCAACCCGTACCCCCAGAGCCTGCGCACATGCGTAAGCGTCGCGTCGCGGCTGGGCAGGTCCAGAAGCTGACCGTTCTTGACGGTATGGCGCAGCCGAAGCTCGCGGTCGCCCAGCAGATCGACGTCGACCACCTGTATGTCCGGCCGGTTGGCGCCGGGGTCGTAGACATGGGCAAGGGCGGAGCGCACGGCGGCATAGCCGCGCTCGTCGTGAATGGAAGCGACCTCGCAAAACCTTTCCGTGGCGCGGTCGGAGAGGTGGAACAGGCGGAATTTGCGTATCAGCGCCGGGCTCAGATATTGCAGGATGAAGGATTCGTCGCGGTGGTTTTCCCAGGCGCCGATCAGCGTACCCATGGGATCGCCATTGCCCGCGATGGCCGGAAACCAGTCCCGGTCCTCCGCCGTCGGCTGCGTGCAGATGCGCTCGATATCCTGCATCATCGCGAAGCCGAGCGCGTAAGGATTGATGCCGGAATAGCGCGGATCTCCGAAGCCCGGCTGCGTCACCACATTGGCGTGGCTCGCCAGCAGCTCCAGCATGGCGCCCTCGCTCAGCTTTCCCAGATCGAACAGCCGGTTGATGATCTGGTAATGCACATAGGTCGCGCAGCCCTCGTTCATCACCTTGGTCTGGCCCTGCGGGTAGAAATATTGCGCGATGACGCGGACGATCCTGAGGATCTCCCTCTGCCACGGCTCGAGGATCAGGCTGTGCTTTTCGAGGAAATAGAGCAGGTTTTCTTCCGGAAGGTTCAGCGCCTTCTTGCGCTCCAGCGCCTCCTCTTCCGCCTCCTCGATGCTGGCGCCGCCGGTTGCCGCGGGCAGCGTGCGCCACAGGTCGCTATAGCTCTGCTCCTCGTATTCCAGCCTTTCGCGGGCCCGCTCGGTCACTCTCGCCGGGGAAAGGCGCGGCGGGCGGCGATAGTGGAACACGCCCTGATCCATCAGCGCATGCGCGGAATCGAGAATGTCCTCCACGGCGGCAAGGCCGTGGCGCTCCTCGCAGCGGGCGATGTATTTCTTGGCGAAATCCATATAGCCGAGGATCGCGCCCGCATCCGTCCACTGGCGAAAGAGGTAATTGTTCTTGAAGAAATGATTGTGGCCGAAGGCGGCATGCGCGGTCACCAGCGCCTGCATCGGCATGGTGTTTTCCTCCATCAGATAGGTGATGCAGGGATTGGAATTGATGACCAGCTCGTAAGCCAGCCCCCGCCGCCCCTTGCGGTAGAGATGGTTCTCGAAGACGAAGCGCTTGCCGAAGGACCAGTGCTGATACATCAGCGGCATGCCGATGGAGGAATAGGCGTCCAGCATCTGCTCGGAGGAGATGATCTCGATCTGGTTCGGATAGACGTCCAGCCCCATTTCGCCGGTCGCGATCTCCTCTATGGCGTCATAGGCGCGCGACAGCGTGGCGAAGGTCCATTCGGAGCCGTCGAAAAGCAGGGTGCTCGAAGGGGCTTGTCTTGCCATGCGCCTGTCCTTTCTGCGAAAATTGTCCTTTCCTGCGAAAAGCCCGCCTGTCTCACCCGCCGGGCCGGACGGCTCCGTGCCGGGCGAAAAGCCTGCGGAAAACCGGGTAGATATCGGCGGGTTTTGCAATGCGGGTCATCTGGAAATTCGCCACCGCCCCATGCACGGTGCGATAGGCGCGCCACAGCGAAGTGCCGTTGTCGGTGGCGCCGAAGATCGCGCTTTCCCGCTCGTCGATGATCTCGACATAGGCGTAATACTGGCAGAGCTTCATCAGCTCGTCGCGCAGCAGGGCCGCGCAGCGCTCGGAATCGCCCGCCGCATTGTCGCCGTCGGAAGCCTGCGCGACATAGATGTTCCAGAGATTGGAGGGATAGCGGTCGAGGATGATGCGCTGCGCCTCCTCCAGCGCCGTCGAAACGACGGTGCCGCCGCTCTGCTTGCTGAAGAAGAAGGTTTCCTCGTCCACCTCATGCGCCTCGTCGGTGTGGCGGATGAAGACGATGTCGATGCGCTCGTAGCGGCGCTTGAGGAACAGGTGCAGCAGCACGAAGAAGCGCTTGGCCAGATCCTTCTCGCGCTCGCCCATCGAGGCGGACACATCCATCAGGCAGAACATCACGGCGCTGGCATTGGGCACCGGCACGCGCTCGAAGCGGTTGAAGCGCACATCGACGGGATCGACATAGGCGATGCGCTTGCGCCGCCGCTCCAGCGCCTCCATTTCCTCGCGCAGCGCCGTCAGCCTGCGCCGCTGCGGCGCGGTCAGCTCCGCCTCCGCCTCCAGCGCGGCGATGTCTTCGGCCAGCGCCCGCCATTCCTCTTCGCTGGGGCGGCGAAGCGCGATGCGCCGCCCGAAGCTGTTGCGCATGGTGCGGCCGACATTGATGTTGGCAGGCGTGCCCGCCGTGGTGAACCCGGTGCGATGCGGCTTCCAAGTCACGGTTTCCTTCAGGTTGAGCTTGACCATGTCGGGAAGCTCCAGATCCTCGAAGAACAGGTCGAGCACCTCGTCGCGCGAGAGAACGAAGAGAAACTCGTCCTCGCTTTCGCCGCGCCCCGGCCCGCGCCCGTCGCCCTCGCCGCCGCCGGTCGGCGGCTTGGCGATGCGGTCTCCCGCCGAAAAGCTCTCATTGCCCGGCAGCACGTAATGGCGCTCGCCGCTTGCGGGCGCGGTGCGGAAGCCCGGCTCATCGGCGCCGCGTCTGGGCACCGGCACGCCATGGGCGGTGTCGACATCGGCGATCCTGTCGGATTTGACCCGGTCGCGGATCGTCCGTTTCAGCTCGTCATGCACCCGTTTGAGGAAACGCTGCCGGTTGCCGAGGCTGCGGTCTCTGGGGTTCAGGCGGCGATCGATGAAATTCGGCATGGCCCTCCCCGCGCCGGTGTCAACCGGCCTTGTTCACGCGCATGTACCAGTCCACCAGCCGCCGCACCTGCCGCACGGTGTAGCCCCGCCCGGTCATGCGCTCCACGAATTCGGCATGCTGCTTTTCGGTGGCGCTGTCCTTCTTCGAGCCGAAGCTGATGACCGGCAGCAGATCCTCGACCTGCCCGAACATGCGCTTCTCGATGACCTCGCGCAGCTTCTCGTAGCTCGTCCAGGACGGGTTGCGGCCGCCATTGCGGGCGCGGGCGCGCAGGGTGAATTTCACGACCTCGTTGCGGAAATCCTTGGGATTGGCGATCCCTGCGGGCTTTTCGATCTGCGACAACTCGCTGTCGAGAATATCACGGTTGAGGATCTGGCCGGTATCGGGATCCTTGAAATCCTGATCCTCCAGCCAGGCGTCGGCATAGGAAATATAACGGTCGAACAGGTTCTGGCCGTATTCGCTGTAGGATTCGAGATAGGCCTTCTGGATCTCGTGGCCGATGAACTCGGCATAGCGGGCGGCGATTTCCGAGCGGATGAAATCGAGATAATTCGCCTCCACCTCCTTGGGGAACTGCTCGCGGCGGATTGCCTGCTCGAGAATATACATCAGGTGGACGGGATCGGCCGCCACCTCCTTGGTGTCGTAGTTGAAGGTCTCCGACAGAACCTTGAAGGCGAAGCGGGTGCTGATGCCGGTCATGCCCTCGTCGATCCCGGCGGCATCGCGATATTCCTGCAAGGATTTCGCCTTGGGATCGGTGTCCTTCAGGTTCTCGCCGTCATAGACGCGCATCTTGGTATAGGTCGGCGAATTGTCGTGGGGCGCGAGCCGGGTGGCGACGGTGAAGCGGCTGAGGTTTTCCAGCACTTCCGGCGCGCAGGGGCTGTCGGACAATTCGCTGTCGCGCAGCAGCTTCTCATAGATCTGCCGCTCCTCGGTCACCCGCAGGCAATAGGGCACCTTCACCACCAGAATGCGGTCGAGAAACGCCTCGTTGTTCTTGTTGTGCTTGAATTGCAGCCATTCCGACTCGTTGGAATGGGCAAGCACGATGCCCTGATAGGGGAAGGCGCCGAAATTCTCGGTGCCGTTATAGCTGCCTTCCTGCGTGGCGGTGAGCAGCGGATGCAGCACCTTGATCGGCGCCTTGAACATTTCCACGAATTCCAGCAGGCCCTGCGTGGTGCGGTTCAGGCCGCCGCTGTAGGAATAGGCGTCGGGATCGGCCTGGCTGAAATTTTCGAGCTGGCGGATATCCACCTTGCCGACCAGCGCCGAGACGTCCTGATTGTTCTCGTCGCCCGGCTCGGTCTTGGCGATGCCGATCTGGCGCAGGCGCGAGGGCATCAGCCGGACCACGCTGAAGCGGGAGATATCGCCGCCGATCTCGTCCAGCCGCTTGGTCGCCCAGGGCGAGATCAGGCCCGTCAACCGGCGCTTGGCGATGCCGTATTTGTCTTCCAGCAGATCGCCCATACGCTCGCGGCTGAACAGGCCGAGCGGGGATTCGAAGACGGGGCTGATCTTGCCGTCGATGGCGAGCGTATAGATCGGCTGCTCCTCCATCAGCCTTTTCAG
>JBDHTA010000192.1:0-7559 GCA_039808465.1 Rhizobiaceae bacterium | reverse complement strand
GGCGAAGTCTCGCCGAAGATCAAGAACGTGATTCTCGCCTCGCCCGATCTCGATATCGACGTCTTCGGGCAGCAGATGGCCGCCTTGCGCGGCAAGGGGCCGCATTTCACCATTTTCGTCTCGCAGGACGACCGCGCCCTGTCGGTATCGCGGCGCCTGTCCGGCAATATCGACCGTCTCGGCCAGATCGACCCCGCGGCGGAACCCTATCGCTCGGCGCTGGAAAAGGCGGGCATCACCGTCATCGACCTGACCCAGATGAAATCCGGCGACAGTCTCAACCATGGAAAATTCGCCGAAAGCCCGGAAGTCGTGCGGTTGATCGGCGACCGCCTCGTCGCGGGCCAGACGATTACCGATAGCGAAGTCGGTTTCGGCGAAGCGATCGGCTCCGTCGCCTTCGGCGCGGCGCAAACGGTCGGC
Organism: Rhizobiaceae bacterium; assembly: GCA_039808465.1. Lineage (GTDB taxonomy): Bacteria > Pseudomonadota > Alphaproteobacteria > Rhizobiales > Rhizobiaceae > Metarhizobium. Next base: position 7,136 of record JBDHTA010000192.1, on the reverse strand, counting down.
AGCGCCGCCAGCGTCGTCGTCAGCACGCCGATCGCCGTCTTCGATCCGCGCACGCGCCGCAATTACGGCCGCCAGTTCGAGCGCCTCGGCGATTCCGTCGGCGGCACCCTGACTTCGGTGAACACGGTGGAGCAATCGCTGGGCGGCGGGCAGCGCGCCTCGGCCGGGGGCACCAATTGCGCGCTCATTCGCGACCGCGCGCATGTGAACGATTGCGGCGCGCGCGGTTCGCGCTAAGCATTTCCAGCGCAATGCATGAGCGTTTTGCGTCTGGAAACGCGCAACGCGCCAGGGCGCGCCGCAGCCTTTTTCTGCTTGCGCTTTCGCATGCCGGTATCGCAAAACGCGCGCACATTTTTGCGCGGCATGCTTTAAAAAAAGACGGGCAGGCCGCGATTCGCAGGCATGCGGAAGGCGCATCAGGAAGGGCGACAACGATGAGATGGAAACGCACGATCCAGCTGCTGGACGTTCACGCGGAAGGTGAGATCGGCCGCGTCGCGATCGGCGGCGTGCCGAAGATTCCCGGCAACACGGTGGCCGAGCAGCTCCACTGGCTGAACAACGATCCCAAGGGCGACGCCTTGCGCCGCTTTCTGGTGCTGGAGCCGCGTGGCGCGCCGATGGGTTCGGTCAACCTGCTGCTGCCCGCCAAGCATCCGGAGGCGGATACGGCCTTCGTCATCCTGCAACCCGATCAGGCCCATGCCAGCTCCGGTTCCAACTCGATCTGCGCCACGACGGCGCTGCTCGAAGCCGGGATCGTCGAGATGAAGGAGCCGGAAACCGTCGTGACGCTGGAAACGGCGGCGGGACTGGTGAAGGCGGTGGCGACCTGCCGCGACGGGCGCTGCGAAAAGGTGAAGCTCACCATGGTCCCGGCCTTCGTTCATCAACTGGATGTGGAGATCGACACGCCCGAATGGGGCAGGATTACCGGTGACATCTGCTATGGCGGCATTTTCTACCTGCTGGTCGATGCCGATCAGGTGGGGCTAACCATCTGCAAGGGCGATGCCGCAGCCCTCGTCAGGGCCGGCATGGTGCTGAAGGAGATCGTCAACCGCGAGATTCCGGTTGTGCATCCGGAAATCCCGGCGATCTCGGGCGTCGCTTACGTGATGTTCCGTGGCCGCGATGCCGATGGCGCGATGCGCACCTGCACGACCATGTGGCCGGGACGCGCCGACCGCTCACCCTGCGGCACCGGCAGCTCCGCCAATCTGGCGACGCTGCATGCGCGGGGCGAGGTGAAGGTCGGCGACACGCTGATTTCGCGCTCGATCATCGGCTCGGAATTCGAGGTCGGTCTTTCGGCCGAAACCACGGTGGCAGGAAAGCCCGCCATCATCCCCACCATCGCCGGACGCGGCTTCACCTTCGGCCTGTCGCAAGTGGCGCTCGATCCGTTCGACCCGATGGCGGAAGGCTTTGCGATGACCGACGTCTGGGGCCCGTCGGCAGGCGATATCCCCGAGCCGCGCAGATAGGCAAAAACCGCCGCGTGATTTTCACGCGGCGGACAGGCCTCTGGCAAAAGTCGAAAACCTCGCTTTCGTCCTCCTCGACACAAGCCCGAGAAGGACATCGTTGGAGGAGCGGCAATGTCCTTACGGCATGCGCGTTGCGACCACCTGCGCGGCGGCAGGCTCGGCCGGGTGTTCGGCCAGAGCCGCCATCACGCCGTTCAGCAGCTTCAGGCGGTCTTCGGCGAAACCGTCGCCCTTGGCGGCGGCCTGCGTGTACCAGTTGGCGGCGGCCGCGAAATCCTGCTTCGTGCCTTCGCCGCCCTCATACATCATCGCCAGATTGACCATGGCATCGGTCTGCCCCCTGGCGGCGGCGCGCTTGTACCATTCGACGGCGCGGGCATTGTCTTCCGGCACCAGGTCGCCCTCGTCATAGAGAACGCCGAGATTGAAACCGGCCGCGGCATAGCCCTTCGTCCAGGCGTCGGTGAACCAGCGGATCGCCTCCGCCGTGTTCTGCTCGGTGCCCGCGGCGTCGCGATACATCACCGCGACATTATAAGCGCCAAGCGCATTGCCGCTCTGGGCCGCCTGACGGAACAGGGTAAAGGCTGCGGCTTCCTCGTTGAGATCGATCAGCGTCATGGCCAGATGCACCTTGGCGATGGCGTAACCGGCCCGCGATGCTTTGTCATAGGCGTCCATGGCGTCGGCGGTGTCGCCCGCGCCGGAAAGAGCGCGGCCAAGCTGGAAGCTGAAGCGCGGCGCCTGCGTTTCGGCATAGGCGATGCGGCAGGCGGTGATCGCGCCGGTATTGACGCCCTTCAGCCCGGCTTCCGCCACCGGGGCGAAGGCGGTGTTGCGGCTGTCGTCATACCGGCTTCCGGCGAGGCGGTCGCAATTATCCTGCGCGATGCTTGCCGCCTGCGCGGGAAAGGCTGCGCCGAGTGCCGCCAGCATTGCGCCCGCGCCTGCGGCGCGCAGCATGCTGGCCTTCCGGGATGCGAATGCGGATGCGGAACCCATTGTCCCCTCCATCGACCGTTCTGATTGCCACTTAACAACGTCTTAACGGGCCAAGGAGTTCCCGCGGGAACTGTAACCTGTGGAAAAAAGCCGAATTGGCGGCCTGGGGCTATTGACGGCGGGATTATTCGTCGAGCGGTTCGGCGATGCGAAGCAGCCTGCCGGTATAGCAGCCGATGATGCCGTCCTGCCGGGTGATCGCGCCCGCCTCTTCCAGCGAAACGATGGCCCGGTTCATCTTCGGGCGGCTACAGCCGACGATGGCGGCAATCTCCGCCTGGCTGAGCGACAATTGCAGATTGGCCTGATCCGGCAGGTCGGGACCGTGGATCTGTTTCAGGGTCGTCAGGAAGAAGCGCGCCACGCGGCTGTCGAGATCGTAGAGCGCCATGGTTTCCAGCCGCTCGGTGGTCTCGCGGATGCGCGCGCACAGAAAGCGGATGACGCTTTCGGCGGCGCCGGGGCGGCCGGTGATGACCGGCAGCAGATCACGCTTGGCCAGCACATAGCCTTCGGTCGCCGTCACCGCCGTCGCATCCGCCGAGCGCGGGTCGCCGTCGAGGATCGCCATTTCGCCGAGAATCGCGCCCGGCTCCATGTGCCGGATCGCCAGCTCCCGCCCCTGCGGCGAAATCAGCGACAGCTTGATGCGGCCGCTGACGATGGCGATCATGTAATGCCCCTCGTCGCCGCGCTGGAAGATCACCGTGCCCGCCGCCCATTTGCGATAGACGGCGATCTCGGTGATCTCGGCGATCGTGTCCTTGTCGAAATCCTCGAAAATGGGAAAGGAGCGCCAGAAGGCGGGGCTCTTGTTGACGTCGCTCATGGGGTGCCTGTCCGCTGCGGATGTGACTATTCTGCCAAGAATTGTGCCGGTTGCAACAGACAATGGAGATTCCGGCGCATTTTCCCGCCGCATGGAGTTTTGTCACGCGTGAATCGGGGATGGTTCAGGCGGGGGCGGGGGCGTCCACATGCTTGAACAGCACGTTCTGGTCGAGCAGGTAACGGGCGAAGATCGGCAGGCTGGCGCCGCCGATCGCCCGCGCCTGCGCGCCGACCGCCCCTTCCACCAGATCGGGAATGAGAACGCCTTGCAGGTCCATGCGCCCGATCGCCCGGTCGACCGCCGTCACCAGCCGCTTGCGCACCCAGGCGGGAAAGCCGCCATCGATGACGGCGGCGGAAAAATCGATGATCGAGGCGGCGGCGACGATGGCCTGCGCCAGCGCATCCGCCGCGTCCTCGATCCAGGTGGCGAGCGGCGGGCCGAAATCGATCCAGTCGTCGGCCGAATACCAGAGCGGGCGCGGATCGATGTTCTGCGCGCGCAGCATGTTTTCCAGATTGAAGATGGAGGCGATTTCGAGAAGCTGGCGCGGCTTGCCCTCGCGGCTTCGCACCGGCAGCGAGCCGACCGATCCCGCCGTGCCGCTGCGCCCGACGAACAGCGTCGAATTGAGCACCAGCCCGCCGCCGATGAAGGAGCCGACGAAGAAATAGATAAAATCCGGATAGGAAGGGCCGACCCCGAACACCAGCTCCGCCCCGCAGGCGCTGGTCGCGTCGTTTTGCAGATAGACCGGATAGGGGGTCAGCGCGGCGATTTCCGTTTGCAGGTCGAAATCCCGCCAGGCGTTCATCAGCCCGTGCGGCGCCCCGACATGCTCGGCCCAGTTCCACAATTCGAAGGGGGCGGCAATGCCGAGCCCGGTGATGCGGCAGCGCTGCTCGGCGCTCAGCCGGGCGTCGATATCCGCCAGCGCGGTTTTGAGAAACAGCACGATATCCTGCGGCAGCGGAAAGGCATAGGTGCGCCGCCGGTGATGGCGCACGCCGCCGACGAAGTCGATCAGGATCAGGTCGGCGCTGCGCCGCCCGATCTTCAGGCCGAAGGAGAAGGCCGCATCCGGATTGAGGTAGATGGGAATGGATGGCTGGCCGACGCGCCCGCGCACCGGCTCCCCGCGCAGCAGCAGCCCGTCATTTTCCAGCGAGCGCACGATCACCGAAACGGTCTGCGCCGAAAGGCCGGTCCTGCGCGTCAGCTCCGCCTTCGATTCCCCGCCATGCCTGCGCACCAGCGACAGCACCAGCCGCTCGTTATAGGCGCGCACGCGCGTCTGGTTGGCGCCGCCGGATGGTTCCGTGGTCGCTGGCGAAGGCGGTTGAACGTGTCCATCCTCCGGAATTGACATGGGTGCCCCTCCCTTCGGCGCGGGCCGCGCCTGTTTTCCCCTATAGCAGAATGCCATGCTATTTTAATAATTCAATTGGATTTATTTATTGACAAGGCGAGAAGGAGGTGCATAAATATCGCCTGTGAGGTGCATTGCGGTTCTGGAGGAGATCGCGCGATCCCGCTTCGAATGCGCTTGTGCGGCACCCGCAAAGATCCATGGGAACCGGAACGGTTCCGGCAGAGAAAACTCTAGGGAGGAGTTCATGAAGAAATCGCTGTTGTCGGCTGCTTTTGGCGCGCTGTCGCTGGGTGTCGCCTTTTCCGCGCCGGCCCAGGCCGCCGATGTGTCCGCTTGCCTGATCACCAAGACCGACACCAACCCCTTCTTCGTCAAGATGAAGGAAGGCGCGACCGCCAAGGCTCAGGAGCTGGGCATCGAGCTGAAGTCCTATGCGGGCAAGATCGATGGCGACCATGAAGGCCAGGTCGCGGCCGTCGAGGCCTGCATCGCCGATGGCGCCAAGGGCATCCTGATCACGGCATCCGACACCAAGGCCATCGTCGAGCCGCTCAAGGCCGCGCGCGACGCGGGCATTCTGGTGATCGCGCTCGACACGCCGCTCGATCCGGCCAACGCCGCCGACGCCACCTTCGCCACCGACAACTTCAAGGCGGGCGAGCTGATCGGCCAGTGGGCCAAGGCGACGCTGGGCGACAAGGCCGCCGACGCCAAGATCGCCATGCTCGACCTCAACATCTCGCAGCCGTCGGTCGACGTTCTGCGCGACCAGGGCTTCCTCAAGGGCTTCGGCATCGATCTCGCAGACCCGAACAAGTGGGGCGACGAAACCGATCCGCGCATCGTCGGCCACGACGTGACGCAGGGCAACGAGGAAGGCGGCCTGAAGGCCATGGAAAGCCTGCTCGCCAAGGATCCCGATATCAATGTCGTCTATGCGATCAACGAACCGGCCGCCGCGGGCGGTTATGAAGCGCTCAAGGCCGCTGGCCGCGAGAAGGACACGCTGATCGTTGCCATCGACGGCGGCTGCCCGGGCGTCCAGAACGTCATCGACGGCGTTATCGGCGCGACCTCGCAGCAATATCCGATCCTGATGGCGTCCATGGGCGTCGAGGCGATCAAGAAGTTCGCCGACACCGGCGAGAAGCCGCAGCCGACGGAAGGCAAGGACTTCTTCGATACCGGCGCCGTGCTGGTGACCGACAAGCCGGTTCCGGGCGTCGAGTCCATCGACACCAAGGCCGGCAAGGACAAGTGCTGGGGCTGACCGCTTTCCAGCCGTGAGGCCGGGGGTGGGTGCTGCCCGCCCCCCGCAATGCCGCGCAAACAACGCCGTAACATTGAAACTGCTGCATGTTTCCCGATCCGTGTTTCATGCGGCAGCCGGGGTGCGAACGCACCCGCCAGGGGGAGGAACCAGTTCATGTCATCCGATGCAAAAGCGGCGACCAGCTTCGAGGAGGGCCTGAAGGGCGCTTCCGAGAAGGTTGCCGAATTCCAGGAACAGAAAACGCTTTTGAAGCAGTTGCAGCACTGGCTGCATCAGACCCCGTCCGCCGTGCCGATGATCGTGCTGGTGGCGGCCGTCATCGTTTTCGGCCTGCTGTCGCCCAATTTCTTCAAGGCCGCGACGATCTCGACCATTCTCCAGCAGATCGCCATCGTCGGCATTCTCGGCTGCGCGCAGTCGCTGGTCGTGCTGACGGCGGGCATTGACCTCTCGGTCGGCGCCATCGCCGTCTTCTCCTCGGTCCTGATGGGCCAGTTCACCTTCCGCTATGGCATTCCTGCGCCTATCTCGATCCTGATCGGTCTGGCGCTCGGCACCGCCATGGGCTTCATGAACGGCTGGCTGGTCGCCCGCGTCAAGCTGCCGCCCTTCATCGTCACGCTCGGCACCTGGCAGATCCTGCTGGCGGCGAACTACATCTATTCGGCCAATGAGACGATCCGCTCGTCCGAGATCGCCGAGGTTGCGCCCTCGCTGCAATTCTGGGGCTATTCCGTCCAGCCGGGCGGGGTGAAGATCCTCTTCGCCGTGTTCCTGCTGGTGGCGCTGGTCGGGCTGCTCTCCTATATCCTGCGCCACACCGCCTGGGGCCGCCACGTCTATGCCGTCGGCGACGATCCCGATGCGGCGGAACTGGCGGGCGTGCAGACCAAGCGCATTCTCATCCAGGTCTATGCCATCGCCGGTTTCTTCTGCGCCGTCGCGGGCTGGGTCATGATCGGCCGCTTCGGCTCGGTTTCGCCCTCCGCTTCCACCGGCGTCATGGGGAACATCCAGTCGATCACCGCCGTCGTGATCGGGGGTATCTCGCTCTTCGGCGGCCGCGGCTCCATCGTCGGCATGTTCTTCGGCGCGCTGATCGTCGGCGTGTTCGAAATGGGCCTGAAGATGGTCGGCACCGATCCGCAATGGACCTTCTTCCTG
>JBDHTA010000191.1:0-7608 GCA_039808465.1 Rhizobiaceae bacterium | reverse complement strand
GGCGCTGCCGCCAGAGAGGGCTCAGCTCTTCTCGCCATCGGCTTTCGTTTCGCTCGCACTGCCGAGATATTCCGTGCAGACCGCCTCGATGGCCTGCCGCAGATGCGTGACATGCTCGGCGATCCAGGTCAGCTCTTCCGGAACGATTGCGTAATCCGGGGAATAGCGCGCCTCGACATAGGCATGATCGAGCCTGCGAAAGCAGCGGCGGGCGAAGGATGTGTCGCGTGGCCAGACCTTGATCAATTCCGGCGCGATGCGTTCGGCCTGGGAACGCAGGAAATCGAGCTGGTGGGATCGCGGGCTATACAAAGCCAGGGCGCGCAGGACGCATAGATAAAACCGCTCCGTCGCCTGATGCAGCAGGAAGGCGGCTTCATTGTCGAAGTCATCCGCCAATGCGACGAAGGCGAGCCTCAGGAAGCGCCCGGCGCTGGCAAACCAGTGATCGTAGCAATGCCGCGCCTCGACCCGGGCGACCAGGGGATCGACCGCCTTCGGCTTGGCGAGCGGATATCCCGGCGTGTCGTAAAGAACGATCCCGCTGCGGGCTATATCCATGAAAAAGCAATGGCCCCGCGCAAGCTGATCATTCATGTCCTGATAGGTATGGACCACGAAGTTTACGGGCGTGGAAATGCGGTACGTCATCATGTGTTCATGCAAGAGACGTTGCCGCGCCCTTTCCCATGCCTCGTATCCGCCGGAAAAGCCCTCATAATTCACGACCACCAGCAGATCGTAGCCAGGGAAATAACCGCGTTGATGAGATCCCATCCACGCATCGCTGGCATATGAACCGAACAGGATCAGCTTGAGGATACGCCCCCGCCTGCTCTTTTCGGAGAGCTTGGTGGTCTGGGCCTCCTCGAACTCGATAAACAGAACCTGCGCTGCGCGCTCGATCTCCCAGCGCTTGCGCCTTGGAAGGTGAGCAAGGTTATCAGGAGGCACCATGTGGCCTCCATCAAGCCGGAATCGCCTCGAAATGCCTATCTGCCAGCAGGGTTGTCGATCCGCCGACGGCAGCAGGCGTTCTGGAGCAAACAGAAACAGGAGATTCCGCAACCCCTGAATTGAATTATACTGATTCTCTCTGGGGTTAAGCCCGCTTCTGCAATTTTGCAGCCCCTGATATCGCGGCACGGGAGCCGTGCCGCCTGCCGGTTCAATCCGCCGGTTTCCGGTTGCCCCAGCCCCCGTTCGAATCATATTCGCCGCGCTCGTGGATCGCATTGGCGCGCCCGACGATCAGGTCGTCGACGCGGCCGATCCGCATGGCGTCCTTGCCGGTATAGGGCATGGCGTGGAGGACATAACGCATCGCATTCAGACGCGCCCGCTTCTTGTCGTTCGACTTGACGACCGTCCATGGCGAGTCGGCCGTGTCGGTATGGAAGAACATGGCTTCCTTCGCCTGCGTATAGGCATCCCACTTGTCCAGCGACGCGAGGTCGACCGGCGAAAGCTTCCATTGCTTGAGCGGATGGACCCTGCGCTCCTTGAAGCGGCGGGCCTGTTCCTCACGGCTGACGGAGAACCAGAACTTGATCAGGTGGATGCCGCTGCGCACGAGGTTGCGTTCGATACCCGGCACTTCGTGCAGGAACTCGCGATATTCCTCCTCGTTGCAGAACCCCATGACGCGTTCGACGCCAGCGCGGTTGTACCAGCTGCGGTCGAACAGCACGATCTCCCCGAGCGTCGGAAGGTGCTCCACGTAACGCTGGAAATACCACTGGCCGCGCTCGACCTCGGTCGGTTTTTCGAGCGCCACGACCCTCGCGCCGCGCGGATTGAGATGCTCCATGAAGCGCTTGATCGCACCGCCCTTCCCGGCCGCGTCACGCCCTTCGAACAGGATGATGATCCGCTGGCGGGCTTCCTTGACCCAGGCCTGCATCTTGAGAAGCTCGGTCTGCAAGGCGAATTTCTCGCGTTCATAATCCCGCCGCAGCATCTTGAACTTGTAGGGATATCCGCCGTCCCGCCAGTCGTCGGCCAGCTCGTCGCTCGTCCGGCGCGGTTTGCCGCCGGGTTTGGGAAGGCCCAATGCCTGACGCAGAAGGACCGCGTCGTCCGGCGCGGAATTGTCGATAATTGCCTGGATGCCCTCGCTGGCCATCCCGTCCTGGCTTCCCGCGATGCCGTGGAAGGCCGCCAGTTCAGCCTGTTGAGCGGCCGCGATACGTTCGTCTGCCAGACCGGCGCGGGCCGCTTCCGGCAATTCACCCTCGCCAGCATTGTTGCCTGTATCGTAGCTGCCCTGCGTCATCGTATCCCCTCCAACAAAGTCATCATAGCGAAACGAACGAAACGGGCCGGGCCTGCACCCTTAGCCGCCATTTTTCCATGATAACCATCCCCCGGCCACGCGCTTTGACAGATATCAACCGATCCGCCGATCACGCCTGGCCGGGAAAGCGGAGGGCATTCCTAAATCAAGGATACGATGCGGTGATCGCATGACGTTGCGCTTTCAGGATTTCCCGCAGGAATCTTCCAGAATCGCGCCCGGGCTGGCCGCTGCATGAGTGTCTGCGCTGCGTGCCCCGTTCCCGGAAGGCTTGCGTCCGAACCATTCCGCAAGCGTCAGCGTCGAGCTGTCATCCGGCGGTTGGCGGAGAAATTCGGCTATTTCGGCGCGCCAGACCCGGAAGCTGAAACGAAAGCACCAGCGCAGATGCGCTCGAAGCGCGGGATCGGGGTGGAACAGCACCCGGCGCAACGCTCTTGGCCGCGCATGGACCGCAAGCTCCATCAGCTTCACCATCCAGAAGATCGCCCGCGAGGAAAGGTGCCGCGAGGACAGCAGCTGGTTGCGATAATCCCATTTCGCCCGGTCGGGCTGGATCACGACGCGGCCGGAGTTTCCCGCTGTCCAGTCCGACCAGCGGTGAGGCGTCACATACATCGCGTTCAGCAGGTCGGGATCGTAAAGCGAAACCTGCCGGATTGCGCGAAGATAGTCGCCCATGCGCTCTTCCTCGAAGCCGACGATGTGGCCCAGCATCGACAGGATCCCGTGCTCGCGCAGGGCCGCGACCGCCTGCTGGTCCTCGCGCACCGTCGACCCCTTGCGGATCGCGGCCAGCGTCGCAGGATCGGTCGTTTCGATTCCCATCAGCACGCAGATCATGCCTGCCCGCTTCATCAGGGCAAGAAGGTCGGCATCGCGCACGATATCGGTGGCCCGGATTGTGGCAAACAGCCGGACCGGCACGTTCTCCTCGGCCAGAGCCTCAAGGAATTCGCCCCACAACCGCCTGGACGACGTCGGATTCTCATCCGCCAGATCGACGAAATTGATCCCGTGGGTCCGGTGCAGCCAGGCGATTTCCGCCGCAACCGCCCTTGGGTCGCGCCAGCGCCATTTCGACCAGAATTGATATTGGCCGCAATAGGAGCATTGATGCGGACAGCCGCGAGAGAACTGGATGATCGCCGCGCGGCCAAGGCCGAAGCACTGGTAGAGATCCCAATCCCCGATCAGTTCCCAGCCTACCCGCCAGTCGTCCAGCCTGCGGATCAGCGGCGCGGGCGGATTATCATGCACCGTGCCGTCCACAGCCCGGAAGGTAATTCCCTGAACCCCGGCCAGCGCTGCGCCCCGGCTCAGGCAATCCGCCAGATCGAGCGCCACCGCCTCGCCCTCGCCGCGCACGATGATATCGACCGCATCGGCCTCCGTCAGAATGTTCCTGGCATGATAGGTCGGATAGACGCCGCCATAGACGGTGGCGGCCAGGGGACAGGCCCGTCTGGCGGCGCGCAACGCCTCGATACAGGCGGGGTGCGCCGGGGTCGATCCAGCGTGGCCGGTCATCACCATGTCGGGCCGGAATGCCGCGACGCGATCTTCGATTTGCCGTGGCGTCAGATGATGCCTCTCGGCATCCAGCAGCGCAACCTCGTGGCCCGCATCGATCAGCGGCCCGCCGATGCAGAGCAGGCCGAAGGGTATCTGATGGCCGACGCCGCGTGACGACAGCGAAACATAGGCGGGATTGATTAAAAGGATGCGAAGCGGATCATTCATGCGGCAAACATATGTGATGTAATATGTTTTATGCGTCATGCGGCGGTATCGGTAAACCCGCCAGCGCCAAAATTACCGTCATGGCTTTAAAGCATATCCATGCGCTGAAATCGTGATCGGCCCAATGCCGGACAGGCAACCTCCAGATTGAGAGACTATGCAGGTTTCAACGTCCCATCCATCGTGAAGCGCGGCGCATCGCCAGCCTGATCGTAGACCTTCCACGCAATCGAGCGAGCGCCAATCCGGAAGACAGCCGTGGCAAGCGTGTTCTCGTGGTCAGGATCGTCGGGTTGGGTGCGATGGATCGGAAGCGGCGCAACACCCTTGTCCCAAAGGATATCGAGCGGATCCGGCGCTGAACCGGTCGCCCCGGCGAGGAGGACATCGCCTCGCTGCTGGCGCGAGCGGGAGGAGCCGGTGATGACCTGCCGTTCTCCCTTCATGCCGTCATGGATTAAGTGGTTGGCATGGCATTGCGGATGGCCGACGGCGGTCACGCTACAGGACGCATGGGTATATTCGATACTGAGCAGGCGCGGATCGCCCTGCCAGGCGAGCGTCATATGGAAGGCGCCTGCGCGCTCGGCGCTCTTCAGCAGATGCGCGGCTTCATCGAGCGTGCGGCAATCGAGCAGTGCGCGGCCAAGGACCATGCGCGGCAAACCGGCGCCGACGCCGCGCGAGCGGATATTGTTGACGGTCTGGACGAGACCGGCTTCAGTGACGGCAAAGGTATGGCCGGGGATCGAGGCCGGATAGACGAAGCTGGTGAACGCCCGGCCGCCTTCCGGGCGGACATGAGCGAGCGCGCAGTGGCCACGAAAGCCGGGATCGCCATCCTCGTTATGGGCAAGAACCGGTTCCGCGCCGGGTATCTGGACTGTCGTGCAGCCGTCGGGCGCGAAGGCCCAGACGTCGCCGCGGCAGTTCCACAGGAAGACATCGCCGAAAGGCAGGTCGAGACCAGCGGCAAGCCCTTGCAGTTCCGCCCAGTGGACAGGGAAACGCGCTTCGGCCAACCCGCGCATGGCCGCAACACGCGGATCGTCGCGCCAGGCCATGACGGAGGCCCAGGCATAACCGGTGACGAGATGGCGGTGCGCGATCTCGCGGCCGAAACGGCCAAGCTGGACGCCGACGTCGTGCGGCGCTCCGGCAATCTCGATGAAGCCGAGCCGGTTGTCAGTGGACATGCTGCAAGAACTCCCGCAAGCGTGGATTTTCCGGATTGGCGAGCAGCGCGGCAGGATTGCCGTCGACGGAGATCTTGCCGTCCTCCATGAAGATCAGCCGCGTGCCGACCTGACGGGCGAAGGCCATTTCATGCGTGACCACGATCATCGTCATGCCCTCCTCGGCCAGCGACTGCATGACGCGCAGAACCTCATGGCGAAGCTCCGGATCGAGCGCGGAGGTTGGCTCGTCGAACAGCATCAGCTTCGGCTTGACGGCCAGCGCCCGGGCAATCGCGACGCGCTGCTGCTGCCCGCCCGAAAGCTCCGAGGGGTAGTGATGGCCGCGCTCGGCAAGGCCGACTTTCGCAAGCAGCGCCTTCGCCTGCTCCAGCGCCTCGGCGCGTCCGGCGCCGCGCACCCGGCGGGGACCGAAAGCGACGTTTTCCAGCGCCGTCATCTGCGGAAACAGGTTGAACTGCTGGAAGACCATGCCAGCTTCCTGGCGGATCATCCGCACCTGCGAGCGGCCGGCCTTGACGCTGATATTATCGACGACGAGGTCGCCGCCATTGATTTCCTCCAGCGCGTTGATGCAGCGAAGCAGCGTCGACTTGCCGGAGCCGGAGGGCCCGATCAGCACGACAACCTCACCCTTGTCGATGTTGAGATCGACCTCGCGCAGCACCACGACGGAGCCGAAGGTTTTCGTGACGTTTCGAAATTCCACGATGCTCATAGGATCCGCATCCTCTTTTCGGTGACGCGCAGGATCAGCGTCAGGGTTCCGGTCATCAGCAGGTAGAGGACCGCCACGGCGCTCCAGATTTCCACGGCGCGGAAATTGGCGGCCATGATCTCCTGACCCTGGCGGGTGAGTTCACCGACGCCGATGACGATGAACAGCGAGGTATCCTTGAGGCTGACGATGAACTGGTTGCCGAGCGGCGGGATCATGCGCCGGAAGGCGACCGGGCCGATGATATAGACCAGCACCTTCCACATCGGCAGGCCGAGCGCGAGGCCCGCTTCCTTCAGGCCCTTGTGCACGGAGAGAAAGGAGCCGCGCACGATCTCGGCAATATAAGCGCCCGCATTGACGATGATGGCGGTGACGGCGGCGGTCATCGGATTGACGCGGACATCGGCCAGCACCGGCAGCGCGAAATAGATGAACATCACCTGCACGACGATCGGCGTGCCGCGGATCAGCTCGATATAGATGAAGGCGATGGCATTGAGCAGCTTGTTGCCATAGGCGCGCATCAGCCCCGTTACGAAGCCGACGATGAGGCCGCCCACGAGCCCGGCGATGGTGATGAGGATGGTAAGGCGGGCGCCGCTCAGCAGAGCAGGCATGGCCTCGCCGATGACGGACCAGTCGAATTCCATGGATTGGCTCTCCGGCGTGAGGAGAGCGCGCCAGATGAACCGGCGCGCCCGGCTAGAGCATGGTCCGACCGGAGTGAACGAGGATCGGCGGGATCATGCTGCAAGAAGCAAGCGTCAGAGTTTCGGCTCGGTGCCGAACCACTTCTTGTAGATTTCGGTGTAGCGGCCATCCTTCTTCATGTTGGCCAGCGCCGTATTGACCTTGGCCACCAGTTCGCTGCCCTTCGGAAAGCCGATGCCGTATTGATGCGCCATCATCTGCTCGCCGACGGCCTTCACCTTACCGCCACCGGCGGTCTTGATGTAGTAAAGCACGTTCGGCGTATCATGCATGGCGGCGTCGACACGGCCGGTCTGAAGCTCCAGATAGGCGTTGTCGATGTTGGGGAACTGGCGCAGCTCCGTGTCCTTGAAGTGTTCCTTGGCATAATCCGTCGAGGATGTGCCGGTCTTCGTTGCGAGGATCTTGCCCTTGAGGTCGTCCGGGCCCTGGATGGCGCTGTCGGTGGGCACCATCAGCAGGAAACCGCTGTCATAGTAGCCATCGGAAAAGTCGATCGCCTTCTTGCGCTCGTCCTTGATGGTGATACCGGCGAGAGCCACGTCGACCTGCTTGGTCTGGAGCGCCGGAATGATGCCGTTGAAGTCCATCGGCTGGAGCGTGTAGGTAACGCCGATTTCCTTGGCGATGGCATCCCACATGTCGATGTCGAAGCCGACATATTTATCGCCCTCCTTGAACTCGAAGGGCACGAAGGCCGTGTCGGTGGCTACCACCAGATCTTCGGCATGAGCGCTCTGGGAAAAAGCGAGAGCGGACGCGAAGGCGGCAAACAGAATAGAACGCAGTTTCATGGTAGTTCCCCTTTTGCTTGGTTATGCGTGCGGAAGAGCGTTTACGGCGGCATCGATCGCATCGCCCAGCCGCTCGACGATGCGGGTGATATCGGCCCGGCCGACGATGAAGGGCGGGGCGAGCAGGACGTGTGCGCCAGAGCGGCC
>JBDHTA010000190.1:0-7614 GCA_039808465.1 Rhizobiaceae bacterium | reverse complement strand
GTGTTCGAACATTCCCCCTTCATCGCCGAGCGCGCCTATGACGAGGGGCTGATCCTCGTGCCGCTGAGGGCGCGGGGCGTTCATGCCGCCTTCACCTCCGTCTTCCGCCATGCCAGCGAGGAGGAGCGCCTCGGCGTCCTGCGCGCCCATCCCGATCTCGCGGGCAGGCTGGCGATCGCGGGCGAACTGACCGAGGACAGCCGCAGGGAGCAGGCGGGCGCGGGGCTGGACCGGCTTTCGCCGGAAGAGCATGCCCGCTTCACGCAGTTGAACAGCGCCTATGTGGAGAAATTCGGCTTTCCCTTCATCATCGCCGTCAAGGGGTTGAACAGGGACGATATCCTCGCCGCCTTCGAACGCCGGATCGGCAATGGCCGCGAGGAGGAATTCGCCACGGCCTGCGCGGAGGTGGAGAAGATCGCGCTTTTGCGGCTGCTTGCGCTGCTGCCGGAAGCGTGAGAGACAGCCATGAGACCTTCGGATGCGCTGGAGCGAAATCGGGACGTGATCCGGGACATCGTGTCCCGGCGTCAGCTTTCCAATCCCCGCGTCTATGGTTCCGTCTTGCGGGGGCAGGACGGTGAGGGTAGCGATCTCGATATCCTCGTCGACCCCTCCGCGACGACCACGCTGCTGACGCTGGGCGGCGTGGAATGGGAATTGGAGGAGGCGCTGGGCGTGCCGGTCGATGTGAAGGTGCCCGGCGATTTTCCGGCGGATATCAGGCATCTTGTTCTGGGGGAGGCGAAGCCGATATGAGTTCCGGGCGAATTGTCCTTCTTCTCAGGCGCATGCGCGATGTGGCCGCCGATGCCTGCCGGATAACCGATGGCATCGGCTATGACGCCTTCGCCGCCGACCCCATGCTGAACCGGGCAGCGGCCATGAGCTTGCTGATGGCGTCGCGGGCCGCCACCCATATTCTCGAAGCGCACCCCGATTTCGCATCCGATCACGGCGAGATTTCCTGGGATGCCATGCGGGACATGCAAGGCCGAATCCTGAACGATGATTTCGATGTCGATACGCGGCGCGTGTGGGAGATGGCCCGCAACGACGCGCCTCTTCTGGTGTCGGGGCTGGACGCCGTCATCGACTGGCACATTCAGGGGGAATGACGTGGCGGAGTTTCTGGAAATCGAACCGCTGAGCCGGGCCGCCTTCGCGCCGTTCGGCGAGGTGATCGAGGCCGATCCGGCACGGATGCGCCTCATCAATGGCGGCACCACGGAGCGGCATCATGCGCTGGCGGCGCCGGAGGCGGCGGGCGAGGGCGCGCGCGTCATCATCAATATCTTTCGCGGTGCGCCGCGCCGTTTTCCCTATGCGCTCGACATGATGGAGCGGCACCCGCTCGGCAGCCAGAGCTTTTCGCCGCTCGGCGGCCAGCCGTTTCTCGTGATCGTTTCCGAGGATGAGGGAGGCAGGCCGGGGCGTCCGCGTGTTTTCCTCGCCCGGCCGGATCAGGGCGTGAATTACCATCGCAATGTCTGGCATCATCCGTTGATGGCGCTGAATGATGTCAGCGACTTTCTGGTGGTGGACCGCGAAGGGCCGGGAAACAATCTGGAAGAATATGTTTTCGAGACGCCCTACAGCATTGCGGAGCCCACACCATGACCGGACTGACGACCCATGTGCTCGATACCGCCCGCGGCACGCCCGCCGAAGGGCTGCGCATCGATCTCTACCGCCTGACGGGCGAGGGGCGGGAGAAAATCCGGTCGGTGGAGACCAACAGCGATGGCCGCGTCGATGGCGGGCCGCTGCTGATCGGCGAAAGTTTCATCGCGGGGGAATACGAGCTGGTTTTCCATGCGGGCGATTACCTGCGCGGCCAGGGGGTTACGCTTGCCGAACCGGCCTTTCTCGACGTCATCCCGATCCGCTTCGGCATTGCCGATGCGGGCGCGCATTATCATGTGCCGCTGCTGCTCTCCCCTTACGGCTATTCCACCTATCGGGGAAGCTGAGAGCCCGGATTTCACCGGGCTCCCCGGCGCTCAATCGCGCACGAGAACGCTCTTGTCGATATCGCGGATGTTGCGCTTGCCGAGCAGCGCCATGGTGACGTCCATCTCCTTGCGGATGATTTCCAGCACCGTCGTCACGCCCTGCCTGCCGCCCGCGCCGAGGCCGTAGAGGAAGGGGCGGCCGATATAGGTGCCCTTGGCGCCCAGCGCCACGGCCTTCAGCACATCCTGCCCGGAGCGGATGCCGCCATCCATATGCACCTCGATCTTGTGGCCGACGGCATCGACGATGCGCGGCAGCATGCCGATCGAGGACATGGCCCCGTCGAGCTGGCGGCCGCCATGGTTGGAAACGATGATCGCATCCGCGCCGGTCGATACCGCCATCTGCGCGTCCTCGGGGTCGAGAATGCCCTTGAGGATCAGCGGCCCGCCCCAGCGTTCCTTGATCCATTCCACATCCTTCCACGACAGGCGCGGATCGAACTGCTCGGTGGTCCAGACCGACAGCGACGAGAGGTCGGTGACGCTCTTGGCATGGCCGACGATGTTGCGGAAGGTGCGGCGCTGGGTGCCGAGCATCTTCATGCACCAGCCGGGGCGCGTCGCCATCTGCCAGATATGCTTCGGGGTGAAGCGCGGCGGCGCGGAAAGGCCGTTGCGGATATCCTTGTGGCGCTGGCCGAGGATTTGCAGGTCGAGCGTCAGCACCAGCGCCGAGCATTTCGCCGCCTTGGCGCGGTCGATCAGGTTCAGCACGAAATCGCGGTCCTGCATCACGTAAAGCTGGAACCAGAAGGGTTTCGTCGTCACCGAGGCGACGTCCTCGATGGAGCAGATGCTCATGGTCGAGAGCGTGAAGGGAACGCCGAATTCCTCCGCCGCCTGCGCCGCCAGCATTTCGCCGTCGGCATGCTGCATGCCGGTCAGCCCCGTCGGCGACAGCGCTACCGGCATGGAGACCGGCTGGCCGATCATCGTCGTCGCCAGCGAGCGCTCGGTCATGTCGACCAGCACGCGCTGGCGCAGCTTGATTTTCGCGAAATCTTCCTCGTTGGCGCGGTAGGTGCCTTCGGTCCAGGCGCCGCTATCGGCATAATCGAAGAACATTTTCGGCACACGGCGCTTCGCCAGCGCCTTGATGTCCTTGATTTCAAGCGGCGTGCCCATGCTTAACCCCCTTGGCGATGAATGATGCGGGCGGCTTATCACGCCCGCCCGGCGCTTGTTAAGATGCGAAACGGCCACAAGAGGTAAAATAATTTTACCACCTGTGGCCGCTTGTTACGCAAGGCCGCTTTTTGCCGGCCGGCCTGCCACATAGGTTTCGGCGATGGCGCGGTCGTCGCCCATGGTTTGCAGCAGGAAAAGCTCTTCCGTCAGCTTCGTCACCACCTCCATTTTCAGCGCCATGGCCGGGGTGGCGCTGGCGTTCAGCACCACGAGATCGGCATCCGAGCCGGGCTCCAGCGTGCCGATGCGGTTTTCGAGGCCCAAGGCTTCCGCATTGCCGAGCGTCATCAGGTGAAAGCTTTCCAGCGGGTTGAGGCGTTCGCCCTGCAATTGCTGGATCTTGTAGGCTTCATCCATGGTGCGCAGCATGGAATAGCTGGTGCCGCCGCCGATATCGGTGGCCACGGCGATGCGCACCGGCTTTTGCCGCCGCGTCAGCCTGCGCAGCGGAAACAGGCCGGAACCGAGAAACAGGTTGGAGGTGGGGCAATGCACGGCGATGGAACCCGCCTCGCTGATGGCGTCGGCTTCGCGGTCCGACAGGTGAATGGCATGGCCGAGCAGGGTCTTGCGGCCGAGCAGGCCGTAACGGGCATAGATGTCGGTGTAATCGATGGCATCCGGGTAGAGCGAGCAGGTGTAGCCGATTTCATCAAGATTTTCGGAAAGATGGGTCTGGATATGCAGGTCCGGAAATTCCCGCGCGAGCGCCTGCGCCGCTTCCATCTGCTGCGGCGTCGAGGTGATGGCGAAGCGCGGGGTGATCGCCACATGATTGCGGCCCTTGCCGTGCCATGCGGCAATCAGGCCGCGGGTTTCGTCATAGCCGGTCTCGGGCGTGTCGAGCAGGCCCTGCGGGGCGTTGCGGTCCATCATCACCTTGCCCGCGACCATGCAGAGCCCGCGCTTCAGGCTTTCGGCGAAGAAGGCGTCCACCGAGGTCCTGTGCACGGAACAATAGGCGGCGGCGGTGGTGGTGCCGTGGCGGATCAGTTCATCGAACAGGCGGGACGCGATGCGGGCGGCGTGATCGCTTTCCACGAAGCGGCATTCCTCCGGGAAGGTATAGGTGTTCAGCCATTCCAGCAGATTGGCGGCATAGGAGCCGATCACCTGCATCTGCGGGAAATGCAGATGCGTATCGATGAAGCCCGGCAGGATGAGGTGCGGGCGATGATCGATCTCTTCCACGTCATCGGGTGCGGCGGCGCGCACCGCATCATAAGCGCCGCTTGCGGCAATGACGCCATCCCGCAGCAGCACCGCGCCATCGCTCTCGTAGCGATAGCTGGCGTGGTCATCGAGGCTTTCGGGGGCGCGGGTGAAGGTGAGGGTGCGGCCGCGCAGCAGGGTGGCGGTCATTGCACCGCCTCCGGCGACACCGAGGTTTCGAACCATGCGGTCAGCACGCGGCGTTCCTCGGGGGTGATTTCGGTGATGTTGCCGGGCGGCATGGCGTGGCTGCGGCCCGCTTGCAGGTAGATGTCGCGGGCATGGGCGGTGATCCCGGCATCGTCTTCCAGCACCACGTTCTTCGGCGGGCGCGGGATGCCGTCCCAGACGGGCTCGACGGCATGGCACATGGAACAGCGGCTCAGCACGATATCCTTCGCGGCCGGGAAATGGCTGTTCTCGGCGAATTTCCGGAACGAGGGAGAGACTGCCTGCTCCTGCTCCCCGGTCAGCGCCTTCGGCACGGTGGAAAGCCACATGATCAGGATGAACAGGATCAGCGTCGCGATCCACGTCCATGTCGGGCGGCCCTTGCGGGCATGGGTGGTGTTGAACCAGTGGCGGATCGTCACGCCCATCAGGAAGACAAGGGCGGCGATCACCCAGTTATACGCGGTGGCGAAGGCCAGCGGATAATGGTTCGACAGCATGAAGAAGATCACCGGCAGGGTGAGGTAATTGTTGTGCAGCGACCTCTGCTTGGCGATGAAGCCATATTTCGGATCGGGCGTGCGGCCCGCGATCAGGTCGGCGACGACGATCTTCTGGTTGGGAATGATGATCATGAAGACATTGGCCGACATGATCGTGGCGGTAAAGGCGCCCAGATGCAGGAAGGCGGCGCGGCCGGTGAAAATCTGCGTATAGCCCCAGGCCATCGCCACCAGCGCGACATAGAGCACCAGCATCAGGCCCCAGATATTCCTGCCGAGCGGTGATTTGCACAGCAGGTCATAGATGATCCAGCCAAGCGCCAATGAGGCCACCGACAGCGCGATGGCGGCGGGCTGGCTGACATCCAGCACATGCCGGTCGATCAGGAAGAGATCGGCCCCGCCATAATAGACGACACAGAGCAGCGCGAAGCCGGAGAGCCAGGTGGCATAGCTTTCCCATTTGAACCAGGTCAGATGCTCCGGCATCGTGGCGGGCGCGACCAGGTATTTCTGGATATGGTAGAAGCCGCCGCCATGCACCTGCCATTCCTCGCCATAGGCGCCGGGCGGCAGATGCGGGCGCTTCACCAGCCCGAGATCGAGCGCGATGAAATAGAAGGAGGAGCCGATCCAGGCGATCGCCGTCACCACATGCAGCCAGCGGACTGCGAAGGCCAGCCATTCCCAGGCTATCGCGTATTCGTACATGCCGTTTCCTTTTGTTTGCTCCGCAGCTTGCGAAAAAAACGCCGCCCGGAAAAGCGGAATTTCACGTCATGCACGGCTTGCTTCGATCGTGGTTTCGCATCGCGCCAGCGCCGTCAGCACTTCGGCAACGGTCATGGCGGCGATCACTTCCGGGCGCTTGTCCTTCACCATGCCGCCGCCGATCGGCAGGGTCAGCCGCTCCAGCCAGCCGGGCCTGCCGCCTTCGCGCGCAAGCCAATGGGAAAAGGTGGCGCGCTTGGTGGCCGAGCCGATCATGCCGGTATAGGCGAGATCGGGCCGGGAGAGCGCCTCGCGGGCGATCAGGAAATCCAGCGCATGATCGTGAGTGACGATGATGACGGCGGAGCCGGGCGGCAGGCCGGCAATCGCGGCTTCCGGCATGGCGAGCAGACGCGCCTCGACGCCATCCGGCAGGCCCGTGAGTTCGGCGGCGCGGGTTTCGATGACGCTGACGGCGAGCGGCAGGAGGCCGAGGGCCAGCGCCAGCGCCTTGCCGACATGGCCGCCGCCGAAGATCGCCACATGCGGGCGCTGCCGCTGCATCGCTTGCAGCCGCCCCTGCAATGCATGGCGAAGGGCGGCATCGATGCGGCCAAAGCGCAGCAGCGTGCGCCCGCCGCAGCACTGGCCGATATCCGGGCCGAGCGGAATATCGAGCCGGTCGCGGGTCTCGCGCCCGGTGAGCATGGCGCGGGCATGGTCGATGGCGATGTATTCGAACTGGCCGCCGCCGATGGTGCCCCAGATCGCATCCGCCGCCGCCAGCATGAAAGTGCCCGCCGCGCGCGGCGTCGAGCCCCTGGTTTCCTCAAGATCGATCAGGATGCTGGCGGGATGGGCGTCGAGAAAGCGGTCGAGATCGGCGGCGCTCATGGCTCATCCGCCTCAGGCCTGTTTCAGCCGCTCGACCGCCATCAGGATGCGCTCCGGGGTGGCGGGGGCATCGAGGCGCGGGCAGATGCGGTAATCGGCAACGCTCGCCACCGCCATAGACAGCGCCTCCAGCACCGAGATCGCCAGCATGAAAGGCGGCTCGCCGACGGCCTTGGAGCGGCCGATAGTCGGCTCGGCGTTTTCGGACCAGTCCGCCAGCTTGACGTTGAAGACTTTCGGGCGGTCGGAGGCGAGCGGGATCTTGTAGGTGGAGGGCGCATGGGTGCGCAGCCGCCCCTTGTCGTCCCACCATAATTCCTCCGTGGTCAGCCAGCCCATGCCCTGCACGAAGGCGCCCTCGATCTGGCCGATATCCAGCGCCGGGTTGAGCGATTTGCCGACATCGTGGAGGATATCGGTGCGCTCCATCATATATTCGCCGGTCAGCGTGTCGATGGAGACTTCGCTGCATGCCGCGCCATAGGCGAAGTAATAGAAGGGGTGGCCGCGCCCGCTCGCCCGGTCCCAGTGGATTTTGGGGGTCTTGTAGAAGCCGGCGGCGGAAAGCTGCACGCGGGCGAAATAGGCCTGCCGGATGAAGGCGTCGAAGGGAACCGTCTCGCCGCCGATGCGCACCCGGTTCGGCAGGAATTCCACTTCCTCGGGAGTGACCTTGTAGGCGCTGGCGGCGAAGGCGATGAGCCGTTCCTTGATCTGCCGGGCGGCGTCGTAAGCGGCCATGCCGTTGAGATCGGAACCGGAGGAGGCGGCGGTGGCGGAGGTGTTCGGCACCTTGCCGGTCGTCGTCGCGGTGATGCGGATGCGGTCGATATCGACCTGAAACGCATCGGCCACCACCTGCGCGACCTTGGTGTTCAGGCCCTGGCCCATTTCGGTGCCGCCATGGTTCAGGTGGA
>JBDHTA010000189.1:0-7641 GCA_039808465.1 Rhizobiaceae bacterium | reverse complement strand
TGGTGCCCCCGGCAGGATTCGAACCCGCGACCCCCTGATTACAAATCAGGTGCTCTACCAACTGAGCTACAAGGGCAGCCTGTACGCAGTTATCAGATTTTCCCGGCATGTAAAGACCTTTCCGCAAAGCGGCGTTTTTTCGCCCGCTGGCTTCCGGGCGAACCGGATGCGGGTTCAAATGGCTTGTCCTTTCAGAGCTTTGCCGCTACCAGATCCGGACGGTAGGGGAAGGGATATGTTGCGCACCGGCCAGAAGCTTTCGTTTGTCGCCTCCACCGCCGCGGGCGCGCTCAGCGCGCGGGAGGAACTCGTGCGCCACTATGGCGATTGTTCGCCGGAAGAGGCGGATGTCATCGTCGCGCTGGGCGGCGATGGTTTCATGTTGCAGACGCTGCACCAGACGATGAACACCGGCAAGAGCGTCTACGGCATGAACCGGGGCTCGGTCGGCTTTCTCATGAACGATTACCGGCTGGAAAACCTGCATGAGCGCATCGATGCCGCCGTGTCCAACGAGTTTCACCCCCTGCGCATGACCACTGCCAATGCCGATGGCACCACCACCATCGCGCTCGCCATCAACGAGGTGTCGCTGTTTCGCCAATCGCATCAGGCCGCGAAGCTGCGTGTCGAGATCGATGGCAAGGTGCGGCTTCAGGAACTGGTCTGCGATGGCGTGATGGTTGCGACGCCCGCCGGGTCCACCGCCTATAATCTCTCCGCTCACGGGCCGATCCTGCCGCTCGAGGCGCCGCTTCTGGCGCTGACGCCGGTCAGCGCCTTCCGGCCGAGAAGCTGGCGCGGCGCGCTGCTGCCGAACAAGGTCACCGTCGATATCCATATTCTGGAGGCGGAAAAGCGTCCCGTGAATGCGGTGGCCGATTATACCGAAGCCAAAACCGTCACCCATGTCCGCATCGCCCAGACTGCGCACCGGACGGCGCGGATTCTGTCCGATCCCGACCGCTCCTGGTCGGATCGTATTCTCGCGGAGCAGTTTCCGTCATAGCGCCGCTCTGGCTCAGTCAGGTTCGCGCTCTACTTTCTTCATTCATGCATTTGCGAGTGAAAACCGGTATCCTTTGAATATGCTTCATTCTTTCAGCACAGGACCATGCGCCATGCTTTTGCCGATGATGTCACGCCTGCGGATAGGCGCCATTCTGGCTGCGCTGCTTATGCAGGCAGCCCCTTTGAAGGCCGAGGATATCGATAACCTGCCGTCCTCGGTTACCTTCGTTACCAGCACCGGCTACTGGACGGAAACCGCCGATACCGCCGCCAGCGATCAGCCGCCGCGCCAAGGCTATTACAAGCTGGTGACGGTGCGCCAGCCGGATCGCACCGCCCGGATTTATCTCCAGCAGATTGCCAGCGGCGAGGAGGGCGTCGCGGTGGTGTCGAGCGTCGAGGTCGAGGAATTGAACCGGCTGAAACCCTTCGTGACGGATATCCGGCCGGAAAGCTCCTCCGGCATCACCACGCAGCCCGGCATGTTCGCCACCGTCTATCTGAAAACGGAACCGCAGGCGAAGGAGCCGGAAAGCTGGACGGTGATGATCGATGAACTCGGCGAAATGATCGTAGAGAAAGCCAGCAATTGATCACGGCGCGGGCTGTTATCGGCCGCTGACGGGGAGGGGCTTCGCGCCAGCAGCCTGGTTGGCCGATAGCGCGCTCCGGTCCTATTCCGCGGCCTTGACCTCGACGGCGGCTTCGATGCGCTCGACCTCGTAGCTATAGCCCTCCAGCATGGTATAGGCGTGCTCGATGGTGTCGATCTGGGCTTCCGCCTTGCGGATCGCATCGGCGATCGACTGGCTGCGGGCGCGCAGCATGGAGCCGAGCACATCGGTTTCCGGGCGGCGGCCCATGCGGTCCATATGCTTGCGCAGGCGGGCGCGATGCCGCTCCAGCTCCAGAATGTGAAACCGGCTCTTGACGATATCGTCGGTCAGCTTGCGGCGCATGGCGGCAACGGGATCGAAGCTGCCCGGCTCGCGCTCGTCGAGAATGAAATCGTTGACCAGCGCTTCGAGAATCAGCACGCCTTCGATATCGCGGGGATCGGCAAGCTGCGGATCGTAGCCGGTATCGTCGTAAACCTTGCGGCGCACGGGATCCCTCAGCAGATCATAGGCCGTCTGAAGGCGGGCGAAATGCTCGATATCGCCGCCTGCGTCGGGATGGGCGTTCTTCACGGCCTTGCGCCAGGCCTGCTTGATCGCCTCGCTTTCGGCGTCCCGATCCAGTCCAAGCATCGCATAGGGGTCGATCACGCCGTCACCTGCTTCTTCACGTTCACGTTTCTCAGGCAATTCCACAGCGAAACGGAGAAGGCCCGCTTCTGGAACTGCTTCCGGCTCCGGTTCCAGTCGTACCGGCTCGCATCATCGGCATCAAGCCGAAGCGGTGTTATTCTCGGGCGCAGTCGGGACGAAAATGTGGTGAGGAGATGATCTCCCCGTTTTCCACACATCCGGTATTCCCTCAGGCGGTCAGTTCCCGCTCTCCCGCCGGGTCGACGGCGGCGAAGGCGGCGGCGATCACCTCCGGCCCGGCGCCGGGCCTGTTGGCATCCATGGAGAGAATTTGCCGGAAACGGCGCGCGCCCGCAATGCCCTGAAACAGCCCGACCATATGTTTGGTGACGTGATGCAGCTTGCCGCCCGCCGCCATATGCGCTTCGGCATAGGTCATCATCCGGTCGCGCAGGCCGTTCCAGTCCATCGCCTTTGCGGGTTCGCCATAGATGCGGTGATCGACATCCGCGAGAATAGAGGCATTCTGGTAGGCGGCGCGGCCGAGCATGACGCCATCCATATGCTCAAGATGCAAAGCCGCCTGATCGAGATCGGCGATGCCGCCATTGATGCCGATGAACACATCCGGATTTTCACGCTTCATGGCGTAGACCAGCGGATAATCCAGCGGCGGGATTTCACGGTTTTCCTTCGGCGAAAGCCCCTTGAGCCAGGCTTTTCGCGCATGGATCCAGATGGCATCCGCGCCCGCGCCGATGACGCGGCGCAGGAAATCCGGCAGCACGTCGCCGGGCTCCTGATCGTCGACGCCGATGCGGCATTTGACGGTGACGGGCACATCGCTCACCTGCTTCATGGCGGCAACGGCGCGCTCCACCGTTTCCGGCTCGCGCATCAGGCAGGCGCCGAAGGTGCCGGATTGCACGCGATCGGAGGGACAGCCGACATTGAGATTGATTTCGTCATAGCGGAAATCGGCGGCGATGCGCGCCGCTTCCGCAAGCTTGCCCGCATCGGACCCGCCAAGCTGAAGCGCCACCGGATGCTCTTCGGCATGATGACCGAGCAAACGCTGGCGCGGCCCATGGATGATCGCGTCGGCGACCACCATTTCCGTATAGAGCAGGGCCTTGCGCGACAATTGACGATGAAAATACCGGCAATGGGTATCCGTCCAGTCGATCATCGGCGCCACGGCAAACAGCCTGCCCTCGCCATAATGCGATTTTCGATGCGTCATGCGTTTCAGCTATCCGTTTGATATCGACCAGAAATGGTGGGCCCGGAGGGACTCGAACCCCCAACCAAGCGGTTATGAGCCGCCGGCTCTAACCATTGAGCTACAGGCCCGGCCGGAGGTCTGGTCCGGTCGCCGCCGGGCAATGGCACCCGGCGCGATCTGGCTCTAGCCTAATTCCGCGCTATTCTCAAGTCATTGCCGCATTCGCTTCACAATCGCGGAACAATGAATGAGTCTATCCCTCACACAACAGGAGAGAGCATGCGCTTGATACGAAAAGCCGATATGGCGGCAGTCCTCATCAGTCTCGGCGTTCTGACCGGCGCCGCCTTGCCGGCACTTGCCGACGCCCAGAAGCAGGAGGCCCGGATTACCGTGTCCGGCGAAGGCAGCGCTTCGGTCAAGCCGGATATGGCTGTCGTCACGCTCAGCGTCATGCGGCAGGCCGAGACCGCCCGCGCCGCGCTTGACGACAACAACAAGGCGATGGCGGCGGTGCTTGAGGCCATGAAGAAGGAAGGCATTGCCGAGCGCGACCTGCAAACCTCCGGTTTCGGCATTTCGCCACAATATGTCTATCCCACCAGCAACGATGCGCCGCAGGCCCCGAAGATCGTCGGCTATCAGGCCACGAACACGCTGACGGTGCGCCTGCGCGATCTCGGCAAGCTCGGCGCGCTGCTCGATCAGGCGGTGACGCTCGGCGTCAATCAGGGCGGCGATATCAATTTCACCAATGACAAGCCCGATGAGGTGCTGAACGAAGCGCGTAAAGAGGCCGTTGCCGATGCCATGGCAAAGGCGAAGCTGCTGGCGGAAGCCGCCGGGGTGAAGCTTGGCCGCGTGATCGAGATTTCCGAAAGCGGCGGGCGGCCGATGCCGATCCCGATGGTTCGCATGGCCATGGCCAAGGAGGCCGCCGATAGCGCGGTTCCGATCGCCCAGGGCGAAACCAGCTATACGGCCAATGTCAGCATCGTGTTCGCGCTCGATCAGTAAGCCTTCCGGCCATTGGCCCGTCATGCCGCCGCGGATCGCATGGTCCGCGGCGGTTTGCGTTCAAGGGGGCGGCGCCAAAAAAGAAAAGCCCTTCGCCGGTGCGCGGCGAAGGGCTTTCTGAGGGCAGGGCGGCGCGGCGATCAGCGGCGCAGCAGCGGGCAGCCGCGAACGTTTGCGAAAACCATGCGGTCCCAGCCGCCGCGCTTGCGGCCTTCCACGACCACGCGGCGCGGTGTGATATTGGTCACCTGGGCGCGGCGCAGGCCGTAATCGCGGGCGATGTTTTCAGCCATGCGCGGGCTGCAACCGCGATGCGGGCGCCCATGACCCCAGCCGCCCTGCGCCACCTCGAAGCTGCCGTAGACGGCGTCCTGACCGGCAGAGGCAAAGCTTGCCGTCATCGGCAGCGCAGTGATCGCGACGAGGGCGGCGACGGCGGTATTTCTGACGAATTTGAACATCTGCGGTTCTCCTTGGGAAAGCGGGAAATGACTGGTGCGGTCTATGCGGGTTTCATGGCAGGAATTGGTGAATGTCATGCCATGGCTAACGGATGATTAACGGGCAGCCCGGCGTATTGGCGAAGACCATGCGGCCCCAGCCGAATCGCCCATTGCCTTCGATGACGACGCGTCTGCGGTTGGCATCGGAGAGAGAAGGGCGGGATATGCCTTCCCGCCTGGCATGGCCGAAGGCGGCAAGCGGCGCGCAGCCGCGTGAGCCCCGCCATCCCCGTCTGCGATCGTTGCGGATCGCCATGCCTTGCTCCATCACCCGGCCCGCGAAGGCGACCGGAATATCGCCGGCCGGGGCGGGGCGCCATTCCGCCGCCGCCTGATTGGCGGTGAGGCAGGCGGCGATCAGCAGCAGGCCTGTCATCAGCTTTCGTTTCATCATCATGTTCACCTTCACGGCGCCGGTTCTGAAGTGCGGCGCCGATGGTGAGACATTAGGGGAGGGAAGCTGAATGCGGATGGAACCTGCCGTTCATCCGCCGTTTAGGTTCGGCCGCGAGGAAGGCGATGCGTCTCCCTTGCCGCTATCCGGGTGGCGGAAAGCGGCGGGCCAGCCCCGGTCTCCGGTCCCGGACCGGGTTCAATGATGGCGCGCGACGTGCTCGTCGGCTACCGCATCCAGAAAGGCCTGCCGGGCCTCCTCGGCATCGCGGGTGTGGCGCAGCGCTTCGATGCAGGCGGATTTGGCCGTTTCATAGGTGAGGCCGCTCAGCGTGTGGCATTCGTGAACCAGATAGCACAGCGCCTCGCAAGGACCATGAAAAACCCGGTGGCCGCCTTCGGGTATGCGGATATCGACGGGCACCGTCCAGCGTATGCCGGTGGTTTCCGGCGTGAAATGGGGTTGCATGGAGATCTCCTCGTTTCCCGCATGCCGAACGTTTCAAGCGGGTTTATGTTCCCGCGCGCCGTCCTTTCCGCCTCATGAAGCGGAACTCTTTTTCGTCCGGTTCGTTTCGGGCCGGATGGGGCGGGCTTGCCCGCGGCGGAGAAGCGGGCTTTGGGATGGCGAAAGCCCCGGAGCGGTGAGGCTGCCGGGGCTTTTTCCATGCATTCGCAGAGGCGCGGCTCAGTGCATGCGGCTGCCGTTTTCTTCCTGCTCCATGCCGATGGCGTCCTTGCCGTTCTTCGACAGTTTCACGCGGCCGCCTTCGACGCCGGAAACCATATCCAGCGGGATGAAATGGTGGTGGCCTTCATGACCGGCCATGCCGCTGTCTTTTTTCGTCAGCTTGATGCGGCTGCCTTCGACACGGTCCACCGTGCCGACATGAACGCCGTCCGCGCCGACGACTTCGGCATGTTCCTTGATTTCGGAAGCATTGATCATGGTATTCCTCCTTGATTGGACAGGAGGGGAACGCGCCTTTTGTGAAAACGATCCATTCGTTCCCGAAATTTTTGCGGGAAACGGCATGGCTTTACATCCCGTCGTGTATCGCCGATGAAGAGCATGCAAGAACAATCGCCTTGAAGCGCGGGAGGGCCATATGACGCTGGAGCAGGATCTGCAACGCATCGAAAGACAGGAAACGGAGCTGCGTTTCGATGCCTTCGATCTCGATAGCGCCTGGGCGCTCGGCAGCTGCCTGGTGGAGATGGCGCGGGCGCGGGGGCTTGGCGTCGCCATCGATGTGACGCTGCATTCCATGCCCGCCTTCTATGCGGCGCTGCCGGGCTCGACGGCGGACAATGCCAACTGGATCCGCCGCAAGCGCAATTCGGTTCTGCGCTATTTCCGCAGCAGCTACGGGCTGGGGCTGACAATGAAGAAAAACGGCAAGACGCTGGCCGATAGCGGCCTGTCCGAGACCGATTTCGCCGTTCACGGCGGCTCGTTTCCGATCATCGTGCGCGGCACCGGCTGCATCGGGGCGGTCACCGTTTCCGGCCTGCCGCAGCGGGAGGATCACCGGCTGGCGGTGGAGGCGCTGGCGGCGATGCTGGGCATCGACAATGACGGCGTCAACCTGGCCTCGGCATGAAGGGCGGGAAGGCCGGTTCCGCTGAACCGGCCCTTCGCGGTCATAGCCGTCCGCCGGTTTGCGGGATCATCTTCGTCAGGCTGCCATCCGCCGGATAGAGCGGGATGAGGCAGGCCTGAAGAGCGTGGTAGATATCGCCCTTGCCGGGGAAGATGGTGTTGGCGGGGCGCAGATCCTCCGTCAGTTCCTCATGCCAGCCGCCGTGATCGTGATCGAGGAAGGTATTGGCGATGACGCTCCAGATCTGGCGGTAGCTTTGCTCGTGGAAGGCATCCGGGCAATGCTGGTTGAGGAAATGCGCCGCGCCCGCGCCCTCGCTTGCGGGCCACCAGAGCTTCAGGCGCTTGGCGGGTGCGTCGTCCCAGTCCAGCGTGTAGAAGAAGCCGCCTTTTTCCCTGTCCCAGCCAAGCGCCATGGATTGTGAAAACAGGCCCTTGGCCGCTTCCGGCATCCAGTCATGGCGCTTGCCGCCCAGCGACCAGAGTTGCAGCACGAGGCGCGCCCATTCCAGCCAGTGCCCGGGCGTGGTGCCGGAGGGGCGGAACATCTCGTTGCCGCGGTAATTCTTGTCGATGTCCCAGTCGCGGGTGAAATGCTCGGCCACCCGCCAGCCGACCGAACCGGCGCAACGGCGTATG
>JBDHTA010000188.1:0-7645 GCA_039808465.1 Rhizobiaceae bacterium | reverse complement strand
GTGTTCGACACGTTTTCCGGCCCCAAGGCCAAGCGGGCGGTGCAGCTTTTCATGGCGGGCACCTACCTGCTCAATCCCTTCTACAACGCCTATCTCGCCGGGCTGCCCGCAGGCATCTACCGGATGCGGGATCTGGCGCCGGACAATTATCTCGGCTCCGATCTCTATCGCGGCATGGATATCCGCCGCCATGAGGACGAGGAGTTGGGGTACCGCACCCATGGCTGGCCGGAAGGCATGGAGGAACTGCTGATCGCCATAGACCTGCCGAATGGCGAGATGGCGGAAATCAGCCTGTCGCGCATCCGCAGCGAAGGCGGTTTCGGCGAGGCGTCCATGACGCGGCTGCGGGAAGCGCATCCGATGATCGCGGCGATCTTCCGCAGGCTCTGGGCGCATCTGCTGCGCAGCGAAAGCCCTCCGCAGGCCCGCCCGATCGATCATCTCTTCAGCGATTTCGGCCGCGATCTCCTCAGCCCGCGAGAGCGGGAAGTGGCGCTTCTGATCCTGAAGGGCCATTCGAGCGAGTCGATCAGCTATCACCTGGGCATTTCCATCGCGACGGTGAAGACACACCGCCAGAAGCTCTATGCCAAGCTCAATCTTTCCACGCAGCAGGAGCTGTTCTCCACCTTCCTGCGCAGCCTCAACCTGTGAGGAAAGGGGCGAATGCGGTTCGCCCCCTTGCCGTTCATGCTTTCAGGTTTTCGCGGATCGCGGCGGAGATGGCGGCAAGGCCATTGCGCAGTTCGTCCTCGGTCGGCCAGGCGAAACCGATGCGGAAATGCCGGTCGTCCTGCTCGAACCAGCGGCCGCGCCCGACATAGGTCTGGTGGCGGCTGTAGAGGCTGTCGTGGAAACCGGCGAGATCGACATTGGCGGAGGGCACGATGCGCGGGAAACAGACGCAGCCGCCCGACGGCTCGATCCATTCGACCAGCGGCTCGGAGGCGATCCAGTCCCTGACGATGGCGAAGGCGCTGGCGATGCGGGCATTGTTGAAGGCCAGCCACTCCTCACGCTGGCTGAGCGCGACATAGGCGATATACTCATCCACCGTGCTGCCGGAAATGCCGATCTGCTCGCGCGCGGCGAGGAAGGTTTCCATCAGGGCGGCGTCGCGGGTGATCAGCCAGCCGATGCGGATGCCGGGAATGCCGTAGGTCTTGGAGAGCGAGGAAACGCTGATGACCCGGTCCGACAGGCTTGCGGCGACCGGCAGCACCGGGCCGGAGGTCATTTCCCGGTAGGTTTCGTCGAAGAGCAGGCGGGTGCCCTTGCGCTCGACCAGCGCCACCAGCGCCTTCATCTCGTCCCCGGAGATCATCACGCCGGTCGGATTATGCGGATAGGTGACGGAAACATATTTCGTTTCCGGCCGGATCGCCGCTTCGATCGCTTCGAGATCGAGCCGGTAGCCGGTTTCGAAGGTGAGGTCGACGATACTCATGTCGGCGCCGATGGTGCGCGGCGTTTCGAGGTTGGTCGCATAGTTCGGGCGCACCACGACGATATGATCGCCAGCGTCGAGCATGGAGGAGGCGATGATGAAGAGCGCGCCCGCGGCGCCCGCGGTCACGAGCACGTCGTCGGCGCCAAGGCCGTCACCGGCATTGGCGATCAGGCCGCGCAGATCGGGCGCGCCGCGATGGTCGCCGTAACACAGGAGGATATCGTCCAGCTTCAGGTTCAGCTCGCCGAGGCGGCGGTCGGCGACGGAGCTTTCCGAGAGATTGTAACGGATCGTGTCGTAGCCGAGCTGTTCGGGCGATTCCAGCTCGATGGGCATGCGGACGTATTTCATGGGGGCTCTCCTCTCACCTGTATAGCAAAGGGCTAGATCAACCGCCTGCCACATTCCATCCACCCCGAGGGTGATGGCAGGCATCATCCCCTAGGTGGATTTCCTCGCTTCTTCACCAGGCGCATCGTTCCCCACCGGCGGAGCGAGGACCGCCGCAAGGAATGACTTAAACAAAGAAGGGGAATGCCATGAAATTCATCACCGGTCTGCTGTCCGCCGCCGTCGTCAGCCTGGCGGCCGCCTTGCCCGCCCAAGCCGAAACGCTGCGCGTGGGCATGGAATGCACCTACGCGCCCTTCAACTACCGCACGCCCGAAGGCGAGATGGCGGGTTACGACGTCGACGTGGCCAAGGGCATCGCCGAGCGCATCGGCGTCGATCTCGATTATGTCTGCCAGGAATGGGACGGCATGATTCCGGCGCTGCTCGCCAGCAAGTTCGACCTGATCGTCGCCTCCATGTCGATCACCGAGGAGCGCAAGCAGAAGATCGACTTTTCCATTCCCTACCGCGTGTCCATCGGCCGCATCCTCGGCTCGAAGGACGCCAAGCTGAAGCTGTTCGACGATGCGGGCAAGCCGATCCCGGAAGCGTTCAACGGCCTGCGTTTCGGCGTGGAGCGCGCCTCGACCTATGCGAAGTGGGTGGAAGCCAAGCTGCCGGGCGCGGAAATCTCCCTCTATGACGGCGCCCAGCCGATGCTGCTCGATCTCCAGAACGGCCGCATCGACATCGCCATCACCAACCCGATGAAGGCCTATCTCGATTTTCTCAGCAAGGAAAACGGCGCCGGTTTCGAATTCGTCTCGCCTGCGATCGACGAGGTCGAATATTTCGGTCCGGGCGTCGGCGTCGGTCTGCGCAAGGGCAATGACGAGCTGCTCGCCAAGATCGACAAGGCTCTGGAAGAGATGATCAAGGACGGGTCGCTCGAAAAATTCAGCCTGAAATACTTCCCCTTCTCCATCCATCCTTCCAACTGGAAGGGCGTCGGCGAGTAAGCATGACTTGCGGGCGCCGCGTTCGGCGCGGCGCCCGATCGGCGTAGGGATTATGGAGGTACGGCATGTCGATACTCGACGGCTGGTGGGACGACTTCTTCTTCGGCCTGATGACGGTGTTGCAGGTTTTTCTGGTGTCCCTGGTGATCGCGGTCGTCTGCGGCCTGCTCGGCGCCTCGGCCAAGCTTTCCAAAAGCCGCATCCTGCGGGGCATCGCCCAGGGCTATACCATCGTGTTCCGGGGCGCGCCGGAGCTGCTGGTGCTTCTGCTTTTCTATTTCGGCATGGCGATCACGCTCACGCAGATCGTGCGGCTCTTTGACCCCTCGGTGAAGTTCATCGATCTTCCGCCGTTCTGGGCCGGGTCCATCGCCATCGGGCTGATTGTCGGGGCCTATATGACGGAGACGTTCCGCGGGGCCTTCCTCGGCGTCGACCGGGGCCAGATCGAGGCGGCGAGGGCGCTCAGCCTCAAGCGCCACCAGATCTTCCGCTATGTGCGCGTGCCGCAGATGTGGCGGCTCGCCCTGCCGAATTTCGGCAATCACATGCTGTCCATCATGAAGGACACGGCGCTCGTCTCCATCATCGGCCTCGAAGAGATTCTCTTCGTCGCCAAGATGGCCAATTCGCTGCTGCACCGACCCTTCCTGCTCTACATGACCGTCGCGCTGATCTATCTGGCAATGACCACGGTGATCACCCTTGCCGTCGGCTGGCTGGAGCAGCGCGCCAACCGCCATCTGAGAGGTGCGCGATGAGCTTCGACCTTTCGCTGATCGCCGTCAGCCTGCCGAAGATATTGCAGGGCCTGGGGCTGACGCTCAACCTGCTTGCCGTCTCCACCCTGTTCGGGCTGGTCCTTGCCGTCGGCATCCTGCTGATGCGGCTTTCGCGCCGGGCATGGCTGATCTGGCCCGCCAAGGCTTACATCTACTTCTTCCGCGGCACGCCGCTGCTGGTGCAGCTCTTCGTCATCTATCACGGCCTGCCGCAGTTCGGCTTCATCCGGCAGAGCGTGCTCTGGCCGATCCTGCGCGAGCCCTACTGGTGCTCCGTCATCGCGCTGTCGCTCAACACGGCGGCCTATGTCTCGGAAATCCTGCGCGGCGGCGTGCTCGGCGTCGACAAGGGGCTGATCGAGGCGGGCAAGGCGCTCGGGCTCAGCAAGTTCCAGCGGACGACGCGCATCACCGCCCCGCTTGCCGTGCGGCTTGCGCTGCCCGCCTACAGCAACGAGATCGTCTCCATGCTGAAGTCGACCGCGCTCGCCTCCACCGTCACGCTGATGGAAATGACGGGCGTTGCCCGCACCATCGTCGCCGACACCTTCGCCCCTTACGAGATCTTCATCGCCGCGACGATCATCTATCTCGTGCTCGTCTGGATCATCCAGACCGGCTTCACGCTGATAGAGACCTATGCGAACCGCCATGTGAGAAAAACCTGATGGCCGATATCATTGTCCTCGAAAAGATGAACAAGTTCTACGGCACCTATCACGCGCTGAAGGACGTCAATCTCAGCATCGCCAAGGGCGAGAAGGTCGTGGTCTGCGGCCCCTCGGGATCGGGGAAATCGACCATGATCCGCTGCATCAACCGGCTGGAGGAGCATGACAGCGGCCGCGTCGTCGTCGACGGGCAGGAGCTGACCGACGACGAGAAGAAGATCGATCTGGTGCGCCGCGAAGTCGGCATGGTGTTCCAGAGCTTCAACCTCTTTCCGCACATGACCGTGCTGGAGAACCTGACGCTCGCGCCCCGTCTGGTGCGCAGGATGGCGGCGGAGGAGGCAAAGGCGGTCGCCATGAAATACCTGACCCGCGTGCGCATTCCCGATCAGGCGAACAAGTATCCCTCGCAGCTTTCGGGCGGCCAGCAGCAGCGCGTCGCCATTGCGCGGGCGCTGTGCATGAACCCGGAGGTGATGCTTTTCGATGAGCCGACCTCGGCGCTCGATCCGGAGATGATTTCCGAAGTGCTGGACGTGATGACCGATCTTGCCCGCGAGGGCATGACTATGGTCTGCGTGACGCATGAGATGGGCTTTGCCCGCTCGGTCGCGGACCGCATCGTGTTCATGGACCAGGGGGAGATCGTCGAGGTCTCCACCCCCGCCGAATTCTTCGCAGCCCCGAAATCCGAGCGTGCCCGCACCTTCCTCGGACAAATCCTTGCCCATTGAGATCCGTCATGACCGATAGCACCGAAACCTTTCTCGCCTTCGCCCGGAAGATCGCTGATAGCTCCCGCGCCCTGCTTCTGGCAGCGGCCGAGGAGGCGCCCCGCGTCGATCTGAAACAGGATGCGAGCTTCGTCACCGCCACCGACCGCGCCGTCGAGGCGCGGCTGCGCGAGCAGATCAATGCGGCATTTCCCGATCACGGCATCATGGGCGAGGAATATGGCAGCGAGGGGCTCGACGCCGAATATGTCTGGGTGCTCGATCCGATCGACGGCACCGCCGCCTGGGTGGCGGGCATTCCCGTCTATGGCACGCTGATTTCGCTGGCGCGCGGCGGCAGGCCGCTGCTCGGCGTCATCGACCTTCCGGCGACGGGCGAGCGCCTGACCGGCATTTCCGGGCAGGGGGCCTGGCATAACGGCAAGCCGATCCGCTGCCGCAAGGGCACGGCCCTTGCCGATGCCTACATGACCTCCTCGAACCCGCGCTTCATTCCCGAGGCCGACCGCGCCCCCTTCGCGCGCCTTGACAATGCGGTGCAGTTCACCCAGTACGGCGGCAGTTGCTACAGCTATGCCTGCCTGGCGCGCGGGCGCACGGATATCGCCATCGACGCCGGTTTCGACGCCTACGATCTCTTTGCGCCCACCGCCATCATCGAAGGCGCAGGCGGCATCGTCACCGACTGGCAGGGCAAGCCCCTCGACATCACCTGGAAAGGTTGTGTCGCCGCCGCCGGTGACGAGGCGCTGCATGCCGAGGCGTTGAAGGTGCTCGCCGGTTAGGCGCGCTGGCGCCTGCCGGTAACGGATGCTGGCGGTTGGCAGGCTGTGAGAGGTTTTCACGCGAATTCGTTTGCGTGAATTGTTTGGAATAGAGACGCAATGGCTTTGGACATCAGGCTACCGGAAAGCGAACTTCTGGCGCTGGCAACGGATTTCCTGTTTTCGCACGGCCTGAACGCGCCGCAATCCCGTTCCCTCGCAGGGGTTCTGGTGGCGGCGCAACGTGACGGCAGCTGGTCTCACGGCTTGCAGCGCCTGCCGGGAACGCTGGACACGATGGGGCACCCCCGGTTCAACCGGCAGGCCGATCCCGTGCCGGAAAGCGTTTCTCCGGCGGCGGTGCGGATCGACGCCCAATTCGGCTTTTCATGTCTGGCCGCCGAAAGGGGCATCGCGGTTCTCATCGAGAAAACCCGGCAGACCGGCATCGGTCTGCTTGCGGTCAACAACGGCTTCCATTCGACGGCCCTGTGGCCGCTGGTCGAGCGCATCGCCGAGGCCGGTCTGGTCGGCCTGTCGATGAACCCCACCCATGCCTGGGTTGCGCCTGCGGGCGGGACGAAGGGCGTGCTGGGCACCAATCCGCTCGCCTTCGCCTGGCCGCGAAAGGGCAGGCCGCCCTATGTCTTCGACTTTGCGACCTCCGCGGCATCCCGCGCCGACATCGCCATGCACCGCAACGCCGGAAAGGCGATTCCCGGTGACTGGGGCGTGAACGCGCATGGCGAGCCGACCACCGATCCGGCCGAGGTTCTGGCGGGGGCGATGCTGCCCTTCGGCGGGCACAAGGGTTCGGCGATCGCGACCATGATCGAGCTGATGGCCGGTCCGCTGATCGGAGACCGCACCAGCCGCCAGTCTCAGGATTTCGATGCGGGCGCCAGCGCCGCTCCCTGTCATGGCGAATTGCTGCTGGCCTTCTCGCCCGATATGCTCGGCGGCGCGAATGCGGATGATCACGCCGAATCCGTATTTCAGGGATTCTCCGCTCAGGGCGCGCGCCTGCCCGGCGACCGGCGCTACCGGATGCGCGAGGCGAGCGCCCGTGAGGGAATCGCGGTGTCCGGCGCGTTGCTGGAACGTATCCGGGCCTTGACCGCATGACCGCCGGTTCATCGCCGCTGCCGTGACGGCGTCCCCGGCCGGTTGCCGCGAGAACCGGGTTAATGCGCCACTACGCTTTTCCGGAATATCCAATTGATTTATTTTGAAAATCAACGCTCTCCCGCCGCCGTCCGTGACGCCGGGAGAATCTGTTTCCAGAACAAATTACGGCCGGATCGGCATGGGAGAGGATTTTCGGATGGCGCTTGCGCGCGCATTCCCGTATTGCGGCCGATATTTAAGTCTTGCGCATTCGTTGCGAAAGCCTTAAACGGCGTCACCAAACCCGGTCGTCGGGTGTCCTTTTAGCGATCCACAGGAAGCATTCAAATGGCAAAGAGTAAATTTGAGCGCACGAAGCCGCACGTCAACATTGGCACGATCGGCCACGTCGACCACGGCAAGACGTCGCTGACGGCGGCGATCACGAAGTTCTTCGGTGAATTCAAGGCCTACGACCAGATCGACGCAGCGCCCGAAGAAAAGGCGCGCGGCATCACCATCTCGACGGCGCACGTCGAGTATGAGACGGCCAACCGCCACTACGCCCACGTTGACTGCCCCGGCCACGCCGACTACGTCAAGAACATGATCACCGGTGCCGCCCAGATGGACGGCGCGATCCTGGTCTGCTCGGCCGCCGACGGCCCGATGCCGCAGACCCGCGAGCACATCCTGCTCGCCCGTCAGGTCGGCGTTCCCGCCATCGTCGTGTTCCTGAACAAAGTCGACCAGGTTGACGACGCCGAGCTTCTCGAACTCGT
>JBDHTA010000187.1:0-7696 GCA_039808465.1 Rhizobiaceae bacterium | reverse complement strand
GGCGGCGCATGGCAGATGCGCAAGGCCAAGCTCAAGAAGCGGCTTCTGGACATGGCCGACGGCCTGATCCGCATCGCCGCCGAGCGCATGATGCGCCACGCGCCGGTTCTGACGACGCCGGATGGCCTCTACGACGAATTCGCCACCCGCTTCCCCTATGATGAAACCGACGACCAGATGAACGCCATTGAGGCGGTGCGCGATGATCTGGGCGCGGGCCGTCCGATGGATCGCCTCGTCTGCGGCGATGTCGGCTTCGGCAAGACGGAAGTGGCGCTGCGCGCCGCCTTCGTCGCCGCCATGAACGGCATTCAGGTCGCCGTCGTCGTGCCGACGACGCTGCTCGCCCGCCAGCATTTCAGGACTTTCTCCGAGCGGTTCCGGGGCCTGCCGGTGCGGCTGGCGCAGGCGTCGCGCCTCGTCGGCTCCAAGGAACTGGCGCTGACCAAGAAGGAAGTCGCCGAAGGCAAGGTGGATATCGTCGTCGGCACCCATGCGCTGCTGGGCTCCAGCATCAAATTCGCCAATCTCGGCCTGCTGATCATCGATGAGGAGCAGCATTTCGGCGTCAAGCACAAGGAGCGGCTGAAGGAACTGAAAAGCGACGTGCATGTGCTGACGCTCTCGGCGACGCCGATCCCGCGCACGCTGCAACTGGCAATGACCGGCGTGCGCGAACTGTCGCTGATCACCACGCCGCCGGTGGACCGCATGGCGGTGCGCACCTTCATTTCGCCCTTCGACCCGCTGGTGATCCGCGAAACGCTGATGCGCGAGCATTATCGCGGCGGCCAGAGCTTCTACGTCTGCCCGCGCCTGTCCGATCTCGCCGATATCCACGCTTTCCTCCAACAGAACGTGCCGGAGCTGAAGGTCGCCATCGCCCACGGCCAGATGGCGGCGGGCGAGCTGGAAGACATCATGAACGCCTTCTATGACGGCAAATATGATGTGCTGCTCTCCACCACCATCGTTGAATCCGGCCTCGATGTTCCGACAGCCAACACGCTGATCGTCCACCGCGCCGATATGTTCGGGCTGGCGCAGCTTTACCAGATCCGTGGCCGCGTTGGCCGCTCCAAGGTGCGCGCCTTCGCGCTGCTCACCCTGCCGGTCAACAAGGTGCTGACGGCGGGCGCCGAGCGCCGCCTCAAGGTGCTGCAATCGCTGGATACGCTGGGCGCGGGCTTCCAGCTTGCCAGCCACGACCTCGATATCAGAGGCGCGGGCAACCTGCTCGGCGAGGAGCAGTCCGGCCACATCAAGGAAGTCGGCTTCGAGCTTTACCAGCAGATGCTGGAGGAGGCGGTGGCCGAAGTGAAGGGCGATGACGAAGTGATCGACAGCGGCTGGTCGCCGCAGATCTCCGTCGGCACGCCGGTGATGATCCCGGACAATTATGTGCCGGATCTGCATCTGCGCCTCGGTCTCTATCGCCGTCTGGGC
Organism: Rhizobiaceae bacterium; assembly: GCA_039808465.1. Classification (GTDB taxonomy): domain Bacteria; phylum Pseudomonadota; class Alphaproteobacteria; order Rhizobiales; family Rhizobiaceae; genus Metarhizobium. The sequence goes on along the minus strand of JBDHTA010000187.1, from coordinate 6,250 downwards.
GAAATCACCGAGCTACAGGATATCGACGCCTTCGGCGCGGAAATGATCGACCGTTTCGGGCCGCTGCCGATCGAAGTGCAGCACCTGCTCAAGATCGTCTATGTCAAGTCGCTGTGCCGCAAGGCCAATGTCGAGAAGCTGGAGGCGGGGCCGAAGGGCGTCGTCGTGCAGTTCCGCAACAGGGAGTTTCCCGATCCGGCGGCGCTGGTCGGCTATATCGCCAGGCAGGGCACGCTTGCCAAGATCCGGCCCGATCACAGCCTGTTCCTGAACCGCGACCTGCCGACGCCGGAAAAGCGGCTGGCGGGCGCGGCGATGATCATGACGCAGCTTGCGGGGCTCATCGATAAAAAATGAGTGGCGCCATCCTGCCTTATCCCTGAAAATGACAGAGTCTGAAATCGGGAGAATCGGGATGGCAACCTATACGGCGACGATCGAATGGAAGCGCGGCGAAGGCGAGGATTTCCTCGACAACCGCTATTCCCGCGCCCATCTCTGGCATTTCGACGGCAATATCACCGTGCCCGCCTCGTCATCGAAGCATGTGGTGCCGCTGCCGCAATCGGTGGAAGCGGCGGTCGATCCGGAGGAGGCTTTCGTCGCCTCGCTCTCCTCCTGCCATATGCTGTGGTTCCTGTCGCTGGCGGCCAAGGCTGGCCTGCGCGTCGAAAGCTACGAGGACATGGCCGAGGGCATCATGGCCCGCAATGCCGAGGGCAAGCTGGCGATGATCGAGGTGACCTTGCAGCCCGAGGTGCGCTTTGCCGCGGAAACGCCATGCAACGCGGCGCAGTTTCAGGCGCTGCATCACAGCGCCCACGATGCCTGCTTCATCGCCAATTCGGTGCTGACGCAGATTCGCCTGCGCCCGAAGCTGGGCTGATCAGCTTTCCTCGTCCGGCGTCACGGCGACGGCCGCCTGGCTGTCCGTCGCCGCCACGGAAGGCGGCAGCGGCGTGCCGCGCTTGCGCTCGCGCATCAGCGTCAGCATGCCCGAGGCGATGACCAGCACGATGCCCGCCCATGTCGGCATGTCGACGGAATCGCCGAAGAGAAGCGTGCCGAGCAGGATCGCCCACAGCATCTGGCTATACTGGATGGAGCCGATGATGCCCGCCTCGACATGGGTTGCGGCGCGCATCAGCAGCACGTTGGCAAGGGCGGCCAGCAGGCCGAAGCCGCCCAGATACAGCCATTGCTCCGGCGTCGGCCACACGAAGCCCGGTATCATCAGCACGGCGGTAATGCTCATCCAGCCGAAGACGCCCGCGCCGTAAAGGGAGATGTTCTTCTCCTTCGGCCCCATGGCGCGGAAGATGACGATGGAGACCGCGCCGCCGAAGCCGCCCGCCACCGCGCCGAGATGGCCGATCGACAATTCGCGGAAACCGGGCCTGAGCACCACCAGCACGCCGATGAAGCCGACCAGCACCGCCGACCAGCGGCGGATGCCGACGTTTTCCTTGAGGAAGATCACCGACATGATGGTGACGAAGGAAGGCAGCAGGAAGATCAGCGCGAAGGCTTCCGGCATCGACAGATGCGTGAAGGCGACGACGCTGCCGATGGCGCTGACCGCGGCGCAGACGAATCGGATCAGCCAGAGCGGCCGGTTGGTGCTGCGCACCACGTCGCTCCAGCGGTCGCCGGACTTGATGAGGAAGGGCAGGGCGGCAAGCCCGAAGACGGCGCCGAAAAACGCGGTTTCATAGGGGCTGAGCGTGCCTTCGAGCAGCTTGATGCTGGCATCGCTGAAGGAAAAGGCGGCAAAGGCCGCGAAGGCAAGCACTGCCCCTTTCAGGCTATGGTCTGCGGACACGGGAAAAACTCCGGATGACGAAGATGCCGTCCGTGTCCGGCAGGGGGCTGCGCGTCACGATGATCGGGCGGAAAGAACGGCTTTCTTACCGTCGAAAATGCCGTTCGTCATACGCTATTTTCAGTGGGCAGCCTTGCGTGTTTCGGCCTTCATGCGGGCGATATCCTTGAGCGCGCCTGCCAGAAGCTCGGGCGTCTGCGCGCCGCTGACGGCGTATTTCTGCTCGAACACGAAGAAGGGAACGCCGCTGACGCCCATGCGGGCCGCCTGATCGATTTCCTTCTGGATCATGTCCTTGTCGGCGTCGGAAGCGAGAAGGCGCTCGATGACGGCGCGCTCCAGTCCGGCTTCGGCGGCGATATCGAGCAGCACCGCGTGATCGCCGACATTGCGGCCTTCCTCGAAATTCGCCTTGAACAGCAGGCCCGCCACGCGGTTCTGCGCCTCGCGCCCCTCGGTATGGGCCCAGAGCAGCAGGCGGTGGGCATCCATGGTGTTCGGGCCGATCCTGATGGCGTCGAAATTGAAATGGATGCCGACTTCCTCGCCGAGCAGCCGCAGCGTCTCGTGGGCGCGGTCCATGTTTTCCTTGCCGCCCAGCTTGGCGGCGAGCGCCGCCTGCTGGTCGACGCCTTCAGGCGGATAATCGGGGTTGAGCTGGTAGGGCCGCCAGTTGATTTCGGCGGTAACCTCGCCCGCCACCTCGGCCAGCGCCTTTTCCAGCCGCGCCTTGCCGAGATAGCACCAGGGGCAGACGACATCGGAGACGATATCGATGGTGACGGTTTCCATGTCGTTGTCCTTCCTGAAAGCGGATGTCATGACCTTGATGTAGGCCGGGGCGCGGGGCGCTTCAACCGCTTATTGGGCCCGCGCGTCCCACCACGCCGGTAACTGATAGCCGTAGAGCGGCATCGTCTCCGGGCGGCCGATGACATTGCGGCGGGCGACCCATTGCTGGCCGAGATGGTAGAGCGGCACGAAATAGCTGCCGGAAATCAGCATGCGGTCGAAGGAACGCACCGCCGCCTGGAAGCCTTCGGCGGTCCGCGCCTTCAGCATGTTGTCGATCAGGCGGTCGATATCGGGGTCGGCGGTGCCCGCGTAGTTTTCGCTGCCCTGCCGGTCACGGGCAAGCGAGCCCCAGCGCGACACCTGCTCGATGCCGGGCGACAGCGACGAGGTGAAGCTTTTCACCACCATGTCGAAATTGAAGCTGATCGTGCGGTTCTGGTACTGCGAATCGTCGACGGTGCGCACCGACAGCGCGATGCCGAGCGCCCTCAGCGACCGCTGGTAGGCGAGCGCCAGCTTCTCCTGATCGGCGTTCTGCGTCATGATCTCGAAGGCGAGCTGCCTGCCTTCGGCATCGACCATGCGGCCGTCGCGGATGGTGTATCCGGCCTCGCGCAGCAGGCCGAGCGCCTGTTTCAGCACCTTGCGGTCGCGGCCCGAGCCATCGGTGACCGGCAGGCGGTAGCTGCCGTCCAGCACCGCCGGATCGATGCGCTTGACGATGCCGCCCATCATCTCCCGCTCCAGCGGGCTGGCGGGCTGGCCAAGGCTGGAGAGATCGGAATTCTGCCAGTAGCTTTGCGTGCGCGTATAGGCGTTTTCGAACAGGTTGCGGTTGGCCCATTCGAAATCGAAGATCAGCGACAGGCCCTTGCGCACCTTCGCATCGGCGAAATAGGGGCGGCGGGTGTTGAAGACGAAGCCCAGCATGCCCGTCGGCAGCTTCGGCTGGAACACGTCCTTGATGACCGCGCCCGAGGTGACGGCCGGGAAATCGTAGGCCCGGTCCCAATGGCTGGGATTGCCGTCGAAATAGATGTCGACCTCGCCCTTCTTGAAGGCCTCGAACAGCGTGCTTTCCTGAAGGAAGTAATCGACGGTGATCTCGTCGTAATTGTCGATGCCGACCTTGGCGGGGATATCCTTGCCCCAGTAATCCGGATCGCGCTCGTAGACGATACGCTCGCCGGGCTTGATGCTCTTGATTTTATAGGGGCCGGAGCCGAGCGGCGGCGTCAGCGTCGATTGCTCGAAGCGTTCCGGATCGGTCGCGTGCTTCGGCAGCACCGGCGTATAGGCGGCGAGGATGAGCGGCGTCTCGCGGTCGGCCTTGTCGTTGAAGATGATGCGGATGCCGCGCTCCCCGGCCTTCTCCATCCGCTCGACGGCTTCCATGCGGCGGCTGAAGGGCGTGCGGCCCTTGTCGCGCAGCAGCTCGAGGGTGAACATCACGTCCTCGGGCGTCACCGGCTTTCCGTCCGACCAGCGCGCCTTCGGATTGATGTTGAACTGGATGAAGCTGCGCGAATCGTCCCATTCCACCGATTCGGCCAGCAATCCGTACAGCGTGAAGGGCTCGTCGGCGGAGCGGGTCATCAGCGATTCGAACAGCATGGAGCCGAATTGCGGATCCCACATGCCGCGCGCCGTGGTGCGCATGCTTTTCAGGATGAAGGGATTGAGATTGTCGAAGGTGCCGACCACGCCATAGGTGATGCGCCCGCCCTTCTTCACCTGCGGGTTCACATAGGGAAAATGCCTGAAATCCGCCGGCAGCGCCGGTTCGCCATGCATGGCGATGCCGTGCAGCGGTTCGGCCGCAAGCGGCGCGGTGAGCGAAAGCGAAGTAAGAAGGGCAACAAGCAGGCGCCGCACAGATGAATTTTCCTTCGATGTCATGCAGCCGCGAAGGCCGAATCCGTTGCCGGGTATGTTAGAGCATTTCCAGCAGAAGCGCGCAGCGGTTTTGCGTCCGGAAATGCGTGGAAACAGTGAGTTAGAGCGTTTCCGCGATTCGGGGAAAGGCGGAAACCCCCTAACCCGTCGCATCCGAAGGTGGCCACAGCGTGAAGGCGCTGTATCATAAAAGCACGGGCGGCGGAAATATCGCCGGATCGTTGCTTTTGTGGCGCCGCAAAAGCGCCTTCAACGTGAAAAAATGTCGCCGGAATACATCGCCGGATCAAAGAAAAGCTGGATATCCCGCCTGCGGCAATGTAACAGGGTGCCATGACCGGGGTCATGTATTTGCCTCATTTGCGCGACAGGTGACGGCGGGACGACCAAATCAGTCTGGATCGGTGAAGAACCGTCCCGGCGCCGGATTTCAGGAGACGGACTTCGTGATGATGATCAAGGCAACCACTTTTTCGCGCGCCGCGCTGTCGGCTCTCGCATTCTCTTTCGGAGCGGCTTCGCTGCCCTCCATTTCCCACGCGCAGGCCGCCGCGGGCCAGCCGCCGCTCGGCTGGTTCAAGACGTGCAGCAAGCAGGAAGACAACGACATCTGTGCGGTGCAGAACATTCTGCGCGCCAATAACGGCCAGATGATCACCGCCGTCGGCATCATCACCGTCGCAGGCAAGGTCAACCGCAAGCTGCTTCAGGTTTCCGTTCCCTCCGCGCGCCTGATCCCGCCGGGCGTCGTCATGCAGATCGATGGCGGCAAGGGCCAGAAGCTCGATTACGCCGTCTGCCTGCCCGACCGCTGCACCGCCGAAGTCGCCCTGACCGACGCCATGATTGCTTCGCTGAAGAAGGGCAACGAGGTCGTGTTCACCTCGATCAACTTCCGCCGCGCCCCGAACCCGATCAAGATTTCGCTGGAAGGCTTCACCGGCGCCTATGATGGCGAAGCTATGTCGCAGTCCAAGCTCGCCGAAAGCCAGCGCAGCCTGGAAGAAGGCATGCAGAAGAAGGCCGAGGAAGCCCGCAAGAAGCTGGAAGACGCCCAGAAGGCCGCGACCCAGCAGTAATTCCGGCTGAAAAGCTGCAAGAAAAAGCCCGGTCATCTCTGACCGGGCTTTTTTCGTCTTGGGAGGACGATGGGATTATTCCGTCAATGCGCGACGGTGAATTTGGGCCGGTAATGCCGGGCGTCCTGCGGATCGAAAATCTGCATGACCTGCGGGTTGCGCAGCGGCTCGCCGCTTTCGTCGGCCATCAGGTTCTGTTCCGAGACATAGGCGACATATTCCGTCTCGTCGTTTTCCGCGAGCAGATGGTAAAAGGGCTGGTCCCTGCGCGGACGGATTTCGGCCGGGATGGCGTTCCACCATTCTTCGGTGTTGGAAAATTCCGGATCGACATCGAAGACAACACCGCGGAACGGGAAAACCCGGTGACGGACGACTTCACCGATGTTGAACTTGGCGTTGCTCTGTTTCATGGCTTGTTCCTTTCAGTCCATGATGTGGGGATAACGGTAGCCACGATCAAGAGTTTCAACGCCGGATCGTAAAATTCCATTGCCGCTGTTATCCTTGCGTGAAATTTCGCGCCGGGCCTTTGCTTGCGCCACCCGCCAAATCGCGCTACCTCAGAGAAGAGTGAAACCGCGTTCCGGGTGATAGTCTTGGCCAATCAATGGGGAAGAGGCGTTGCGCCGAACAGCCGCCGGCCCGGCAATCCCTC
>JBDHTA010000186.1:0-7785 GCA_039808465.1 Rhizobiaceae bacterium | reverse complement strand
TGGCCCCCGCTTGTTTATATTGGGTGTGCGGCGGATTTCACCGCCGGATCTCCCAAACGGTGATTGACCACCCTGACGCGCGATCTCTCGTGCGGTTTTGAGAAGGAGTGGCGCATTGACGCTATCCATACGTGAATTCAATGGTTCCAACATCGAGACTGCCTTTGTCGGCGGTATCGGACACATTCTGAAGCAGGCCAGAGAGAAGGTCGGCTACAGCGTCGACGATCTGGCGGAGACATCCGGCCTGACATCGGCCGAAATCGCGGCGGTCGAAAACGGCGCCGACAGGGATGAGGCCCGCATCCGCAGGATCGCTGCGGCCCTCCGGTTCGACATCAACCATCTCGGGCAGACGTAGCCCGGCAAGGCCGCATCGGAAAAATGCGGCCCTGACAACGCGAATACTAGGCTTTCGAACCGATCCGCTCCGGCTGCCGTTGCAGCCCGAGAATATTGAGGATCATGCGGGTGATGGCGTGCGCGGTTGCGCCATTCACATCCCTGGCGGGCTGGAATTCCGTGAACACGATGCCCGCCAGCCGGTTGTTGCGGGCAAGATGGTTCAGCAGGATCGATGTCTGGATGAAGGTCAGCCCGCCCGGTTCGATTGCGCCGACGCCCGGCGCGACGGACGGATCCATGCCGTCGCAATCCAGGCAAACGACCCATCTGCGGGAAAGATCGAGCGATTCCGCCACGGATTTCGCTCCATTTTCATGGACATCCCAGACCGTCACGATCCGGTTGCCAGCCTTCAGCGCCGCCTCGACTTCCTCCCGCCGGGCGCTGCCGATGGAACGGGTTCCGACGTGAACGAGATCACGGACGCAGGAGAAATCGCGGATGCGCCGCATCGGGCTGGAAAAGCCGTCGCGGCGGCCGTTGATCTCGTCGCGAAAATCGATATGCGCGTCGATCTGGAGGATATTGATCTCCTCCTGCCCTTCGAAGGGCGCGACAAGCATGGGCGGCACCGAATCCATGCCGCCGATCACCACCGGAACCACACCGGCGCTGACGAGCGGGACGAGCACGGCGGCCGCATCCTCGACGATGCGCTCGGGATCGCGCACATTGGGCGTCACATTGCCGAGATCGGTCAGGTTCGGCCTGCCATCCTCGAATTGCGGCTCGCCGATATCGAAATTCCAGTGCGTGAGAAAGCGGGTATAGGCATGCGCCATGGCCGCGGCGCGCACCTTGTCCGCGCCATCGGCCGCCGCCGACAATTCCCACGCCTCGTAGGAAGGGCCGTAGGGTATGCCGAGAAAGGCATAGGGCGTTTTGACGCCAGCGGGATCGGCGCTGCTTTCAGCGCCGAGGAAAGACGGAGAGGATGGGGAGAGCATGTTGACTCCAGAGTTTACTCGAGAATTCTGCGCAGGAAGGCGCGGGTGCGTTCATGCGCGGGGTTTACCAGCACGTCCTGCGGCCTGCCCTGCTCCACGACGACCCCGCCATCCATGAACATGACGCGGTCGGCGACGCTGCGGGCAAAGCCGATTTCATGGGTGACGACGATCATCGACATGGCGTGCGAGTCGGCAAGCGAACGCATCACGTCGAGAACCTCGCCGACCAGCTCGGGATCGAGCGCCGAGGTCGGCTCGTCGAACAACATGACGGCGGGCTCCATCGCCAGCGCCCGCGCAATCGCAACGCGCTGCTGCTGCCCGCCGGAGAGCGCGCCGGGATAGGTGTCGACCTTGTCGGCAAGCCCCACCTGCTTCATCAGGCGCTCGGCGCGCTGCGAGGCTTCGGCGGCTGAGAGACCGAGAACCCGGCGCGGCGCTTCCATGATGTTCTGCCGCGCCGTCAGGTGCGGGAACAGGTTGAAGCGCTGGAACACCATGCCCATGGCGGCGCGCTGCTTCTGGATTTCGCGCTCGGGTAGCTCCCGGAAGACCGTTCCCGACAGGCGATAGCCGACCGGCACGCCGTTCAGCTCGATCATGCCGCCATCCGGCCGCTCCAGATGGTTGATGCAACGCAACAGCGTGCTCTTTCCGGAGCCCGACGGGCCGAGGATGCACAGCACCTCGCCCTTGGCGAGATCGAGATCGACGCCTTTCAGGACTTCCAGCGCGCCGAACGACTTGCGGATGCCGCGCGCGCGGATCGGGTTCACCACGGAGCCGGTCATGGGCGCACCACCGATTTTGCGAAGTGACGTTCGATGCCGGACTGGATCACCATCAGGATGGTGCTGACGATCAGATACCAGAGGGTCGCGACGAGCAGCATCGGGATGACCTCGAAGGTGCGCGAGGAGATGAGCTGCGTCGAATAGAGCAGATCCGGCAGGGCGATGACGCTGACCAGCGAGGTATATTTCAGCATGGACAGCGTTTCGTTGCCGGTCGGGGGAATGATGACGCGCATGGCCTGCGGCATGACGATGCGCCGGAACGAATCCCATGACGACATGCCGAGCGCGCGCGCTGCCTCGCGCTGGCCCGAATCCACGGAGTTGAGACCGGAGCGGACGATTTCGGCCATGTAGGCGCCTTCGTTCAGGGACATGGCGATGATGGCCGCGCTGATGGCGGTGATGACGCTGTTGGTATCCACTTCCACGGACGGGCCCAGAAAGGGGATGCCGAAGCCCAGCTTCGGATAGAGCGCCGCCAGATTGTACCAGAAGATGATTTGGACGAGCAGCGGAATGGCGCGGAAGATCCAGATATAGCCCTTGGCGACAGACGACAGCACCGGGTTGCGGCTTGCCGCCGCGACGGCGACGACGATGCCGAGCAGCAGCGCCAGCGTCATGGAGATGGCCGTCAGCATCAGCGTCGTGAAGAGACCGGCCATGACCTGCGGCGAAAAGAAATATTCGGCGACGACGGGCCAGCCGAAGCCCGGATTGGTGACGATGGAATAGAGCGCATTCGCAAGCACCAGCGCAACGGCGGCGGCCGCGACCCACGTCCATGGTTGCCGGCGCGGCTGCAACTGCGCCGATGCGAGCTGCTCGTCCGTGAGAACGGACGGCAGCCCTGCCTGTTTCGCGGCCTCGGCCATTACTGTTCCGCGGCGCCGTTGATCACGGCCTTGGTGACGTAGGATTGCTCCACGAAGCCGTTGCGCTTCATGATCTCGGCATAGGTTCCGTCGGCGATCATCGCATCCAGCGTTTCGGCGATCAGCGGGCCGAGCGGCGAGCCCTTGGGAACCGCGATGCCGCAGGGGCCGAAGTTGAACGGCTCGCCGACCATCTTGAACTGGTCGGACTGCTTCTGGGCGAGCATGCCGACATAGATGAGGTCGCTCATCGCGACGTCGGTGCGGTTGCTCGTCAGCGAGGTAAGCTGCGCGCCGGTATCCGGGAAAAGCTGCTCCTCGATGGCGGGCTTGCCTTCGGCGACGCATTTTTCCGATTGCTTGGCGATGGAAAGCGATTCCATGGAGCCGCGCAGCGCCGATGCCTTCAGGCCGCAGACGTCGTCAAGCGAAGCGATCTTCTTGTCGGAGCTGACCTTTTGCAGCATGGCGGAGCCGCCCATGATGTGATCGATGAAATCGACCTTCTTCTGGCGAACCGGCGTATCCAGCATGTCCGACATGATGATGTTGATGCGGTTGGCCTCAAGGCTCGGAATGAGCGAGTCGAAGCCGAGGTTCTTCACTTCCAGCTTCACGCCCAGCCGCTTGGCGATCTCGGCGGCCATTTCAGGCTCGACGCCGACATAGACGTCGCTCGTCCCTTCCTGGATGCCGGTCCACGGCAGGCCGATGCTCGACGTGGTGCCCAGCACCAGAACACCCGATGTCTTGATCGCTTCGGGAAGCTTCTCGTTCGGGGCGGCGAAGCTGGCGGATGTGAAGGCGACGCATGACAGCATGGCGATTGCGGGCAGTATGGATGCAAGTTTGCGCATGATGTTCTCCTGTTTATGGGCCTTTGGCCCGTTCCCCTTGTTTGTTTCAGTCGAGCGATTCCGCCGTCGCGGGCGTTTGCCCTCAGATCCGGATGAGCGGCTGGTGGGCGCAGCGGAAGGAGCCGCCAGCCATGCAGGGCACGCGATAGGGAATGCGTATGACCTCGAACCGGCGGGCGGCGAGCGCATCGGCCACCGGGTTCAGCGCCTCTTCCGAGGGCACGACGACGGTGCGGTCGTCGAGCACGAGGTTGTTGCAGCCCATATGCCCCTTGGCCAAGCTCTTCGGAACCGCGAAAACATCCCAATCCTTCATGAAGGCAGGCAGGCCCTCGGGCAGCGCCTCCATGCAGGCGATGGCCACGCCTTCTCGCGGGGTCATCAGCACGCAATCGAGATGCGGGAACATCGGATCGATCTTCACCGTCTGGACGCGGTAGTCCGGCCCCAGCATGTGTTGCAGCCAGCGCGCCCCTTCGGGGTTGCTGCAACCGCCGGAATTGCCGACCAGAATATCCTTGCCGAGCACGAAGACGTCGCCGCCTTCCAGATATCCCCAGCCGGGGCCTTCATTGTAATCGTCGGCGCCGCTGTCGGGTTGGGCGAAATAGCGGGCGCCCCGCTCCATGGTCGCGGCGAGGATCTCGCGGATCGCGAAACGCTGGCGCCGATGGAAGAAGCTGCGCGGCGCAAGCTCGATGACATTGTTGCCGATGGTCACGAAGGGATCGCGCATCCACGGCGTCGACACGCCATGATCCTGCCCGCGTGGATATTTGCGGTTGCTGGCGCTGATCTCCCCGGCCACATGCACCTTGACGCCATGCTTTTCCAGAAGATCGATCGCGCCCCTGATCTGGCCGTTGAATTCGGCAAACAGCTCCGGCGACGCTTCCTTGACGTCACGGCCCTGATTCTTGGCCCAGAATTCGCCGAACTCGCCCTGAGCGCGCAGCTTCACGTCGCTGAGGAAGACCGGCAACACCCAGGTGTCGGGCGATCCATAGACGCATTCCTTGAGCGGGGCCCATTCGGATTCCACATGGATCCGGTCCTGAGCGGAATTTGCCGCGGTCTCGGTCGAAACAGCCATGCATTCCTCCATACAGTGCATGGCAGAAACGTTCACCGAAATCGAAACCGGCAAAAGCTCAAAGGATGCAATCATACTTGCGGAAACTGAAAGTGATGGAAGATCACCGCTGGCGGAAGCAATCGAGCATGGCCCGGATGGCGCGCCGCTTGGCCGCATCGCGCCGGTAGGCGAAATGGAACTGCACGTCGATGGGCGTGTGCCGCGTCTTGATTTCGACGACATGCCCCTCGCCTGCGCTCTGCACCAGATGCGAGGGCAGGAGCGCGCAGCCGACACCCGCCAGCACCGAGGCCAGAATGGCTTCCAGCGTGCTGCCGCGTGCCACCACCTGCAACGGATATTCACGCTCGAACGGCCTGAAAATATCCGTCCGGTAGTCGCGCGCGATATAGGGCACGCGCGGCTGCACCTGCCCCGGCGGCCGGTCGTCGAGTTCGAGGGCAAGGTCGAAATAGGGGGAATGGCGGGCGATGTAGAGCTGGTGCGTTTCCACGAAAGCCGGTTCGTAGACCAGTTGCCCCAGCCCTTCGGGCTGCCCGGTAATGCCCACATCCAGCTTGCTGTCGCGCACATACATGTCGATGATCGAGACCGTGTGCATGCTGACGCTGACCTGCATGTCGGGAAACAGGCGATGCATCCTCGCCAGCGCCGCCACGATGCCCGCGTTCGGATTGGTGATCACGCTGTCGATCGTGCCGAGCATCAGCGTGCCGCCGAGGGACTGGCGGGTATTTTCCACGGTTTCCTCGAAGGACTGGAGGGCCGAGCGCAGGCCGACCGCCGCCTGATAGACGTCCTGCCCCTGTGGCGTCAGCGAAAAGCCGGATCGCCCGCGCCTGCACAATTCAAGGCCGAGCCGGGTTTCGAACGAGGTCAGGTCGCGGCTGATGCTGGAAAGGCTGACACCAAGGCGATAGGCGGCGGACGACAGGCCGCCATGCTCGACGACGGCGAGAAAAGTACGCAGATGGCGTAGGTCGTAACTGGACGTCAGGAAGCGGGCCATTCGGATTCTCACTTGCGCAAAACGGCAAGTAAACTAATCATGTTGACCCTTTCTCCGCAATATCCGACTGGTTAGGCTCCAAGCCGCCCGCTTGCGGCGTTTCGAAAGCGGGCGGCGCTTTCGCACAGGGATGGGATCGACAATGACCGGCTTCAGGATAGACACAGAGCGCATGCTCGCGGATCTGGACACGCTGCGCGGCATCGGCGCGGTGAAAACCGGCGTGGTGCGCCCGGCCTATTCCGATGCCGACCGGCTGGCGCGGATATGGCTGGCCGAACGCATGCGGGACGCGGGGCTGGAGGTATGCGTCGATACCGTCGGCAATGTTTTCGGCCTGCCGCCCGGAGATGGGCAATGCCTGCTGGTCGGCTCCCATTCCGATACCCAGCCCGAGGGCGGCTGGCTGGATGGCGCCTATGGGGTCATCGTCGGCCTTGAGATCGCCCGCGCAAGCCGCGAACAGGGCGGGCCTCCGGTCGCGTGCGTGTCCTTTCAGGATGAGGAGGGACGGTTTTCGACGATCACGGGAAGCCGGTACTGGGCGGGCCTGATGCCGCTGGCGGAGATCGACGAATGCCGTGACGATACCGGCCTGCGCGTCGGGCAGGCCCGGCTGGAGCGCGAGGGGCTGCCCGAGGCGCGGGATGTCCCCACAAGCCGGTTCTCGGCATTTCTGGAAATCCATATCGAACAGGGGCCGGTGCTCGATACGGCTGGGGAACGCATCGGCGTCGTGGAAAATATCGTCGGCATCCGCACCGAGAAGATGCGGTTCCTCGGCGAGCAGAACCATGCGGGCACGACGCCGATGCATCTGCGCCGCGACGCGTTTCAGGGCCTCAACCGGTTCGTTTCCACGGTCAACGAGCGGCTTGCCGAAGTGGCGGCGCCCGCGACCGTGTGGACCGTCGGGCAGGTCGATCTTCACCCCAACGCCAATTCGATCGTGCCGGGCCGGGTGGATTTCACGATCCAGTGGCGCGACGCCGACGATGACAGGCTCGACCGCATGCAGGAGATCATCCATGCGGCGGCGCGCGAGACCGCCAGCGCCCTTCATCTGGAATGGCAGCGCTGCGGCTGCGACCTGATTGCGCCGACGCATTCGGATAAAGCATTGGTGGAAGCGCTGGCGAAAGCCGCCGAACGCCTGGCCCCCGGTCTCTGGCGGCGGATGCCCTCAGGCGCCCTTCACGATGCGGCCAATGTGTCGAGCGTCCTGCCGATGGCCATGCTTTTCGTGCCCTCCAGGGGCGGCATCAGCCACAGTTTTCTGGAGGATACGGACAGGGCGGATCTGGCGCTGGGCGCCGAAGTGCTGGCCGAGGCTGTCGCCAGCCTCGGATAGAGGCGATCAACCGGCCGCTTTGCGGGCCGAGCCGAAAGTGGCGTAGAGGCAGGCCGTTACGATCAGGCCCGCGCCCGCGAAGGTCCAGGCGCTCGGCACTTCGGCGAAGAAGTAATAGCCGAGCAGCATGGCCCAGACGAAGGCGGTATATTCCATGACGCCGAGGCGGCCCGCATGGCCGCGGGCATAGGCCCAGGCCAGACAGAAATGGCCGCATGTTCCGGCCAGCCCGACCAGCAGCGCCAGCATCCAGTGCGCGGGGGAAACGGGCTGCCAATTCCACACGCCTCCCGGCAGGACGATGAGAAAGGCCATGCAATTGGAAAGGAAGACGATGGTGAACACCGAGTCATGCGCGCTCTGCTGGCGCATCAGCACCATGGAAAGCGCATAGAAGAACGCGCATCCAAGCGCTGCCAGCAAGCCGATGACATCGATCCCCGCC
>JBDHTA010000185.1:0-7911 GCA_039808465.1 Rhizobiaceae bacterium | reverse complement strand
TCGGGCTTGGCGCGCGACACGGCGGCGGCGGCCATCTTGACATAGCTGATCAGCGTGCCGGGGCTGTCCCAGTATTCGGCGAAATCCGGCGTCACCTTCAGCACGCGGATGGAGGGATCCTCCGGGCTGTCCCACCAGGCTTTCGCGGGCGTCGCCCAGAGATCGCGAATGCGGGCGCGGTCGTTCAGCACTTCCGCCGTGCCGGACACCGAAACATATTTCTGCCCCCGGGAGTCTGCGAAGGCGAGGCAGACATTCGGGTTGCGGGCGATCTCGTCATCCTTGTGGCCGTCGGTGTCGGTCAGGAAATAGATGGCGCTTTCCATGCGCTCGGCATGGGCGGCCATCGGCCTTGCGCGCAGATCGCTGCCGGTGCGGGTGGTCAGCATGCAGAAGCCGATCTTCTCGATCAGATCCCATGCCTTGCTGGCGTCCTCATATTCGGCCATCTCTCGGCTCCTCTTGATGTTGGCGAAAACTGTCAAACGAGCCTGAACCGGTTCTGTTCCGGCAAAAAACCGTGCACGACCGGGAAAGGCGGGTCGATTTTCGGCAGTGGGGCTTGGGATTGGCGCGGCGATATCCTACCCTATATGGCACTGCGAACCGGTTTCGCACGCGAGAGTTTTGACGCATTTCCAAAGACGGGGCCGCTCATGGCCCTTCCGCTGGAAATGCCCTTGAGAGGAGAAGACCCATGCCCGTGGATGCAAAATACAAGACCAGCGCAACGGCAAGCGGCGGCGGCCGCGACGGCCGCACCAAGACCGACGACGGCTCGCTCGACCTGCAACTGGTGGTGCCGAAGGAACTCGGCGGCCCCGGCGGCGACGGCGCCAACCCGGAAAAGCTGTTCGCGCTCGGCTATTCCGCCTGCTTCCTCGGCGCGATGCGCGTCGCGGCCGATGAGCTGAAGACGAAGATTCCGCAAGGCTCCACCGTTCAGGCCACCATCGGCATCGGCCCGCGCTCGGAAGGCGGCTATGGCATCACCGCCGAACTCGACGTCTACCTGCCCGGCATGCCGGAGGCAGAGGCAAGCAAGCTGATGGACGTGACCCACGGCATCTGCCCCTATTCCAACGCCATCAAGGCCAGCGTCGACGTAAAGACGGTCACCCGGTCGTAATCCGGACTGCCGATTTCTCTCCCGCTTGCGGTGGGGAGGGGTGGATAGGGAACACCCCCTCTGCCTTCCGGCATCTCCCCCACAAGGGGGGAGAAAGTTAAAGGCTTGCTTTTCCTTCGATTTGTGAATGCAGAGGGTGCCGCAGTTTAAGTTCCTCCCCCTTGTGGGGAGGGATTTAGGGAGGGGTCTTTGGCGCATATGCAGCCGCGCCCGGCGGTGAAGGTCAGGCGAGAACGCGCGCGAACGTGTCTTCCAGCACCGAAACCAGGAGATCGGCATCGGCCTTCGAGAAGATCATCGGCGGGCGCATCTTCAGCACATTGTCATGCGGGCCTTCGGTGCCCATCAGCACGCCGCGCTCGCGGGCGCCGTTGGCGATGGCGCGGGCGATTTCGGTGGCAGGGGCTTTCGTGCGGCGGTCCGTCACCAGTTCGATGCCGAGGAAAAGGCCGAGCCCGCGCACATCGCCGATCACATCGTAGCGCGTCTGCATATCGCGGAAGGCGGCCATCAGGTAATCGCCCATCGCCTGCGCGTTGGCGCGCAGGTTCTCGCCCTCGATCACATCGAGAACCGCAAGCCCCACCGCCGCCGAGACCGGATTGCCGCCGAAGGTGTTGAAATATTCCATGCCGTTATGGAAGGCGTCGGAGACCTCCCGCGTGGTGACGACGGCGGCCATCGGGTGACCGTTGCCGATCGGCTTGCCCATGGTGACGATATCGGGCACCACGCCTTGCGTCTCGAACGCCCACCAGTGCGAACCGACGCGGCCGAAGCCGACCTGCACCTCGTCGGCGATGCACACGCCGCCCGCCTCGCGGATCATGCGGTAGACTTCGGCGAGATAACCATCGGGAAGGAAGACCTGACCGGCGACGCTCGGAATCGATTCGGCGATGAAATAGCCGGGCTTTTCGCCGCGCTTCTTCATGGCGTCGAGAAGCTCGGCGACGCTCTGCGCGTAGCGCTTGCCATGCTCCTCAACCGGCCAGTCCTCCGGCGCGTGAAAACTGTCGGGAATGGCGGCGATGTGCACATGCGGCTTCTGGCCCTTGCCGCCCTTGCGGCGGAATTTATAGGCGCTGATATCGATCAGCTCCTGCGTCGTGCCGTGATAGGCCCAGTCCAGCGCCACCGCCTGCTCGCTGCCGGTTTTCGCCCGCATCATGCGGATCGCCAGCGTATTGGCTTCCGAGCCGCTGTTGACGAAGCCGCAGACGGTCAACTCCTTCGGCAGCGTCGCCGTCAGCCGCTCGGCATAGGATACGATATTGTCATGCAGGTAGCGGGTGTTGGTGTTGAGGATGGCGGCCTGCCGCGCCAGCGCCGCCACCACCTGCGGATGCGCATGGCCGAGATGGCAGACATTGTTGAAGCAATCGAGATAGGCGCGGCCGCGATCGTCGATCAGCCACACGCCTTCGCCGCGCACGAACTTGATCGGCTTGTCGTAGGAGATGGTGAGGTTCGGCAGCAGCAGCTCGTGGCGCTTGCGGACGATATCCTCGCGGCTGCGCCCGGCCGTCCCGTAAAATTCCGGGGGAACGCCCGCAAAGCCGCTGGCATCGGGGAAAAGCTCCGCCCAGACATCGAGATAGGCTTCCTCGCCGACGCCGAGGATGTCCGCCGCCGCCAGCCGCCGGTCGGCGGAAATCTGGAGATGCAGATGCGGAGCCCAGCCGCCGTTTTCCGCGGGCGCGCCCATATGGCCGACCAGATCGCCCGCCGCGAGTTTCTGGCCGGGCGCGAGACGGTCCATCGCCTCATGCGCCATATGGCCCCAGAGCGAGACGAAGGCCGGGCCATCGTCCGGGCGGTGCTCCAGCGAGATCAGGCAACCGTAACCCAGCGGATCCGGCTCGATCTCGACGCTGCGCACGGTGGCGTCGATGGGGGTGTGAAGCGGCGTGCCCGCCGCCATGAACAGGTCGAGGCCGAGATGCATGACGCGGCGCGTCTCCTCGCGGAAGCGCGAGACGAACATTTCGCCCTGATAGACCGTGCGCTTCTCGCCGAAGGGGCCGATGCCGAGAACGGCGCCGGTTTCCCGGCATTCCGTCTTCCAGATCGCCTGCGCCTCATCCGGCCGGGCGGCGGCGGAGGCGACCGTCATCGGGTGTTGCGGATTGCCGTAGGGCACCAGCGCGGCGGGGTAGAAGGCGGCCGGGCGCGGCAGCATCGGCCTGAAGCCGCGGCGGTTCTCGCTCAGCCATTGCCGCAGGGCGCGGGCGCCATCCACGGCCTCGAAGCCGCAGCCATGGCGCAGGATCGCCGCGAAGAAATACGGGTTGATGCGGTCGAGCTTGCGCAGGTAATCCCACGCCGCCTTTTCGCTGATGGAGAGATAGGGATTGTCCTCGCTTTCGCGCTTGCGCGAGGCGGAAATGGTTACCGAGGTCACCAGCCGCATGGCGATCAGGTCGTAGAGCAGATCCAGCTCCTGCGCCTGGAGCGGCATGACGGAATGATAGCCCTTCGCGATCGCGACGGCGGTATCGACCGGGGCGGGGTGATCGAGACCGGCATAGGCGCAGGCGATCGCCACATCGGCGATCAGCGGACCATAAAGCGCGTCGCCGAAATCGATCAGGCCGGAAATGCGCCCGCCGTCATCGACCAGCACGTTCCAGTCATTGGCGTCGTTGTGGAGAATGCCAGCGCGCAGCCGCGTCAGCCTGTCCTTCACGCCGGTTTCGAAACGGTCGAGGAAGCGTTGCAGCACGGCGCGGTCGGCGTCGTCCGTCACATGGGCGAGGCGGCCGCGGGAGCGGCCCGCATGCGCGAGGCTCCAGTCGATATCGCGCAAGGCGCCGGGATGCATGAAGCCTTGCGCCGCAGCGGCGAAGCGGCCGAGAACCCGGCCGAGATCCTCCAGCGTCGAAAGATCGCGCGGCGTTTCGGCGAGCGGCATGCCTTCCACCCAGCGCACCAGCCGGATGCGGTGGCGCATGCCGTCAGCGCCTTGCGTTTCGGCGAGGAAATCGCCGGACAGCGTCGGCAGCAGATGCGGCACCGGCAGATCCGGCGCGGTTCTGGCGGTGTGAGCGAGCAGGGCGGTCTGGAAATCGCTTTCGGCCAGCGGCTCGGCGGCGTTGACGATCTTGAGGATGAAGGTTTCGCCGCTTGCGGCCGCCACCTTGAAGTTCTGGTCGCGCTCGCTGTCCAGCGCCGAAAGCGCTCCCTCGATGCCGAAATGGGTTTTCAGCAGCGCGCCCGCCTGTTCGGGGGTGAAGGCGGGGGCGGTTTTCATGAAATCGGTCATCGGGCGCTCCGGGTCACGACGCTTGCCGGGGAAAGCGGGTTTCCCGAAAAGACAAGCGCAACAAAAGGTCATGGCGCGTAAGGTGACACGCGCCGCCGCCGCTTGCATCCGGCATCATGCCGGTTGCACCGGCATGATGTCCGGTATAACCAGCATATTGCCGGAGCGGAAAAGGAGAGGCGGATGCAGGATATCGATGCGGCGGACCGGTCGATTCTATCGATCCTGTCGCGGGAGGCGCGCATTCCGATGAAGACGCTGGCGGGCCGCATCGGCCTTTCGCGCAGCGCCACCGCCGAGCGCGTGGCGCGGCTGGAGCGCAGCGGCGTCATTCGCGGCTACCGCGCCGATATCGGCCAGCTCGACGAGGGCAGCATCGATTTCATCCTGCTGGTGACGCTGAAGTGCACGCCCGCGCTCGGCATCCTCGATGCTCTCGCGGGATTTCCGGCGGTGAAGCGGGTTTCCTCGGTCAGCGGCCAGATCGATCTGGTGGTGGAGGCGGCGGTTGCCTCCGTCAACGCGCTCAACGAATTCCGCAACGCCATCGCCGCCATGCCGGAGGTGGAGGATCTGACCACCACCATCGTCCTGCGCCGCGAGATCGACCGCGCTTGACGGCGTAAAGTTGTGCTTTATGTCTACCGGCAAACGAACCGGATGCGTGCGGTGACAGACAGACTGACGAATTTCAAGGCCGCCATACGCCGGATCGAGACAGGCCGCGACAACTGGGCCTTCGGCTGGCAGGCGGCGTTCGCCGTCGTCGATCTCGCGATCCTCGCCTTCTTCATTCTCGGCCCCTATTTCCGCTCCGGTCCCTCCTATCTCATCGTCGATTACATGATCGCGGTCTGGGTGTTCGCGGAGCTGCTGGCGCGGGCCATCTCGGCGCCGTCGCTGAAAACCTTCTTCAAGCGGCCGATCATCTGGGTCGATATCATCGTGCTGGCGACGCTGCTGTTTCCGGATGTGCTGTTCAACTTCGCCTTCCTGCGGGTCATGCGCATCTGGTCGATCGGGCACAGCCCGCTGCTGCGCACCATGCTGCGCAAGGCGGGCAAGCGGCATCTTCAGGATGTGGTGCTGGCCTGCATCAATTTCATCGTCTTCCTGTTCATGGTCACGGGCTTCGTCTACACCACCTTCTTCTACTGGCGGCCGGGCGGCGAGGGCTTCGTCGACGCGCTGTATTTCACCGTGGCGACCATCACCACCACCGGTTTCGGCGATCTGACCCTGCCGGGAACGCTCGGCAAGCTGACCTCGGTGGTGACCATGATCGTCGGCGTGTCGCTGTTCGTGCGGCTGGCGCAGGCGGTTTTCCGGCCCTACAAGGTGTTCTTTCCCTGCCCCTCCTGCGGGCTGCAACGCCATGATGTCGACGCCGTGCATTGCAAGGCCTGCGGCCGCCTGCTCAATATTCCCAATGACGGGGAATGAAGCCTATCCCTCCGGCACCTTCTGGCCGACGGTGGCCGAAGCCTCGTCGCTGCCTTTCTCCGGCTGGATGTCCTCGGCATCCTCGCCGGTGATGACGGAGGCGACATCGGCGGCAAGCTCGCCGAGCAGCTCCGCCTCCTTGGCGGTCAGGCTGTGCGGGCGGGTGTCGAGCAGGCACAGCGCCCCCAGCACATGCCCGTCCTCCGTCAGCAGCGGCGCGCCCGCATAGAAGCGGGTGTTCCAGAGCGTGATCGCCGGGTGATCGGCGAAACGCGGGTCGCGCTCCGTATCCGGCACCACCAGTGTTTCGCCCTTTGACACGACGTGGTCGCAGACGGCATCCTCGCGGGGGATCACGATCATGTCGGTGCCGTCGGCGGTTTTCATGCCCGGCAGTTCCTTGCTCTGGCCGATGATGAATTCCCGCTCGGAATCGATGGCCGAGATGACGGCGAAGCCGACATTGAACACATCGGCCGCCCGTTTCGCCAGCGCGTCCAGTTCCTCGCGGGAGCGCCCGTCGAGCACGCCGCTGTCGCGCAGCGCGAAGATGCGGGCGGCATCGTCGGCGGGCGGCTCGGCCTTGCGTTCGGCCAGCGCCACCTCGGGCGACAGCATGCGGCGGATGCGGCCGATCGCTTCCTCCACCGAGGTCACCAGCTCGTCGGCGCCGAGCGCGTGGTGGGCGTCGTCCTCCAGCAGCGCGGGCGGGGCGT
This sequence comes from Rhizobiaceae bacterium, assembly GCA_039808465.1. GTDB lineage: Bacteria > Pseudomonadota > Alphaproteobacteria > Rhizobiales > Rhizobiaceae > Metarhizobium. The sequence continues at coordinate 1,358 of JBDHTA010000185.1, read as the reverse complement.
TCCACAGCGCCAGCACGATGCGCAGATGCGGCCAGCGCTGGCGCAGCCTGCGGCAGAATTGCCGGGCGGAGATGGCGGGATGGCCGCTGAAATAGCTGAGGCAGACGATCTCCGCGTCTTTGAGGTCGAGCCGGTCGACATGGCGCAGCACCGATGCGGAGGCCGGGCGGAAACCGGCGGCGATGCCCTCATGCGACAGCGCATGGGCGAGCATTTCGCCCGCCACGGCATCGATTTCCCATTTGCCGCCGATGCAGACCACCCGCTCCGCCGTTCCGTTTCCGGCCGGATATTCCTCGCGCAGATCGTCGAGCAGCTCGTCCATGCCGGTCGCCACGCGCAGGCGATGCTCGGCGGTGGCGCTGCGGGCGTGATCGGCGGAGGCGAGCCGGAGGATGGCGATGCCGGAATCGTTGTAGAAGGCGGTGAGCGAGGTCTTCTCGATTTCCACGGTGGCGATATCGATGGCTTCCTCGGGATCGTCGGCGATCAGGCGCTGGTAGATGCGCGTCGGCACGTCCAGCACCGGCGTCGAGCCGAGCAGGGTTTCGAGGAACTGCAATTGCGGCAGGTTCTTGCCCACGACCAGCAGGCAGACGGTGAGCGGCGTCGACAGCACCAGCCCCACAGGGCCCCATAGCAGCGTCCAGAAGGTCGCCGCCACGATCAGCGACAGGGCCGACAGGCCGGTGCTGGAGCCGTAGAGCAGCGGTTCCACCACATTGTTGCTGACGAGTTCGAGGAACACGATCAGCGCCGCCGTCATCAGCACCATGTTCCAGCCGGGATCGACGGCGAAGGCGAGCGCCAGCGGAAAGATCGCCGAGATCATCGGGCCGATATAGGGAATGAAGCGCATCACCGCCGCCACCGTGCCCCATAGCAGCGCCCCGGGCACGCCGATGAACCAGAGACCGGCCGCCATCGGCACGCCATAGGTGACGTTCACCAGCAATTGCATCAGCAGATATTTGCTGATGCGGGTTCCGGCTTCCTCCATGGCCGCCGTCGAGCGGTGCAGATTGCCGCCGAGCAGCCGCAGCAGCCGGTCGCGCAGGTCGCTGCGGTCGAGCAGCGCCAGGAACACGAAGACGAAGACGATGCCCGCCGTCGCCAGCGGCTCCAGCGCCGGAACCAGCCATTCCAGCGCGGTGCGGAAGGGCGATTGCGCCGGTTCCACCACCTCGATGCGCTGCGTTCCCGCGGCATTGGCGGAAGGCCCCGGCTGCGGCTCCGTCTCTTCCTGCTTGCCGCTGCCGATGGCGTCGAGCGCCTGCCGGACGATGCCCGGCCCCTCCATCTGCTGCCGCAGCCCCACCAGCTTGGAATGGATGGTGGAGCGGTAGGTCGGCAGTTCC
>JBDHTA010000184.1:0-7946 GCA_039808465.1 Rhizobiaceae bacterium | reverse complement strand
TTTCCGACCATGTGACCGAGCGGCAGAACTATCTCTACCTCGCCCATTCCAAGCTCAGGCCCGCCGCGATCGGCCCGGAAATCCGCGTCGGCGCGCCGCCCGCCGATATCAGGGGCACGAGCCGCATCATCCGCGATGGCGCGGTGCTGTGGGAAAAGCCGTTCCTGTCGGGCGAGGACAACATGTCCCACAGCTTCGCCAATCTGGAGCATCACCACTTCAAGTACCGCATCTTCCGCCAGCCGGGCGATGTGCATGTGCATATGTTCGGCACGGCGACGCTTTCCTTCGGCGACGGCATCCGCACCCAGCCGGGCGATATCTTCGAGATGGAGGCGACCGGCTTCGGCCTGCCGCTGCGCAACGCCATCGCCGTGGCCGAGGCGGAAAGCTTCGACGATCTCGCCGTGCGCGATCTCTGACGGGTAAGCCTCCTTCGCCGGGCGGTTGTCCACCGCCCGGCGGCGGCGGTCTTGCGGCGGCAATGACCGTTCTATACCATCGGCAGCCAGCGCCCGCCCCGGCGATTCCATCGGGGACGCATGGTTCATCGCGCGCTGCAAATCTTGCCGAAAAAGGAGACCTCCCGTCGTGATCCCCGTTCTGGCCGTGAACGATCCGGAAGCCGGTGCCGCCTTCCTGTGCAGCCGTCTCGGCTTTCGCCGTGACGAGCGCGACGCCCTGCTGGCGCATTTCGGCGATCAGGCGGTGAGGCTTGCCGGTATCGGGCAGGCTCTGCCCGGCCTGATCGATCTCCCCTTCGATCATCTTGCGCTGCGCGTGCCCGACGCCGACGAAACCGAGGCGAAGGCGCTGGCGCAAGGGGCGGCGCGGCATCCGGCGTTCACGCCTGACGGTCCGCGGGAGATCGCTGAATTCGGCGCTTCCGGCGTGCGTTTCATCTTTTTCGAAGGGCCCGACGGCTGGCCCTTCGAGTTCTGCGCCCAGCGCGGCTCCCGGGATGGCGGCCGTGGCCATGGCCATTATGGCCTGCGCTGCGCAAGCACCGCCGCCATGAGCGAAAAGCTGGCGGCCATGGGCGCGGAGACCCGCTCGGCGCATACGCTCGGCGGGCCGGATAGCGAGGTTCACGTCGCCTTTATGGGGATGGACGACGGCGTGTTCGAACTGTTCGACGAGGCGCCGGTCGCCCCGCCCGCGCCCGGACGCGGCTGGATCGGCTTCCTGCCGTAAAAATTGCCCCGTCCCTCCCGCCTGCGTCCGGAATATCGTCCCGGCGCAGGCAAGGGGTGAGAGCGTCCCGCCTCAGATATCCTTTGCGAGCCTGAGCGCGTCATAGATGGCGGCATGGGTGTTCCGGGCTGCGACGGCGTCGCCGATGCGGAACAACTGGTAGCGGCCCTGCGGATTGCGCGCCTCGATCTGCGGCTGCCCGCCGATCAGCCGGTCGTAATCCACCGCCCCCAGATTGGCCGAGCGCGGCTTCAGCTCGAAATAGAGGTCGTCCAGCGGGATCGTGCCGTGGTTGACCACCACCTGATCCACCGAACGCTCCTTGGCCACGCCGCCGTAATCGCTGCCGACATGCGCCCTCAGCCGGTTGCCGTCCTTCTCCACCGCCTCCAGACGGTAGGTCACGGTGAAGGTGGTGTCCAGCTTCTGCAACGAGCGCATGTAGGGCACGAGGTTCATCGCCATCACCTCGGGCGCGAAGGCCCGGTCCGGCGTCATGATCTCCACCTTCGCCCCGGACGCGGCGATGAACTCCGCCGCCTGCAACCCGGCATGGTCGCCCGCATCGTCATAGATCAGCACATTGGTGCCCGGCTTCACATCGCCGGAGATGATATCCCACGACGACACCACCAGTTCGTTGCCACTGCTCAGCACCTCGGTATGCGGCAGGCCGCCGGTGGCGATGATGACCACATCTGGGTTTTCCGCCTCGACGGTATCGGCCTCCGCCCAGGTGTTGAAGCGGAAGCTGACGCCGTGCTTCTCGCACTGGGCCATGCGCCAGTCGACGATGCCGATCATCTCCCGGCGGCGGGCGCTTTGCGCCGTCAGCCGGATTTGCCCGCCCGGATGCGCCGCCGCCTCGAAGACAACCACCTCATGCCCGCGCTCGGCCGAGACGCGCGCCGCCTCCAGACCGGCAGGCCCGGCCCCGACGATGACGACCTTACGGCGCGTTCCGGCCTTTTCGATCACCTGCGGCATGGTTTCCTCGCGCCCCGTCGCCGCATTGTGGATGCAGAAGGCAAGCCCGCCCTGATAGATGCGGTCCAGACAGTAATTGGCGCCGACGCAGGGGCGGATATCGTCCTCGCGCTTCTCGATGATCTTGCGCAGGATATGCGGGTCGGTCATGTGCGCGCGCGTCATGCCGATCATGTCGACCTTGCCCGAGGCGATCGCATGGCGGGCGGTGGCGACATCCTGGATCTTGGCGGCGTGGAAGGTCGGGAAATCGGTGGCGGAGCGGATCTCGCCCGCGAAATCCAGATGCGGCGCGCTGGCCATGCCCTGAATCGGAATGACGTCGGTGAGGCCCGGATCGGTGTCGATATGGCCGCGAATGACGTTGAGGTAATCGATCAGGCCGCTTTCCTTGAGGCGGCGGGAGATTTCGATGCCCTCCGCCTTGCCGGTGCCGCCGGGAAGACATTCGTCGGCGGTGTAGCGCACGCCGAGGATGAAGTCGTCGCCCACCCTCTCGCGCATCGCCCTGAACACGTCGAGACAGAAGCGCATGCGGTTGTCGAGCGAGCCGCCATAGGGGCCGTCGAGTTCATTGGTGAGCGGCGAGGTGAACTGGTCGATCAGGTGGCCATAGGCTTCCAGCTCGACGCCATCCATGCCGCCCGCCTTCATGCGCTCGGCCGCATCGGCGAAATCCTTGATGATGCGCTCGATATCCCAGTCCTCCAGCTTCTTGGGAAAGGCGCGGTGGGCGGCTTCGCGGTGATGGGAGGGGGCGACCACCGGCAGCCAGTCGCCCTTGTCCCAGCGGGTGCGGCGGCCAAGATGGGTAAGCTGGATCATGATCGCCGCGCCCTGCTCGTGCACGGCGTCGGTCATCTCGCGCACCCACGGCACGATTTCGTCCTTGTAGGCGAGCAGGTTGTTGAAGACCGGCGGGCTGTCCTTGGAGACGGCGGCGGAACCGGCGGTCATGGTCATGGCCACGCCCCCCTTGGCGCGCTCCACCGTATAGGCGCGGTAGCGCCCCTTCGGCATGCCGTCCTCCGGATAGGCCGGTTCGTGAGACGTCACGATGATGCGGTTGCGAAGCGTCAGATGCTTGAGCCGGTAAGGCTGGAGAAGAGGATCGGTCGACATGAAAAGGGGCTCCGGAAAGGGAAAGGCAGCGTGAGGCTAAGCGGAAATGTACACTTATGTCAACTATGAAAAATAGTGATCGGACAATCTGACAGATATGTACATTCTCGTTGTCAAGGCGAACGGGATTTGTTACGAAAGCAGCATGGAGCAGGCGACGAATGACAGCGGCTGGCGTGGATCTCATGAGGGGTGGCTGGAGGCTGCTTACGATTCCCTGCTCGAATCCGGCGTCGAATCGGTGAAAATCCTGCCGCTGGCGAAAAAGCTCAACCTGTCGCGCACCAGCTTCTACTGGTTCTTCAAGGACCGGGACGAGTTGCTCGCCAAGCTGATCGCCCGCTGGCGCGACAAGAACACCGGCAATCTGATCAGGCAATCCGAGGCCTATGCGGAATCGCTGGCCGAGGCCATGCTGAACGTGTTCGACTGCTGGCTGAACAAGGATCTGTTCGATTCGCAGTTCGAGTTCGCCGTGCGCAGCTGGGCGCTGCAATCGCCTGATGTCCTCGAGGAAGTCCGCAACGCCGACCAGTTGCGGATGGAAGCCCTGGGCCGGATGTTCCAGCGGTTCGGCTATGAGGAAGTCCCGGCGGACGTGCGCGCGCGCACCACCTATCTCGTGCAGATCGGCTACATCTCGATGCAGGCGAATGAGGATATCGCCCTGCGCATGCGCCGCATCCCCGAATATATCGCCATCTATACCGGCCAGATGCCGCAGCAGAGGGAGCTTGACCGCTTCTTTTCGCGGCACGGCTACAGGCCCGGGCCGGATGGGACGACAGAATAAGAACGGGTTTCGCGGCAGCCCGCTCTTTTGAACAAGCCGCCTAGAGAGGAACGATAATGAAGAAACTGCTTGCATCCACCTGCCTTTTCCTGGGAGCCGCCGCGGGCGCGTCGCTCGCGAATGCCGCCGAATGCGGCAACGTCACCATCGCCAGCATGAACTGGCAGAGCGCCGAGGTGATCTCCAACCTCGACAAGATCATTCTCAATCAGGGCTATGGCTGCAACGCCGAGATCACCATCGGCGACACCGTTCCGACGATTACCTCGATGGCGGAAAAGGGCCAGCCCGACATCGCGCCGGAAGCCTGGATCGACCTGCTTCCCGATGTCGTCAAGAAGGGCACGGAAGAAGGCCGCATCATCAAGGTCGGCTCGCCGCTGCCCGATGGCGGCGTTCAGGGCTGGTGGATCCCGAAATATTTCGCGGACGCGCATCCCGATATCAAGACCATTCCCGACCTGCTGAAGCATCCCGATCTCATCAAGGATCCGGAAGATCCGAGCAAGGGCGCGATCTATAACGGCCCGCAGGGCTGGGGCGGCACCGTGGTCACCGCGCAATGGTTCAAGGCCTTCGAAGCCGAAAAGGCAGGCTGGACGCTGATCGACACGGGTTCGGCCGCCGGTCTCGACGGCTCGATCGCCAAGGCCTACGAGCGCAAGGAAGGCTGGGCCGGTTACTACTGGGCGCCGACCGCGCTTCTCGGCAAATACGAAATGGTGCAGCTCGAAGCGGGCGTGCCCTATGACGAAGCCGAATGGAAGCGCTGCATCACGGTTGCCGATTGCGCCGATCCGAAGCCGAGCGCATGGCCGGTCGACACCATCGTGACGCTGGTCGCCAAGCCCTTCTCCGAAAAGGCCGGGCCGGAGGTCATGGAATATCTGAACAAGCGTTCCTGGAGTAACCAGACGCTCGGTCAGCTCATGGCCTGGATGACCGACAACCAGGCGAGCGGCGAAGACGGCGCCAAGCACTTCCTCAAGGAAAACCCCGACATCTGGAAGGCATGGGTCACCCCTGAAGCTGCCGCCAAGGTCGAGGCTTCGCTGTAATCCGCGACATTCCTGCGGCGCGCTCTCCGCGCGCCGCAGTCACCGCTCAGGCGAGCGACGCCTGCCGGGTCTCCGCCCCGATCAGGAAGGCCGCGATGGCGGCAATGACGAGCAGGCCCGCGAAAATGCCGATGGCGAGCCCGAAGCTCTGCGTCACCACCACCCCCATCAAAGACGGCGCCAAGAGCCCGCCAAGACGGGCCATCGCGCCCGCCGCTCCCATGCCGGTCGCGCGCGAGGCGGTCGGATACAGCTCGGGCGTATAGGCGTAGAGCGCGCCCCAGGTGCCGAGCAGCGCGAAGCTCATGGTCAGGAGCGACGCGCCGATCAGCGCCGCGGTCTGCGCCGTCACGAACAGCAGGCATCCCAGCGCCGACAGCAGGCAGAAGCCGATCAGCGTCGGGCGGCGCCCCCATTTCTCGACGCCATAGGCCGCCAGCGCGTAGCCCGGAATCTGCGCCAGGGCCAGGAACACCAGAAACCCATAGCCGCGCACGAAGCCGAAGCCCTCGCCCGCCAGCCGTGGCGGCATCCAGGTGAAGACGCCGTAATAGGAAATCGACACCAGAAACCAGATGGCGAGGATCATCACGCTACGGCGGCGCAGGTCGCCCGAGAAAATTCCGGCCTGCGCGACCGGCGGCGGCGCGATCAGCGAAACCTCAGTCCCGAGCTGCGTCTTGCCGTTGGTGACGAGAATGCGGTCGAGAATCGATTTCGCTTCCGCCGTTTTTCCCTGCCGCAGCAGGTAGAGCGGCGATTCCGGCACCAGAAACCGCAGGCCCACCCCCATGATCGCGGGAATGGCGGTGACGGCGAAGATATAGCGCCAGCCATCGGCGACGCCGGAAAGGCTGACGGCCCAGGCGGCGAGCGCCACGATCAGCGTGCCGACGGCCCAGAAGCCCTCCAGCATCACCAGCCAGCGGCCGCGATTGCGGGCAGGCAGGAATTCCGCCATCATCGCGTAATCCACCGGCAGCGTGCCGCCGACGGCCACGCCGGTCAGGAACCGCAAGATCAGAAGAATGGTGAAATCCGGCGCGAAGACGGAAAGCGTTCCAAACAGCGCGTCGCAGGCGACGGTGACGATCAGCACCCGCCGCCGCCCGATGCGATCCGCCAGCCTGCCGAAACCGGCCGCCCCGAACAGCATGCCGAGAAAGAACAGCGTGCCGGTTTGCAGCGCCTGCGGCACCGTCAGTTCGAAACTGGCGGCAATCGAGGCGGCGGTGAAGCCGACCGCCAGCACCTGCATCGCATCCGCCGCCCAGACCAGACCGAAAATGCCCATGAGGCGGCGCTGATAGGCGCCAGCCCCCGCACGGTCCAGCACCTCATCCACTGCGATTGTCGTCATCCGCCCATCCTCCGCTTGACGCCGCAACAGTGCCTTTGCATTACTGAAACGCTGGCCATCGCGCCAGTTCGAAACGCCGGAACCGGCCTTCCGCAATGCAAAAAATCTGCGGCCATTCGCGCATTGCAACCTTCGGGTTTTCGCCGTTAAGATAATTGCGACCGTAACGACAGGGCCTTGCCATGAACCCGGCCGATTCTCCTCCCCTCACCCTCGGCCGCGATGAAAACGGCGAGTTCCTGCTGCCCGCCGCCCTGCTGGCGGAGCGGTTCGGCTGGCCGATTCGCACCTTGCAGGACTATATGCGCCGAGGCCTCGTCACCTCCCGCGTCGAGCGCGGCGAAGGCGAGGATGACGGCCGCTGGCGCCTGTCCGTGCGCTGCGGCAACCGCCGCTGGCAGGCGGTGGTGGAAGCGGATGGCAGGGTGAGCGGGCAGAAGATCGAGATCGTTCCCCTCGACGCGATGAAGGGGCGTTCCTGACGGGCGCCCGGTCAGCGATTCCGGTCAGCGGTTCTGCTTGAGGATGGTTCCGGAGGCGATGTAGCCCCAGGTCATGTTCGGGCCGATGGTGGTGCCCGCCCCGACGGCGCGGGTGCCGAACGGGTTCGACATGGCAAGCCCGGCCGCATACAGGCCCGGAATGATCGAGCCATCGGGACGCAGCACCTGCCCGCGCTCATTGGTGCGCGCGCCACCCTTGGTGCCGAGGATCGAGCGGTTCAGCGTCATGCCGATATAGGGCGGCCTGTCGATGGGCTTGAGGCGGTTTTCGTCGCCATGCGCCTTGTAGGCTTCCCAGCTATTCTCGCCGCGATGGAAATCCTCGTCATGGCCCCTGGCGCAGAAGGCGTTCCAGCGGCGGATGGTTTCCTCCAGCGCCGGAACGGGCAGGCCGAGCCTGGCCGCAAGCCCCGCCACCGTATCGGATTTCTTCACCCAGTCCTTTTCATAGGAGGCATACCAGCGGAAGGGCAGCGACGTCCTGAGGAAACGATGATCGCCGACGAGATAGCAGGGCAGATGCACCGGCTGGCCATCGGCATCGCGGGCATCCAGCGCCTCGCCGATGTTGAAATCGTTCTCGCTGACGAAGCGCTGGCCATGGCGGTTGACGACGATGGAATGCGGCTCGGCCTGAAAGGTCATCGGCAGGCCATGCGGCTTGCCCTGATAGCGCGTCGGCAGGCAGGGGTAGATATTGGCCTGATCCATGCGCTCCAGCGCGCCACCGGCGGAAGCCGCGAGCTTCTGGCCGTCGCCCTCGTTGCTGCGCGGGCTGCCGATGCGGTCCAACGGGCCGGGGAAATGTGTCTTGCGCATTTCGGGATCCCATTCGAAGCCGCCGGTGGCGATCACCACGCCCCTCGCTGCGGCAATATTCTGCCGCCGCCCCTCGCGCTCGATCTCGGCGCCCGCGATGCGGCCGTCCG
>JBDHTA010000183.1:0-8054 GCA_039808465.1 Rhizobiaceae bacterium | reverse complement strand
TCCGGGCCATGATGCGAAAGCGCCCAGAGCCCGGCGGCAACGCCTTCTCCACGGACGGCCCAAAAGCCGATCGAGACCTACCCCTAAGTCCCGGACCACGAAGAACGCATAAACCGCCAGCTCACCCCGGACCGGCAGCCCGAAGCGCATCGATGGAATGTCTATCAGGCAATCCGGACTGCAAGATTTTGCGACTTGACAGCCTTATGCGAGGACAAACTTAATCGAAACCATAACTCTGTAATTCTTGAATTAGCATTCTTTGATCCAAAGTCCAATTACAAATTATTGAGATTACTTCTTGGATCCGGACCATCCTTGCGCATATCGAAGATCGTTTCTTCTGCGGCGCAATCGCTGCCTTTCCGTTTCGACTTGTCAATCCTCTCGTCAGGGTAGAAAATGCCGAATCATCGTTCACGGTCTCCCCGGTCATTACAGCCCCGCCATGGACGAAAACCGGCCCGCAGGGTGGCGGACGCGATCAAATACACCGCCACCGGCCCCTCGACAGCGTAAAATCCCGGCCCGAACGGCATGCGCGCCCAAACCGCGCCTTCGCCGCAATGCGGGCCTGCCGCAATCATGAGTAGGGATGATCCGGCGATACCAGCCCTGGATGCTGCGCGCATGGCCGGGCGCGGCTGCGGGCGCAAAAACGCCCCGGCGGGCAGCGGGACGGCGGCAGCGGAACCGGCCAGCCCGGCCGTGGCGCCTCCCCTTGCGATTCGCGGCCTGCCGCTTCCATCACATTGTCTTGAAGGCGCTTCGCACCTATCTATAGCGGAACCCCGAAGGAAGGAGACCGGTCATGAGCGAGACCACGACACGCACAGCCGAAAAGACCGATGCCGAATGGCGCGAACAATTGACGCCGATCCAGTACAGGATCATGCGCGAACAGGGCACGGAGCGCGCCTTCAGCGGCCCCTATTGGGACAGCTTCGAAAAGGGCGTCTATCATTGCGCCGCCTGCGACGCGCCGCTGTTCGTCTCCGACACGAAATTCGACGCCGGTTGCGGCTGGCCGAGCTTTTTCGAAACGGTGACGCCGGGCGCGGTGCGCGAATTGCGCGACACCTCGCACGGCATGGTGCGCACGGAAATCCGCTGCGCCTCCTGCGATTCGCATCTCGGCCACGTCTTCCCGGACGGCCCGCCGCCGACGGGCCTGCGCTATTGCATGAACGGGCATGCCATGGTGTTTACACAGGAATAAAGCACGCCGCGAAAGCGCGCGACGCGCTTTCGCCTTCAGAGCTTCAGTTCCACGCAGGCGAGGTCGAGCCAGCGGCCGAATTTCTGGCCGACCTCGGAAAACGTCCCGGCATGCCGGAAGCCCATCGCTTCGTGCAGGCGAAGCGATCCGGCATTGCCCGCCTCGATGCAGCCGATCAGCACATGCACGCCCCGCGCCCGCGCCGTCTCGATCAGCGCCGCCATCAACAGCCGCCCTATGCCGCCGCCGCGCTGGCTCTTTTCCACATAGACGGAATGTTCCTTCGTATGGCGGTAGCCATCGAAGGCCCGCCAGTCGCCATAGGAGGCGTAACCGGCCACCATGCCATTGCGCTCGGCCACCAGCACCGGATAGCCGCTCGCCCGCCGCGCTTCCAGCCATGCCCGTCGGTTGTCGAGATCGACCAGCGTTTCGTTCCAGATCGCCGTCGTGTGCCGCACCGCGTCGTTGTAGATATCCCGGATGGCGGCGAGATCGGCTTCGGCAGCGTCGCGGATGATGGTTTCGGCCTGCATGGCGTTATCCCCGGAAATGGCAGCTAACCGGCCTTAATCCAGCGAACCGGGGATGACAAGAAAGTGTGATGATTTTGATCTCGCCAGAGGCCGGGCGGCGGGATTATGGACGGTATCGCGCAGGGCGGCGAATCGCCCGCCGCGCCGGAACCGAAGGATGATCCTCCATGCCCATGCTTCCCGACGCCATACCGGGCATGCTGCTCGCCGCGCTGATTCTGGCGGGCGGCCCGGCATTGGCCGCGGGCAGCGCCACCGATTGCGACACGCTGGCGGCAAGCGCCGTGATTGCCGACGCGCCCCGCGCCATCGCCGCCTGCGAGGCGGCGGTGAAGGAAAACCCCGCCCAGCCACGCTACACCTACCAGCTCGGCCGCGCCTACCGGGCCGATGGACGCGACGAGGCGGCGGCGGCGCAGTTCCGGCAGGCGGCGGATGCGAAATATCCGCCCGCCATCACTGCCTTCGGCCTTGCCTTCCGCGATGGCGCGGGCGTGGAAAAGGACAGCTATACCGCGCTCACCATCCTGAAAACTGCCGCCGATCTCGGCGAGACCGAAGCCATGGATGCCTTGGGCGGGCTGTTCGAGGCCGATGACGGGGTGGAGCCGGACGAGAAGCAGGCCGTTCACTGGTACCGGCAGGCGGCCGGACGCGGCAATGCCGCCGCCATGAGCCACCTCGCCTTCGCGCTCGTCAATCTGGAAGACGGCGAGGACCATCGCCCGGAAGCCTTCGAATGGCACCGCAAGGCGGCGGAGGCAGGGGAATCGGCCTCGATGGTGGAACTGGGCTACGCCTATGAGAAGGGCGAAGGCCTGCCGGAAAATGCCGCCGAGGCGGTGAAATGGTACCGCCGCGCCGCCGATCTCGGCGATCCCGAGGGGCTGAACAATATCGGCGCGATGTATAATCAGGGCATCGGCGTGCCGCAGGATTACGCCCGGGCGCTGCATTACTATCAACTGGCGATGGAGAAGCACCAGACGCTCGCCTATCTCAACGCCGCCTATCTCTATGGCGAAGGCCAGGGCGTCGCCGCCGACGGAGTGAAGGCGGCGGACCTGCTGCTCACCGCGCTGAAGGGCGGCGAACAGGGCGCGCTGGACGAGCTTGCCGAGCCCAGCATCGACTGGCCCGCCGCCTTCTATACCGCCGTGCAGGCGAAGCTGAAGGCAGAGGGTTTCTATTCGGGCGCCATCACCGGCAAGCCCAACCCCGCGCTGACCGCCGCCGCGCAGGCGGCTTTCGGCAGTGGCAATGCCGGGGAGTGATGGGCATCGGCGCATAGCGATCGCCTGTGGGATTTGCCCCTCACCCTAACCCTCTCCCCGCAAGCGGGGAGAGGGAACTTGCCCAACGAAGCGTCATCGATCGAGGAAAAGGGAGCGGCATATCCCCTTCTCCCCGCTTGCGGGGAGAAGGTCGCGGCAGCGGGATGAGGGGCTTCACGCCATACGCAATAGTCACCCGCCGATACCAGCCTCGGCCTACTTCCCGCCCACCTCGCGGGCGCAGTCCTCGCAGAAGGGCGTGTGCGGAACCGCATCCAGCCGCTCGGGCGAAATCTCCGCGCCGCAGCGGGTGCAGCGGCCGAAGCTGCCATCGGCGATGCGCGTCAGCGCCGCGTCGATGGCGCGCAGTTCCGTTTCGCCCTGCTGGCCGAGGCTGTCGAGCACTTCGTCATTGTTGCGCTCCATGGCGCGGTCGTCGTCATCGGGATTGCGCGGCTGCTCGAAATCGCGCTCGATCTTCTGCAACCGCGTTTCCAGTTCCGCATGGCGCTGGCGCAGGCGTTTTTCGTAAACGGAAACATCCATGGCCTGCCTCCTTCAGCGGTCGACCAGAACCGAGCACAGCGAATGCCGCACCACCCGGTCGGCGGTGGCGCCGATGAAGTAATTGCTGAAATCCGGCGTGTGCGAGGCGATGACGATCAGATCCGTGCCAAGCTCCTTCGCCACTTCGAGGATTTCGCGGGCGGGCGGCCCCTTGCGGATCTGGATGCGGGCGGCGATGCCCGTCTTCGTCTTCAGCTCTTCCAGCCGGGCGCGGGCGTCCTTGACGGCGTCCTCCAGCAGATCCGGCGGAAACTCCACCATGATGTAGCTCGGGGCCATCTCCACCACGTTGAGCAGGATGATCTCGCCGCCGGAATCCATCAGGCTCGCCGCCTTGCGGAAAATGCGCTCGCCCTTTTCCATCGCGCCGATTTCGATGGGAACCAGAATCTTCTTGTACATGCCATCACCCTCCTTGTCGTCTTCATGGGAAAGATAGGCGACTGCCGCGCCGCCGCACCTTGATCCCGATCAAGTTTCGGTGAAAAGCGCCGTCAACACCGCGTTGACGATGCTTCGCCGAAACGCCGTCTTTTCCGAACAATCCGCTTCCGCCATATTGACCGCAACAGAGTTGCGACGCCGGAGACATGACATGAGCGACTTCACCCGCCGCACCTTCCTCACCCTTGCGGCAGCGGGCGTCCTCGCGGACGGGACGCTGCCCGCGAACGCGGATACCGACACCATGACCGAAACCGCCCCTTCCTACGCGCTGACCCGCCCGGCCTATGTCGGCGCGGCGCATCTGACCGTGACCGACCTGCCGCGGGTTTCCGCCTTCTACCAGTCGATGCTGGGCATGACGGTGCTCGACAAAAGCATGAGCGGCCATGTTCTCGGCGCAGGGCCCACGCCGCTGCTGACGCTGACGACGCGGGCCGATGCCGCGCAGGCGCCGCGCACGGCGGCGGGCCTGTTCCACAATGCCTTCCTGATGCCCGGCCGTACCGAGCTGGCCCGCTGGCTGCGCCACGCCGCCCACAACAATGTGGCGCTGGACGGCGCCTCCGATCATCTGGTCAGCGAGGCGATCTATCTTTCCGACCCCGAGGGCAACGGCATCGAGATCTATGCCGACCGCAGCCCCGGGGACTGGACGTTCCACGGCGACGGCACCGTGGAGATGGCAACCAACCGCCTCGATTTGCAGGCGCTCTACGACAGCGCCCCCGGCACGCCCTGGGAAGGCATGGCGGAGGGATCGGCGATCGGCCATATCCATCTGCAAGTCGGCAATATTCCCGAGGCCAACGCCTTTTACCGCGACGTGCTCGGCCTGAAGGTGATGGCGGCCTATCCGGGCGCGAGCTTCTTCGCCACCGGCGGCTATCATCACCATGTCGCCGCCAATATCTGGAACAGCCGGGGCGCGATGGCGCGGGCCGCCAACATGACCGGCCTTTCCGATTACACCCTGCGCTTCAACGACGAGGCGGCGCTGAAAGCCGCCCTCGCCAGCCTCGACGCGCATGAGATCAAGGCGACCGGCGAAAACGGCGTCTGGTCGCTGAAAGACCCGTGGGGCATCGGGCTGAAGCTGACGGCCTGAGCCGTCAGGAACAGGGAAAGGCTCAGTTGCCCGGCGGGCTCGGCGGCGCGTCCTGAAGGCGCACGAACTGCACGCCGCGCGCCTTCAGCGCCAGAATGCCCTTCACCACGCCCTCGCCCGCCGCATGGGTGGGCTGGTTGATGTGGGAAATCACCACGTCGCCATCCTGCGCGGAGGCAAAGCGCCGCTCCGATTCGCGCGCGCCGAGCAGCGAGCCGCCATCGCCATTCACCGAATAACCGGCGATCTCGTACCCCATGGCGCGGATCTGCGCGATGGCCGAGCGGCTGTAGCGCGCCGTGGAGCCGCGAAACCAGTGCGGCGGCCTGCCCGTCGCCGTGGCGATGGCGGAAGCGCCGCCCTGCACCTCCTTCGCCACCGCTTCCGGCGAACCGACCGCCGCGATACCGTAGATCGTCACCGGGCGGTCGACCGCCGGAATGTGATTTTCGCCGTGGTTCTCGATCTCGAACAGGTCGGGGCGGCCGTTCAGGATGGCGACCGCCTGGGGATTGTGCCGCAGCCAGCGTGCCGTGACGAAGATCGTGGCCGGAATGTTTTCCCGCACCAGCAGGTCGAGAATGCGGTGATCGGTCTTGCCCATGCAGGCATCGAAGGTCAGCGCCACCCGCGCCACGCTGCCGCCGCGCGGCACCGTCAGTTGCGGCTCGACCAGCGACTTGCCGCCCTTCGGCGCGGCTGCGGCAGGCACGGCGAGGGCGGCGAAAATTCCGAGGACGGCAAGGGCGCGGCGCATGAGGGGCATCCGGGAGACGAGGAGATTCGGCGCTCTTACCGCAAAACCCCGCGCCGCGCCATGCGGTGTCTTGCCGCCTGTGTCGGCAGGGGGATCGCAATGGACGTTCGCCCCTCACCCTAACCCTCTCCCCGCTTGCGGGGAGAGGGGACTTGCCCACGAATAGCTGTCATTTTGAGGAAAACGGGGCGGCATATCTCCTTCTCCCCGCCTGCGGGGAGAAGGTCGCGGCAGCGGGATGAGGGGCGCAACCGCGCAGGCAACCACCCCGCCCTCAACCCCATCAATCGTAGAGATAATTCTCCGTCCAGGCGGCATGCGGAACGATGCTGCCGATCTGGTAGTCGAAACTCTTGACGTTAATGCGGCGCGGGCCGGTGGAACAGGTGAAGGAGAGCCGGTACCATTCGCCCCGGCTGCGGAACACCGCCCCCGGCGCCTTCAGCGAATCGCCCTTCAGCACCGGTTCGGCGAAGGTATAGGCAATCACCTTGTCGGCCTTGAAGCCCTTCTTCGCGGCGGTGATGCGGGCCATGGCTTCCGTGTCGCAGGCCTGCTCCAGCCGCGTGTCGGGATCGAGCGCTTCAAGCTGCCGTTCGATGCGGGCATCGACGGCGAAAGCGGGGAAGGAGGCCAGCAGCAGCGGCAGGGCAGCGAAAATAACCGGTTTCATGCGTCACCAATTCTTTGAAAAAATCGTCAAACGGGTGTGCGCCAGCGGGCGCAACGGATAGGAAGAACCTCGGAGAAACGCGCCAGCGGCGCGGCGTGGTCACGGATCCTTTACGATTATGTCCAGAATGTGATCTGTTTGCCTTATCATCCCATCGAATGCAAGCCCCGCGAAAGACGCCGCCGCGGCCTTGATCGCGGCCTGCCGCGGATTTATCTCTCTTAAATCGTTTGCATGATCCGTGGCTTGCGCGCCTGGCGCGCGATCCGGAAAAACCGGAGTTTTTCATTTTGTCCATCTTTTCCGCCCTGCCCGCCGCTCCCGCCGCCGAAAAGCGGCCCGTTCAGGATACCCGCCACGGCGTGACCCGCACCGACGATTACGCCTGGCTGAAGGACGGCAACTGGCAGGCGATGTTCAAGGATCCGGCGCTGCTCGATCCGGCGATCCGCGCCCATCTGGAAGCCGAGAACGCCTATATGAAGGCGGCGATGGCCGATACCGCCGATCTGCAAAAGACGCTGTTTGCGGAAATGAAGGGCCGCATCAAGGAAGACGACAGCTCCGTGCCGATGAAGGACGGCGCTTACGCCTACGGCACGTTTTTCGTGACCGGCGGCGAGCAGCCGCATTATTTCCGCATTCCTCGCGATGGCGACCCCCGCGACGCCGCGCTCCGGCAGGTGCTGCTGGATGGCGACAGGGAAGCGGAGGGCAAGGCCTATTTCCGCCTCGCCGGGCTCGACGCCACCAGCGATCACAGCCATGCGATCTGGGGCTATGACGACAAGGGCTCGGAATATTACACGCTGCGCATCCGCAATCTCGAAACCGGCCAAGACCTGCCCGACGTGATCGAGAACAGCGGCGGCGGCGGCGTCTGGGCGCCGGATGGCAAGAGCTTCTTCTACACGTTGCAGGACGAGAACCACCGCCCCTCGAAGATCTTTCACCATATCGTCGGCGAGCCGCAATCGGCCGACCGGCTGGTCTACGAGGAGAAGGATCCGGGCTTCTTCATGGGCGTCGGCGGCTCGCTGCTGGACGATTTCATCTATATCGACATTCACGACCACGAGACCAGCGAATACCGCCTGCTCTCCACCACCGGCCTTGATGCCGAGCCGATGCTGGTGGCCGAGCGTGAAGAAGGTCTCGAATATGCGATGACGGAAGGCGGCGACGTCTTCTACATCCTCACCAATGCCGATGGCGCCAAGGATTTCAAGATCATGGAAGCGCCGGTCACGGCGCCCGGCCGCGAAAACTGGCGCGAGGTGGTTGCGCATACGCCCGGCAAGCTCATCCTCAGCCATATGGCCTTTGCCCGCCATCTCGTCTGGCTGGAGCGCAAGGACGGGTTGCCGCAGATCATGATCCGCGACCGCCGCACCGGCGAGGAGCACGCCATCGCCTTTGCCGAGGAAGCCTATTCGCTCTGCGTTCAAGGGGCAGCGGAATACGATACGGATGTCA
>JBDHTA010000182.1:0-8072 GCA_039808465.1 Rhizobiaceae bacterium | reverse complement strand
ATCTTTTCGATCAGCCGCGATTTCTGCACCTGGAAGGGAATTTCGGTGACGACGATCTGATAGCCGCCGCGCCCCAGATCCTCCGTCTCCCACTTCGCCCGCACGCGAAAACCGCCGCGCCCGGTGCGATAGGCTTCGACGATCGAGGCGTGATCGTCGATGATGATGCCGCCGGTCGGCAGGTCCGGGCCGGGGATGAATTCCACCAGCTTCTCGATGGTGGCCTGCGGATGCTTGATGAGATGCAGCGCCGCGTCGCACAGTTCATGCGCGTTATGCGGCGGGATCGACGTCGCCATGCCGACCGCGATGCCCGAGGCGCCGTTCGCCAGCAGGTTCGGGAAGGCGCCGGGCAGCACCACCGGCTCGGAATTGGATTCGTCATAGGTGTCGCGGAAATCCACGGCATCCTGATCGATGCCTTCGAGCAGAAGCTCGGCCACCGCCGTCATCTTCGATTCGGTGTAGCGCATGGCGGCGGGGCTGTCGCCGTCGATATTGCCGAAATTGCCCTGCCCGTTGACCAGCGGATAGCGCAGCGAGAAATCCTGCGCCAGACGCGCCAGCGCGTCATAGATCGCCTGGTCGCCGTGCGGGTGATAGTTACCCATCACCTCGCCGACGATCTTGGCGCATTTGCGGAAGGCGGAATTGGGCCGCAGGCCCATCTCGCTCATGGCGTAGACGATGCGGCGGTGCACCGGCTTCAGGCCGTCGCGCACATCCGGAAGCGCCCGGTGCATGATGGTCGACAGCGCATAGGCAAGGTAGCGCTCCTCGAGCGCCGCCTTGAGGTCGACCGGCACGATATTGTCATCTCCGCCAGAAGGCGGCAAACTTTCTTTTCCCATGGGCCTTGACTAGACCACGAAGCGATTCCGGGCAAGGAAAACCGGCAGCAACCGATGTGGATAGAACCATCCGGACAGGAGCCCGGCGGATTTTCACGGGGCTGCCGCTTTTGCGCCGCAAGCGGGTGCGAGGGAAATGGTGCGGCCGATTCCCGGATAGCGGGCAGGCAGGCCGTCATATTGAAAATTGTTCGCAATCCATGAATAAAACGGTAACGCAGCCCGTTTACGTTCCCGTCCCGCCCGGTCCGGCCGGGGCAGCATTCTCCAAAGGAGCCGCCATGACGACTTTCCGCACCCTCCGCTATGCCCTGACAGCGGCCACGTTCCTCAGCTTCGGCGGCACCGCGTTTGCCCTTGACGGCAACGATCTCGTGACCAAGCTCAACGCCTCCCTGCAAGGCGCGAAGATCATCCCCGCTTCCGTCGAGGTGGACGGTTCCACGGTGACGCTGAAAAGCGTCCAGATCCGGCCGGTCGAAACCGCCACCGAGCGCGGCACCATCGGCGATGTCGTCCTCACCGATGTCGAGGACGACAATGGCGGCTACAAGATCGGCCAGGCGGCTTTCAGCAATGTCGACATGACCAATGAAGGCGTGCAGATCACCGCTTCCGACATCACGGTCGGCAACATCACCATTCCCGCCGACGCCACGGGCGGCACGCTGGATTCGATGCTGTTCTACGAAACCGGCCATATCGGCCCGGTCAAGGTTTCCAAGGGCGGCGCGGAGCTGTTCTCGCTCGCGTCCACCGACATCACCTCCGGCAAGATGGACGGCAATTCCGGCGTCGAATTCGAACTCAGCGCCACCGGCCTGAAGGCCGATCTCTCGAAGGTCGAGGATCCCAAGGCGAAGGACACGCTGCAAAAGCTGAAGCTGACCTCGCTCGACGGCGAAATCCAGATGGCCGGAAGCTGGGAAACCAAGAGCGGCACCATCGATCTCGATTCGATCAACCTCGATTTCACCGATGTCGGCACCCTGTCGCTCGCCTTCAACATTTCCGGCTACACGCTGGAACTGGTGAAATCAATGCAGGAGCAGATGAAGGCGCTGGACACCAATCCCAACAAGGAAGCCGCCCAGCAGGCCGCCGGCCTCGCCATGCTCGGCCTTGCCCAGCAGCTCACCTTCAACAGCGCCGCGATCAGCTTCTCGGATGGCTCGATCACCAACCGCGTTCTCGATTACGTGGCGGGCGAGCAGGGCATGGACGGCAAGCAGTTCGCGCAGTCCCTCAAGGCCATGGTGCCGATCATGATGGCGCAGCTCAACATGCCCGACCTGCAAAACGAGGTCACCGAGGCGGTCAACACCTATCTCGACGATCCGCAGAACCTGACGATCGCCGCCGAGCCGGAAAAGGGCGTGCCCTTCCCGCAGATCGTCGGCGCCGCCATGGGCGCGCCGCAGACGCTGCCGAAGGTTCTCGGCGTATCCGTCACCGCCAATCAGGACGACAGCGAGGAATAATTTCCTCTGCCTTCCCGGAAAGAGGAAGCCCGCCGGATCGCTCCGGCGGGCTTCTTGTTAATGCGAGGCTGCGGCCGCCGCATGCTCCTTGTCGTGCAGGGCAAAGCGGTCGAGCATATGGGCGCTGGCGTCGTTCAGGCCGTCGACGCGCACATCGACGCCCTTGCCGCGGAATTTCAGCACCACCTTGTCCAGCGCGCCGACGGCGGTGATATCCCACAGATGCGCTCTGGAGACATCGATGACAACGCGCTCGACCGGCTCGGCGAAATCGAAGGCGGCGATGAAGCTTTCCGTCGAGGCGAAGAAAATCTGGCCATCGACGGCGTAGACGCGCTCCTTGCCGTCTTCGCTTGCGCTGGAGACGACATGGAACATGCGCGCCACCTTGCCCGCGAAGAACACGCCCGACAGGAGCACGCCGACCAGCACGCCCTTGGCAAGATCATGGGTGCCGACCGTGGTCGCCACCGTCGCCAGCATGACGATGGAGGACGGCAGCGGGTTTTTGCCGAGATCGAGGATCGAGCGCCATGAGAAGGTGCCGATGGAAACCATGATCATCACCGCCACCAGCGCCGCCATCGGTATGATGCGCACGAGATCGTCCAGCACGAGGATCAGAACCAGCAGGAAAGCGCCCGCGACGAAGGTGGAGAGCCGCCCGCGCCCGCCCGAGGAGACGTTGATGACCGACTGGCCGATCATGGCGCAGCCGCCCATGCCGCCAATCAGGCCGGAGGCAATGTTGCTTGCCCCCTGCCCGATGCATTCCTGGCTCTTGCTGCTGGTGGTGTCGGTCATGTCGTCGACGATCTGCGCCGTCATCAGCGATTCCAGCAGGCCGACGGCGGCAAGGCCCATCGAATAGGGGAAGATGATCTTCAGCGTCTCGAAGGTCAGCGGCACATCCGGCAGCGCGAAGATCGGAAGCGTCGACGGCAGTTCGCCGAGATCGCCGACGGTGCGGATCTCGAAGCCGAACCACCAGGACGCCGCCGTCAGCACCACGATCGCCACCAGCGGCGACGGCACGGCTCTGGTCAGGCGCGGGAAGAGGTAGATGATCGCAAGTGCTGCCGCGATCATGTAATAGGTCAGGACCGGCACGCCGATCAGTTCCGGCAATTGCGCCATGAAGATCAGGATGGCGAGCGCGTTGACGAAGCCGGTGATGACCGAGCGCGACACGAAGCGCATGACGCGGCCGATCTTCACCAGACCGAGAATGATCTGGATCGCGCCCATCAACAGCGTGGCGGCCAGCAGGTATTGCAGGCCATGCTCCTTCACCAGCGTCACCATCAGAACGGCGGTCGCGGCGGTGGCGGCGGAAATCATGCCGGGGCGCCCGCCCGTAAAGGCGGACACGCAGGCGATGGCGAAGGAGGCGAACAGCGCCACCTTGGGATCGACGCCCGCGATCACCGAAAAGCCGATGGCTTCCGGGATCAGGGCGAGCGCGACGACGATGCCGGAGAGAATGTCGCCGCGAATGTTGCAAAACCATTCACGTTTGTAGCGTGCAAATCCGTTCATGTTTTTCAGGAGATCGAAGACAGAAGCGCGAGGCCGCGCGCGGGCGGCAGGGAAAGAATGGCGCTTCATGTGTTGTCTGGCGGATCGGCGGCCAGAAGAGCCACCCGGGAGTTTCACCCGAGTCCTTGCGATGGGGAAATTGTATAAACGCAAGCGGGACGTGCGTAAACCGTGGCAGCGTAGAATTGTTGCCTGTTGCCACAAATGCGAAAGGCGGCGAAAGCCGCCATTCAGAATGGGATGCCTTGGCGTGATAGCCCCTCATCCGGCTGCCGCCACCTTCTCCCCGCAAGCGGGGAGAAGGGCATATGCCGCACCGGGCCCCTCAACCAATAATCATGCGTTGGGCAAGTCCCCTCTCCCCGCTTGCGGGGAGAGGGTCAGGGTGAGGGGCAAGCTCCACAGCAAGCCGTACCGATCAATCCTTCTTCGGCTGCTGCACCACGCGCAGCGCCAGTTCGCGAAGCTGCGTCGGGCTTGCCTCGGAGGGCGCGTTCATCAGCAGATCCTGCGCCTGCTGGTTCATCGGGAACAGCGAGATTTCGCGCAGGTTCTTGGCGCCGACCAGCAGCATCACCACGCGGTCGATGCCGAAGGCGCAGCCGCCATGCGGAGGCGCGCCGTACTGGAAGGCGCGGTACATGCCGCCGAAACGCTCCTCGACATCGGCCTTGCTGAGACCGACCTTCTCGAAAGCCTTGACCATCAGCTCCGGCGACTGGTTACGGATCGAGCCGGAAGCGATTTCGAAGCCGTTGCAGACCGCGTCGTACTGGTAGGCCTTGATCGCCAGCGGATCTTCGCCATCAAGCGCTTCCAGACCGCCCTGCGGCATGGAGAAGGGGTTGTGGGCGAAGTCGATCTTCTTTTCTTCCTCGTTATATTCGTAGAACGGGAAGTCGACGATCCAGCAGAATTCGAAGCGGTCGCGGTCGATCAGGTTCAGCTCGTCGGCGGCGCGGTTGCGGGCCTCACCGGCGAACTTGTAGAACTTGGCCGGGTCGCCCGCGACGAAGAAGCAGGCGTCGCCGTCATCGAGGCCGAGCTGGGCGCGGATCGCATCGGTACGCTCCTCGCCGATATTCTTGGCGAGCGGGCCGGCACCCTCCAGCCTGTCGCCTTCCTTGCGCCAGAAGATGTAACCGAGCCCGGGCTGTCCCTGCGACTGCGCCCACGCATTCATGCGGTCGCAGAAGGCTCTGGAGCCGCCGGTCTTCGCCGGGATTGCCCAGACTTCGACCTTCGGGTTGGAGGCGATCATGTTGGCGAAAACCTTGAAGCCCGAACCGGCAAAATGCTCGGTTACGGCCTCCATGACGATGGGGTTGCGCAGATCCGGCTTGTCGGAGCCGTATTTGCGGATCGCGACGTCATAGGGAATGCGCGGCCAGTTCTTCGTCACCGGCTTGCCTTCGGCAAACTCCTCGAAGACGGCCGTCATCATCGGCTCCATGGTTTCCCACACGTCTTCCTGCGTGACGAAGCTCATCTCGACGTCGAGCTGGTAGAATTCGCCCGGCAGGCGGTCGGCGCGCGGGTCTTCATCGCGGAAGCAGGGGGCGATCTGGAAGTAGCGGTCGAAACCGGCGACCATCAGAAGCTGCTTGTACTGCTGCGGCGCCTGCGGCAGCGCGAAGAACTTGCCCTGATGGATGCGCGAGGGCACGAGGAAGTCGCGCGCGCCTTCCGGCGACGACGCCGTCAGGATCGGGGTGGTGTATTCGGCAAAGCCCGCCTCGCCCATGCCCTTGCGCATGGAGGAAATGATCTGCGTGCGGCGCACGATGTTGCGGTGCAGGGTTTCGCGGCGCAGGTCGATGAAGCGGTATTTCAGGCGCACGTCCTCAGGATATTCCGGCTCGCCGAACACCGGCAGCGGCAATTCCTTGGCGGCGGACAGGACTTCGATCTCCTGCGCGTAAAGCTCGATCTCGCCGGTCGGCATGTTCTTGTTGACGGTGTCCTCGGTGCGGGCCTTGACCTTGCCGTCGATGCGGATCACCCATTCGCCGCGCACGGTTTCGGCGGTCTTGAAGGCGGGGCTATCGGGATCGGCCACCACCTGCGTAATGCCGTAATGGTCGCGCAGGTCGATGAAGAGAACGCCGCCATGGTCACGGACGCGGTGAACCCAGCCGGAAAGCCGGACGGTCGAGCCGACATCCGACTTGCGGAGAGCGGCACAGGTATGACTGCGGTAACGATGCATCTTGATCTATCCTGGACTTGCGTAAAGCGGCGGCGAAGCGCTGGAGGCGCGGTTCAAGCTGCCGGATGAAAATCGGGCGGAAAAGCGCATGCCCGGCCTCTTTTGTCAAGACATGGGCGGATTTCGCCGCGTTTAATACTGTCATTGTCAGGCAGGCTTAGCTAGAACAATGGCTTCGCGCAAGAAGCCCGACTCGCGCATTCCTGATTCCTTTTGCGCATTCCCGGCGGAAAACCGGCCACCACTTTTCCTGGGAATGCTTCTACAGGCCTGCCATGAACCAGATCCGTCCGCTGATTCCCCTCCTCATCACCGCAGGCATCCTGATCGGCGGCAACGGGTTGCAGGGCACCTTCATTTCGCTGCGCGCCCTGAAGGAAGGCTTCTCGCCCTCGGTGATCGGCATCGTCGGCACCGGCTACAATCTCGGCTTCGCCATCGGCTGCATCTATGTAACGCGCATCATGCGCTCCATCGGCCATATCCGCGCCTTTTCGGCGCTGGCGGCGATCGCCTCCGCCGCTTCGCTCGCCATGGTGCTGCTGATCGATCCTGCCTTCTGGTTCGCGATGCGGCTGGTGCAGGGCATCTGTTTCGCCGGGCTGTTCTCGGTGGTGGAAAGCTGGCTGAACGCCCGCGTTACCAATGCCACGCGGGCGCGAACGCTCTCGGTCTACCGCTTCGTCGATCTCGGTTCCGTGACGATGGCGCAATATCTCATTCCCAGCGTCGGCATCGACGGTTTCCAATTGTTCGCCATCATCTCCATGGCGCTGACGCTGTCGCTGGTGCCGATTTCCTTCGCCGACCGCTCCAGCCCGCAGGCCCCGGACGACGTTCGCTTCGATATCCGCATGCTCTGGCGGATTTCGCCGCTGGCGACGGTGGGCTGCGTCGTCGTCGGGCTCACCAATTCCGCCTTCCGTTCGCTCGGGCCTGTCTATGCCGAGGGCATCGGCATGTCGATTACCGCCATCGCCACCTTCATGAGCGTCGGCATCTTCGCGGGCGTGGTGCTGCAATATCCGCTCGGCCATTACTCCGACAAGCTCGACCGCCGCCTGATCATGCTGATCGCCACCGCTGGCGCGCTGTTTGCCGGGCTGTTCATCGTGCTGGTGGCGGGCGACAGCCCGTTGCTGAATTATGTCGGCATCTTCCTGTTCGGCGCATTCGCCATGCCGCTCTATTCGCTGTGCTCGGCGCATGCCAACGATCACGCCGCCCCCGGGCAGCACGCCATCGTTTCGGCGGGCACGCTGTTCTTCTGGTCGTGCGGGGCCGTGGTCGGGCCGCTCTGCGCCTCGTTCCTGATGGATATCTTCGGGCCGCATATGATGTTCACCTACATGGCGGCGGTGCTGTTCGTCTTCTCGCTCTATACGATCCGGCGCATGACGGTGCGCGAGGGCGTGCCCACCGAGCGCCGCACCATGGGCTTCCGCAACCTCCTGCGCACCTCGGCCTATTTCAGCAAGCTCGCCGCGCCGCCGCATGAAAACGGCGCAAAGCGCGATCTGCGGCAAGATGACCATGGCAAGCCCGATTGATGAATTTGGTTGTCAACTTTAGAATAGGCTCATTCATCCTCCTGCACGCCGGGGTATCATCATGCCGCCCATTCACCGCCGCACGCTTCTGAAGGCTTCGGCCCTTGCCGCGGGCGCCTACGGGCTCGGCCTTGGGGCGGCGAACCGTTTCAGCCCCGCCTTCGCCAGCCCCGATCCGGTGCTGCTGGAAGCGCGGACAGCGGAGGCGATGCTCGCGGACACAGGCCCGACCAGGGGCATCATGACCTATGGCGCCGATGGCATGCCGCCGGTGCTGCGCGCCCGTCAGGGCCAGCCCTTCGCCGCGCGCCTGCAAAACAGCCTCGACGAGCCGACGACGATCCACTGGCACGGCATCCGCGTGCCCAACGCCATGGACGGCGTGCCCTTCCTGACGCAGCCCTATATCTACACGGGCGACGGTTTCGACTACCGTTTCACG
>JBDHTA010000181.1:0-8113 GCA_039808465.1 Rhizobiaceae bacterium | reverse complement strand
ACGAGGCGATCGGATCGCGCCGGGCCGAAAGCTCGCGGGCATAGGCGTCGAAATCGGCGATTTCCTTGCGGGCCACGCCGGTTTCGATGGCCGCTTTCGCCACCGCCACCGGAATGGCCGAAATCAGGCGCGGATCGAAGGGAACCGGAATGATGTATTGCGGCCCGAAGCGCGGGCGCATGCCCTGATAGGCGGCGGCGACGTCATCGGGCACATCCTCGCGGGCAAGGCTGGCGAGCGCCCTGACGGCGGCGATCTTCATGGCGTCGTTGATCGTCCTCGCCCGCACATCCAGCGCGCCGCGGAAGATATAGGGAAAGCCGAGGACGTTATTGACCTGGTTCGGATAGTCGGAGCGCCCCGTCGCCATGATGGCGTCGTCGCGGATGGCGGCCACTTCCTCCGGGGTGATTTCCGGGTCGGGATTGGCCATGGCGAAGATGATCGGGCGCGGCGCCATGGAGCGGATCATCTCCTGCGTGAAGGCGCCCTTCTGCGACAGGCCGAATACTACGTCGGCCCCGTCCATGGCTTCCGCCAGCGTGCGCCGGTCGGTTTTCACCGCATGGGCGGATTTCCACTGGTTCATGCCCTGCTCGCGGCCCTGGTAGATCACGCCCTTGGTGTCGCAGAGAATGATGTTGGCCGGGTTGAAGCCCATGGCCTTGATGAGTTCGACGCAGGCGATGGCAGCGGCGCCCGCGCCATTGCAGACGAGCTTCGTGGTCGCGAGATCGCGCCCCGTCAGATCGAGCGCGTTGAGCAGCCCTGCGGCGGCGATGATCGCCGTGCCGTGCTGGTCGTCGTGGAACACCGGAATGTCCATCAGTTCGCGCAGCTTCTGCTCGATGATGAAACATTCGGGCGCCTTGATATCTTCCAGGTTGATGCCGCCGAAGGAGGGGCCGAGGAAGCGCACGCAATTGATGAATTCGTCGGCGTCTTCGGTGTCGACCTCGAGATCGATGGAATCGACATCGGCGAAGCGCTTGAACAGAACCGACTTGCCTTCCATGACCGGCTTGGAGGCGAGCGCGCCGAGATTGCCCAGCCCAAGGATCGCGGTGCCGTTGGAGATCACCGCCACCATGTTGCCGCGTGTGGTGTAGTCATAGGCCGTTCCCGGATCGGCGGCGATGGCCTTCACCGGAACCGCCACGCCGGGCGAATAGGCGAGCGACAGGTCGCGCTGCGTCGCCATCGGCTTGGTGGGGGTGATTTCCAGCTTGCCGGGACGGCCCTGGGCATGAAAATTGAGCGCTTCCTGATCCGTGACGCTGGCCTTGCTCGGCCCCGAGTTTTTCGTTGCGGACATGTTCCCTCTTGCACCTAGTTGTGGGCATCCGTCGCCGGATGGCCCCACCATATTGTGTTCACTCCTGTCGCACCGTTATGTTGCACGTCTTTTCTCCTCTGAAAACAGGCCGATGTTGATAAAGAGCAAAACTTCCGCCTCCGAGGCGCTTTCCGTGGAGGTACTCGCCTCGGAGGAGAGCCGCGCCTCGGCGACGCCGATGATGGAACAGTATATCGAGATCAAGGCGAACAACCCTGATTCGCTGCTGTTCTACCGCATGGGCGACTTCTACGAGCTGTTCTTCGACGACGCCGTGGACGCCTCGCGCGCGCTCGGCATCACGCTGACGAAGCGCGGCCAGCATATGGGGCAGGATATCCCGATGTGCGGCGTGCCCATCCATGCCGCCGACGATTACCTGCAAAAGCTGATCGCGCGCGGCTTCCGCGTCGCCGTCTGCGAGCAGGTGGAAGACCCGGCGGAAGCCAAGAAGCGCGGCTCGAAATCGGTGGTGCGGCGCGATGTCGTGCGTCTTGTGACGCCGGGCACGCTGACCGAGGAAAAGCTGCTCTCTCCTTCGGAATCCAATTACCTGATGGCGCTTGCCCGCCTGCGCGGCGGCACTGGCGCGCAACTGGCGCTGGCATGGATCGATATTTCCACCGGCATCTTCCGCCTTGCGGAAACGGAAATGGGCCGCCTGCTCGCCGATATCCTGCGCATCGATCCGCGTGAGCTGATCGTCGCCGACACCATTTTCCACGATCCGGACTTCAAGCCGGTCTTCGATGTGCTGGGCCGCGTCGTCGTGCCCCAGCCCGCCGTGCTGTTCGACAGCGCCACCGCCGAAAACCGCATCGCCCGCTATTACGATGTCGGCACGCTGGATGGCTTCGGCTCCTTCTCCCGCGCCGAACACGCCGCAGCGGCCGCCGCCGTCGCCTATGTCGAGAAGACGCAGATCTCCGAGCGCCCGCCCTTGGGACGTCCGGAGCGCGAGGCGAGCGCCTCGACGCTGTTTATCGATCCCGCCACCCGCGCCAATCTGGAACTGACGCGCACGCTGGCAGGCGACCGCAACGGCTCGCTGCTGAAAGCCATCGACCGCACCGTGACCGGCGGCGGCGCCCGCCTGATCGCCGAACGGCTGATGTCGCCGCTAACCGACCCGCAGGCGATCAACGAGCGGCTGGATTCCACCGGCTTCCTCATCGCCGAGCCGTCGCTGTGCGGCGACCTGCGTGATGCGCTGAAGCTGGTGCCGGACATGCCCCGCGCCCTGTCGCGGCTGGCGCTCGACCGGGGCGGGCCGCGTGATCTCGGCGCGATCCGGCAGGGCCTTGCCGCCGCCGCCCATGTCGCGCAGTTGCTGGAGGAGCGGCTGCTGCCGGAGGAAGTCGCCGGGGTGCTGGAGGGCTTGCGCCGCCTTCCCGCCCATCTGGAGCCGTGGCTGTCGGCCCAGCTTGCCGAGGAACTGCCGCTGCTCAAGCGCGACGGCGGCTTTCTGGCCCGTGGCGCGCATGCGGAACTGGATGAAGTCCGGGCGCTGCGCGACGAATCGCGCCGGGTGATCGCCTCCCTGCAACAGCAATATGCCGACGAGACCGGCATCAGGTCGCTGAAGATCAAGCACAACAACGTGCTCGGCTATTTCATCGAGGTGACGGCGGGCAATGCCGGGACGATGACCGACACGCCCGAGGCCAAGGCCCGCTTCATCCACCGGCAGACCATGGCGAGCGCCATGCGCTTCACCACGACAGAGCTTGCCGATCTCGAAAGCCGCATCGCCAACGCCGCCGACAAGGCGCTCGCCATCGAGCTTGCCGCCTTCGAGGAGATGGTGGCGGCGGTGGTGCGGGAAGCCGAGGCCATCAAGGCGGGCGCGAGGGCGCTTGCCGTTCTCGATGTCTCCTGCGGGCTGGCGCTGCTCGCCGAGGAGCAGAATTACTGCCGCCCGGCGGTGGACGATTCCACCATGTTCGCCATATCGGGCGGGCGGCACCCGGTGGTCGAGCAGGCGCTGAAGAAGCAGGCCGCCAATCCCTTCGTCGCCAACAATTGCGACCTGTCGCCGGAGGACGGCGGCAGGCTCGGCGGCATCTGGCTGCTGACCGGCCCGAACATGGGCGGTAAATCCACCTTCCTGCGCCAGAACGCGCTGATCGCCATCCTCGCGCAGATGGGCTCCTTCGTTCCGGCCGCCTCCGCCCATATCGGCGTGGTCGACCGGCTGTTTTCCCGCGTCGGCGCTTCGGACGATCTGGCGCGGGGCCGCTCCACCTTCATGGTGGAAATGGTCGAGACGGCGGCGATTCTCAATCAGGCGACCGAGCGCTCGCTGGTCATCCTCGATGAAATCGGCCGCGGCACCGCCACCTTCGACGGTCTCTCCATCGCCTGGGCGGCGGTCGAGCATCTGCACGAGGTCAACCGCTGCCGGGGCCTGTTCGCCACCCATTTCCACGAGTTGACGGTGCTTTCGGAAAAGCTCAAGCGCCTGTCGAACGCCACCATGCGCGTCAAGGAATGGCATGGCGAGGTGATCTTCCTGCATGAAGTCGGGCCGGGCGCGGCGGATCGCTCCTACGGCATTCAGGTGGCGAAGCTCGCGGGCCTTCCCGCGTCCGTGGTGGCGCGGGCCAAGGACGTGCTGACCCGGCTGGAGGATGCCGACCGCAAGAACCCCGCCAGCCAGTTGATCGACGACCTGCCGCTATTCCAGGTGGCGATCCGCCGCGAGGAGCGGACGCAGGCCGGGCCTTCGAAAACCGACGAGCGCCTGAAGACGATCAATCCCGACGACCTGACGCCGCGCGAGGCGCTGGAAGCGCTCTACGAGTTGAAGAAGCTCTCCGCCTCCGACGGCTGACAAAAATTCCGCTTCGCCCTATTGTCGCCCTGCGAACGGCGAATCGGTATCGGCGGAAAACAGGGCGGCAGGCATGACTACTCAACGATCCCAAGGCCGCAATGGCACGTCGGCGGGCAGCGCCTTCCTGCCGGGTGCGGATATGGATTTCTCCGGCCTGCTGGATGCCGATGCCCTTGCGCGGGAGTGCGAGGCGCTGGTGGCCACGCCGGGTACGAAGATCGACGCCATCCGCCCGGCATTGCTTGCCCTGTTCAAGAAGGCAAGCGCCGAAGGGCGGGCCAAGGTGCGCGCCCTGCTGGACGAGGACGGCAGCGGCATGAATTGCGCCCGCCGCCTGTCGCGCTTGCAGGACGGGCTGATTTCCGTGCTCTACGATTTCATCGTCGCCCATGTGCAGCCGATCAGGGCGGATGACATCGCGGTCAGCGCCGTCGGCGGCTATGGCCGCGACACGCTCGCCCCCGGCTCCGATATCGACCTGCTGTTCCTCTTGCCCCCGAAGCCGACGGAGGCGATGCACAAGGCCGTCGAGTTCATGCTCTACATGCTCTGGGACATGGGCTTCAAGGTCGGCCACGCCTCGCGCACCCTTGAGGAATGCATCCGGCTGTCCAAGGAAGACATGACCATCCGCACCGCCGTTCTCGAAACCCGCTATATCTGCGGCAGCCTGGCGCTGGTCACGGAGCTGGCGACCCGTTTCGACAGGGAAGTGGCGGCGGGCACCGGCCCGGAATTCATTGCCGCCAAGCTTGCCGAGCGCGACGTGCGCCACCGCAAGGCGGGCGATACCCGCTATCTGGTCGAGCCCAACGTCAAGGAAGGCAAGGGGGGCTTGCGCGACCTGCACACCCTGTTCTGGATCGCCAAATATCATTACCGGGTGCGCGACACCGGCGAACTGGTCAAGCTCGGCGTGCTCTCGAAGAAGGAATTGCAGCTTTTCCGCAAGGCGGAGGATTTTCTCTGGGCGGTGCGCTGCCACATGCATTTCCTCACCGGCAAGGCGGAGGAGCGGCTGTCCTTCGATATCCAGCGCGAGATCGCCGAATCGCTCGGCTATCACTCGCGTCCGGGCCTGTCGGCCGTCGAGCGCTTCATGAAGCATTACTTCCTCGTCGCCAAGGATGTGGGGGATCTCACCCGCATCTTCTGCTCGGCGCTGGAGGACCAGCAGGCCAAGGCTGCGCCGGGCTTGTCCGGCATGATCAGCCGCTTCACCAACCGGGCGCGAAAAATTCCGGGCTCGCTGGAATTCGTCGAGGATCGCGGCCGCATCGCGCTCGCCAATCCGGATGTGTTCAGGAACGATCCGGTCAGCATCATCCGCATGTTTCACATGGCCGATATTCACGGGCTGGAATTCCACCCGGACGCGCTGCGGCGGCTGACGCGCTCGCTGCCGCTGATCGACAACCGCCTGCGCGAGAACGAGGAAGCCAACCGGCTGTTCCTCTCGATCCTCACCTCGCGGCGCGATCCGGCGCTGATCCTCAGGCGCATGAACGAGGCGGGGGTGCTTGGCCGCTTCATTCCGGAATTCGGCAAGATCGTCTCGATGATGCAGTTCAACATGTATCATCATTATACGGTGGACGAGCATCTGATCCGCACCGTCGAGGTCATGTCCGAGATCGAGAAGGGCAAGGCCGACGACATCCACCCGCTGACGGCGAAAATCCTGCCGGGCATCGAGGATCGCGAGGCGCTGTATGTGGCGATCCTGCTGCACGATATCGCCAAGGGCAGGCAGGAGGATCACTCGATTGCCGGGGCGCGTGTGGCGCGAAAGCTCTGCCCGCGCTTCGGTCTGACGCCGAAACAGACGGAAATGGTCGTCTGGCTGGTGGAGGAGCATCTGATCATGTCGATGGTCGCCCAGACCCGCGACCTCAACGACCGCAAGACCATCACCGATTTCGCCGAGAAGGTGCAGTCGCTCGACCGGCTGAAGATGCTGCTCGCCTTGACCGTCTGCGATATCCGCGCCGTCGGGCCGGGCGTGTGGAACGGCTGGAAGGGCCAGCTTCTGCGCACGCTCTATTTCGAAACCGAGCTGCTGCTGGCGGGCGGCTTCTCGGAGGTATCGCGCAAGGAGCGGGCGCAGGCCGCCGCCGCCGTGCTGCGTGATGCGCTTCCGGACTGGAGCGGCAAGGACCGCGACACCTATTCGAAGCTGCATTACCAGCCCTACCTGCTCTCCGTGCCGC
The DNA here is from genome assembly GCA_039808465.1 of Rhizobiaceae bacterium. Classification (GTDB taxonomy): domain Bacteria; phylum Pseudomonadota; class Alphaproteobacteria; order Rhizobiales; family Rhizobiaceae; genus Metarhizobium. Next base: position 1,731 of record JBDHTA010000181.1, on the reverse strand, counting down.
TGGAGGATCAGGTGCGCCACGCCCATTTCATCCGTCAGGCGGATGAGGCGGGGCAGGCGCTGGCGACCATGGTGCGCACCCATTCCTTCCACGCCATCACCGAAATCACCGTGCTGTCGCCCGACCATCCGCGCCTGTTGACGGTGATCGCCGGGGCCTGCGCCGCCGCGGGCGCCAACATCGCCGACGCGCAGATCTTCACCACCTCCGACGGGCGGGCGCTGGATACGATCCACGTTAACCGCGAATTCCAGAACGACGAGGACGAGATGCGCCGCGCCGCAACCATCGGCCGGATGATCGAGGATGTGCTGTCGGGCCGCAAGCGCCTGCCGGAAGTGATCGCCACGCGGGCGAAAAGCCGCAAAAAGAACCGCGCCTTTATCATTCCGCCTTCGGTGGCGATCTCCAACACGCTGTCGAACAAGTTCACGGTCATCGAGGTGGAGTGCCTTGACCGCACCGGGCTTTTGTCGGAAATCACCGCCGTCCTGTCCGATCTGTCGCTGGATATCCATTCGGCGCGGATCACCACCTTCGGCGAGAAGGTGATCGACACCTTTTACGTCACCGATCTCGTCGGGCAGAAGATCGTCAATGAAAACCGGCGCGCAACCATCACCGCCCAGTTGAAGGCCGTCATGAACGAGGACGGCGAGGCCCGGCAATCCATGCCGCCGGGCATTCTCGCCCCCGCCGGAATGGCGCCGGGCGGCGCGCAGAAAAAGGCCAGATCGGACGCATGAGCCTCGTCAAGAAATTCGCAACCGTCGGCGGCGCGACGCTGGGCAGCCGCGTCTTCGGCTTCATCCGCGAAAGCCTGATGGCGGCAGCCCTCGGCACCGGTCCGATTGCCGACGCCTTCAACGCCGCCTTCCGCTTTCCCAACACCTTCCGCCGCCTGTTTGCCGAGGGCGCCTTCAACTCCGCCTTCGTGCCGCTCTTCGCCAAGGAGATCGAGCAGCGCGGCATGGATGGGGCGCGCCGGTTCGCCGAGGAAGTGTTCGGCGTCCTCTTCACCGTGCTTCTGGTGCTGACCATCGCGATGGAACTGTCGATGCCCGCCATCGTGCGCTGGGTGATCGCGCCGGGCTTCATGTCCGATCCGCTGAAATTCGAAAGCACGGTTCGGCTTGCCGCCATCATGTTCCCCTATCTCGCCTGCATGTCGCTGGCTTCGATGATGGGCGGCATGCTGAATTCGCTGCACCGCTATTTCGCCGCCGCGATTGCGCCGGTCTTCCTCAACATCATCCTGATCGCCGTGCTGGCATGGTGCTGGTATCAGGGCATGGATGGCGTCACCATCGGCACATGGCTGGCCTGGGGCGTGATGGCGGCGGGGCTGGTGCAGCTTGGCATCGTCTGGGTCGCGGTGCGTCATGCGGGAATTAAAATCGGCCTGCGCTTTCCGCGCTTCACCGCCAATGTCCGCCGCCTGCTGTTGCTGGCGCTGCCCGCCGCGATCACCGGCGGCATCACCCAGATCAACCTGCTGATCAACACCAACATCGCCTCGGGGCAGGAAGGGGCGGTGTCGTCGCTGGTCTATGCCGACCGCATCTACCAGTTGCCGCTCGGCGTCGTCGGCATCGCGGTCGCCACCGTGCTGTTGCCGGAGCTGGCGCGCGCGCTGCGGGGAGGGCATCTTCAGGAAGCGGCCAATCTCCAGAACCGCTCGGTGGAATTCACCCTGTTCCTGACGCTCCCCGCCGCCGCCGCCCTGCTGGT
>JBDHTA010000180.1:0-8209 GCA_039808465.1 Rhizobiaceae bacterium | reverse complement strand
AGCCAGTTGCCGCCGCACAGCTTTTCCAGATCGCTTCCCCGGTAGCCCGCCGCGCGCAGCGCCTCCACCAGCCTTTGCGTGCCCGCCGCATCGCCGATGACAAGGGGAATGGTGGCGCCGTCGTAATCCGAGCCGATCGCCGCCGCGTCGATGCCCATGCGCTCCACCATGTAGTCGATATGGCGAATCATGTCGGAGACCGGGGTGTCGGGATTTTCCAGCCCGTCGGCGCGCAGCATGGTGACGGCGAAGTTGAGCCCGGCCAGGCCGCCGCTGTCGCGGATCGCATCCATCTGCCGGTCCGTGAGGTTGCGGGCGACGGGCGTCAGCGCATGCGCGTTGGAATGGCTGGCGACCAGCGGATGCGCGCTCGTTTTCGCCACGTCCCAGAAGCCCTGCTCGGTGATATGGGCGAGATCGATGACGATGCCGAGCCGGTTGCAGGCGCGCACGAGGCCGAACCCCGCTTCGGTCAGGCCGGGGCCGGTGTCGGGCGTGCGCGGATAGGCGAAGGGCACGCCGTGCCCGAAGATGTTGTGGCGGCTCCAGACCGGCCCGAGCGAGCGCAGACCTGCGGCATGAAATACCTCCAGCGCCGCCAGATCGCGGTCAATGGCCTCGCAGCCTTCCATGTGCAGCACGGCGGCGAAGATATCATCGGCGATGGCGGCCTCGATATCCGCCACGCTGCGGCAGAGCCGCCAGCCGCCGCACTCATGCAGGCTGAGCGCTATGGCGGACATCTGCATGGCGATGTCGAGCGAAGGGGCCCGCGCCAGCGGCGCGGCTAGCGGCGTTTCGTAATGGCCATGCGCATCCGGCAGGCGCGCCGGGGCGTCCGGCGAGGGAATGTAGATGGCGCAAAGCCCGCCCGCCAGCCCGCCCCGGCGGGCGCGGGGCGCATCGATATGGCCTTGCGTCGTGCCGTTCACGAATTCCGCGGCCGGATCGCCGCCCGCCGCCTGCGTTTCCCACAGGCGCAGCAGAACATCGTTGTGACCGTCGAAAACCTTTTGCATTCCTCATCCCCGTGTTGCGCCGCCATCCGGCCTGCATAGCAGGGTTGCGGCGCCGCGGCGATGCATTTGCGCGCAATCGCGGCCTCCGGGGGCGGAAAAAGGGCTCGGCATTTTCGGGAACAACGGCGCGCCCGGAAGGTTAGTCCTGCGTCCCGATCGACAACATGAGGAGAAAAACCATGATGTTCAAGACACTTGCCGTTGCCGCCATGTCCGTTGGTCTGGCCACCGCAGCCTTTGCGCAGACCTCCGGCAGCAACGATGCCGCCGGGGATGGCGGCCATGGCGACAGCCCGGCGAAGACCTGGGATGCGCCGATCAACAATGCCTTCTACGACAGCCACGGCATGCTGCGCCCGCAGGCGGATATCCAGACCGGCTGGGCCAATCTGTCCCCGTCGCAGCAGGACAAGGTGCGCGCGGACTGCATGGCCGTGGATTCATCCAATGCCGAAATGGCCAAGGCCTGCGAAATGGTCAAGGGCATGTAAGCGGACACAAGATGCGGCCCCGCTGAAAAGCGGAAACGAACGAAAGGCTGGGCGCTTTTGCGCCCGGTCTTTTTTAATAGAATGCGGGGGAAGCTGGTGCTGCCGAGTGGGATTGAACCACCGACCTCTCCCTTACCAAGGGAGTGCTCTACCACTGAGCTACGGCAGCATTGCGGTGGAAGGCGGCGGCGCCGTCTCCGTTGCAAGCGAGGGGGCTATTGCCATAGGTTTGCATGAAGCGCAAGCTTCAATTTGTCCGTTTTCCATCATTCACCCAAAAAATGCGAAAGACTTTCGATTGCCGGTGTTTTCCGCTATGGAGGCGAAATGCACGACAGGCAGACCGGGAAAAATCCTGACAGCGACGAGGCGGCATCCGCGGCCACGGGCGAATCATGCGCGGCGGCAGGTGAAAAACCTGCGCTGAAAACCGCCGCCGACCACCGGCGCGACCGCGCCGCCGCCAAGCTCAGGGAAAATCTACTGCGCCGCAAGCAGCAGAGCCGGGCGCGGCGCGCGGGCCGGGCCGACGAGACCGAAGGGCTGCCTGCCGCAAAAACGGACGAATCGTCGTGATTGTGGCGCCGGGGCCATCCGCCGTCTTCGCATCGCTCCGCGAAGCCTCCGGCACCGGCTAACATTGGATCAAGGAAAGCGGGCGCGGCCCGCGGGGTACATATATATGGATCGCATCAGAATCGTAGGCGGCAACCCGCTCAACGGCGTCATTCCGATTTCCGGCGCCAAGAACGCGGCGCTGCCGCTGATGATCGCCTCGCTTTTGACCAGCGACACGCTGACGCTGGAAAACGTGCCGCATCTCGCCGATGTCGAGCAGCTTATCCGCATTCTCGGCAATCACGGCGTCGATATCGCCGTCAACGGCCGCCGCGAGCGGCAGGGCGACGCCTATTCCCGCACCATCCATTTCACCTGCCGCACCATCGTCGATACCACCGCGCCCTATGAGCTGGTGTCGCGCATGCGCGCCAGCTTCTGGGTCATCGGCCCGCTGCTGGCGCGTGAAGGCAGGGCGCGGGTGTCGCTGCCGGGCGGCTGCGCCATCGGCACGCGCCCCGTGGATCTGTTCATCGACGGCTTGCAGGCGCTCGGCGCCACCATGGAAATCGATGGCGGCTATATCAACGCCACCGCGCCGAAGGGCGGGCTGATCGGCGGCCGCTACACCTTCCCGAAAGTTTCCGTCGGCGCGACGCATGTGATGCTGATGGCCGCCAGCCTGGCGCGGGGCACCACCGTCATCGGCAATGCCGCCCGCGAGCCCGAGGTGGTGGACCTCGCCGACTGCCTGAACGCCATGGGCGCGAAAATCTCCGGCGCCGGCACCTCCACCATCACCATCGAGGGCGTGTCCTCGCTGTCCGGCGCGCGCCACCGCGTGCTGCCGGATCGCATCGAAACCGGCACCTATGCCATGGCGGTTGCCATGACCGGCGGCGATGTCGTGCTGGAAGGCACCCGCGCCGCGCTGCTCGATACGGCGCTGGAAGCCGTGCGCCGCTCCGGCGCGGAGGTCACCGAAACGGAAACGGGCATCCACATCGTCCGCAATGGCGGCGGCATCAAGCCCGTCGATGTGGTCACCGATCCCTTTCCCGGCTTCCCCACCGACCTTCAGGCGCAGTTCATGGCGCTGATGACGCGCTCCTCCGGCATGTCGCACATCACCGAGACGATTTTCGAAAACCGCTTCATGCATGTGCAGGAGCTTGCCCGCCTCGGGGCGCGCATTTCGCTCTCCGGCCAGACGGCCAAGATCGAGGGCGTCGAGCGGCTGCGCGGCGCGCCCGTCATGGCGACGGATCTGCGCGCTTCCGTGTCGCTGGTCATCGCCGGTCTTGCCGCCGAAGGCGAAACCATGGTCTCGCGCGTCTACCATCTCGATCGCGGTTTCGAGCGGCTGGAAGAAAAGCTGACTCGCTGCGGCGCCATCGTGGAGCGCGTCAGCGACTGATTCGCGCCTGCCGGTTCGCCGCCCGCCCGCTCGAAGCGGCGGGCGGCACGTTTTCCGCGCATCTGCATGTTGCGCAAGTCCGGCTGCCGTCCTATCTCCTTGGGCACTATCCCGCTTTCCGGACAATGGAGATGGACCTCGAACATGGCCGATCTGAAACTTCTGGCGCTCGATACGGATGATCTCGCGGTCATTTCCGCCCATACGCAGGACAGCGTGTTCCGCACCGACGCCATTTCCTTTTCGGCGAAGGCGGGCCAGTTCGCCATCGGTCTCAATCGTTTCGTCTGGGAAGGCGCCGCGCCCGGGGGCAAGGCCTTCGAGCGCCGCCGCGCGCTGCTCGCCTTCAAGCGGGTGCGGGCCGTGCGCTCGACGGGCATTGACAGAACGAAGGCGGATGATGTCCACTCGCTTCTGGCGATCCGTTTCGTGGCCGAGGGGGAGGGGCCTGACGGCACGCTGGAACTGACGCTTTCCGGCAAGGCCGCGATTGCGCTTGATGTGGAATGTATCGAAGTACAACTTGCAGATACCGGCGCGGCGTGGGAAACCGTGTCGAAGCCGCGCCATCCGGGCCTTGCCTGAGTCGGTGCTGACGTGACCGGGGTTCACCAAGGGGATTGAAAAGAGTGGCTATCTGGCTGGAGCAGGCGTCGGCTGATTTCGAGCAGCGGTTTGCGGCGTTCCTGACGACCAAGCGCGAAGTGTCCGAGGATGTGAATGCGAGCGCGCGCGCCATCATCGACGATGTGCGCGCCCGTGGCGACGCGGCGCTGGCGGATTATTCCCTGCGTTTCGACGGCGTCGATTTTTCCGTGACCCCGATGCGCGTGTCCGAGGCGGAAATCGACGCGGCCTTCGCCAAGGTCGACCCCGTCGTCATCGATGCGCTGCGCCTTGCCGCCGCCCGCATCGAAAGGCATCACAGCCGCCAGATGCCGAAGGACGACATCTACGAGGACGATATCGGCGTTGGCCTCGGCTCGCGCTGGACGGCCATCGATGCCGTCGGCCTCTATGTGCCCGGCGGCACCGCGAGCTATCCGAGTTCGGTATTGATGAATGCCGTTCCGGCCAAGGTCGCGGGCGTGCCGCGCATCGTCATGGTGGTTCCGGCGCTGAAGGGCGAGATCAACCCGGCGGTGCTGGCGGCGGCCCGCATCGCGGGCGTCGAGGAAATCTACCGCATCGGCGGCGCGCAGGCGATTGCCGCCCTTGCCTATGGCACAGGCACCATCACCCCCGTCGCCAAGATCGTCGGCCCGGGCAATGCCTATGTGGCCGCCGCCAAGCGGCATGTGTTCGGCACCGTCGGCATCGACATGATCGCCGGCCCCTCTGAAGTGCTGGTGATCGCCGATCGCAACAACGATCCCGACTGGATCGCCGCCGACCTGCTGGCGCAGGCCGAGCATGACCGTGGCGCCCAATCCATCGTCATCACCGACAATGCCGAATTCGGCCGCGCCGTAAGCGAAGCCGTCGAGCGCCAGTTGACCCGCCTCAGCCGCGCCGAAACCGCCGCAGCGAGCTGGCGGGATTTCGGCGCCATCATTCTGGTCGACAGGCTGGAGGACAGCCTGCCGCTCGCCAACCGCATCGCCGCCGAGCATCTGGAACTGGCCGTGGACGATCCCGACAGCCTGCTGACCGGCATCCGCAATGCGGGCGCGATCTTCATCGGCCGCCATACGCCGGAGGTGATCGGCGATTATGTCGGCGGCTCCAACCATGTGCTGCCGACGGCGCGCTCGGCGCGCTTCTCGTCGGGCCTGTCGGTGCTGGATTTCGTCAAGCGCACCTCCATCCTGCGGCTGGGGCCGGAGCAGTTGCGGGCGCTGGGACCGGCGGCGATCACGCTGGCGCATTCGGAAGGGCTGGACGCGCATGCGCGCTCGGTCGCCATCCGCCTGAATCTCGGGGAGTGAGCGGATGACGGCGTCCGGGCAATACAGGCTGTGCGACGTCGTTCTGGACGAAACCATCGGGCGCTCGACGCCCGATGTCGAGCACGAGCGGGCCGTCGCGATCTTCGATCTCATCGAGGAAAACTCGTTCCAGCCCGTTGGCCATGCGGGCGGGCCTTACCGCCTGTTCCTGTCGCTGGTCGATTCCAAGCTGATGCTCGCCATCAAGACGGAAAACGGCGATGACGTCGCCACCCATATCCTGTCCTTGACGCCCTTCCGGCGCACCATCAAGGACTATTTCATGATCTGCGAAAGCTATTACGAGGCGATCCGTTCGGCGACACCCAGCCGTATCGAGGCGATCGACATGGGCCGGCGCGGTATCCACAATGAGGGCTCGCAAACGCTGATGGACCGCCTGAACGGCAAGGTGACCGTCGATTTCGATACGGCCCGGCGGCTGTTCACGCTGGTCTGCGTGCTCTACTGGCGCGGATAGGACCGATGACCGGGCCCGCCGCAGAGACGATGCGCAAGCCGCCGCGGGCCATTCTGTTCATGTGCGGCATGAACGCCATCCGCTCTCCCATGGCCGAGGCCCTGGCGCGGCAGATGCTGCCGCCGGGCACCTATGTCGCCTCCGCCGGGGTGCGCCCGGGCGAGCGCGATCCCTTCGTCGATGTGGTGATGGAGGAGGTCGGCATGTCGCTGGGAAAGCGCCAGCCGCAATCGCTGGAGGAGCTGGAGGACGATTATTTCGACCTCATCGTGACGCTCGCGCCCGAAGCCCATCACGCGGCGCTGGAACTGACGCGCTCGACGGCCGTTGACGTGGTCTACTGGCCGACGCTCGATCCGACCGTTGCGACCGGCACCCGCGACCAGATCGTCGAGGCCTATCGCGAGGTTCGCGACCATCTGGAGCGCCTGATTCGGCTGCAATTGCTGGCGAAGAACGCTCCGGGAGCCGAAACGGCCTGAAACAACGAGAAATCTGCGCCGTGCGAGGTTCACAAACCCTTGCCGATTGTGTAGTTTCCGCCAAATTTTGAAAGCGCCCTCACGGGCCGATGTCCCGTGCCGTCGCAAAATACGGAAAGAAACCGAATATATGCCGAAAGAAGAAGTCCTCGAATTTCCGGGCGTCGTCACCGAATTGCTGCCCAATGCCACCTTCCGCGTCAAGCTGGAGAATGAGCATGAGATCATCGCCCACACGGCGGGCCGTATGCGCAAGAACCGCATCCGCGTTCTCGCAGGCGACAAGGTTCTGGTGGAAATGACGCCCTACGATCTGACCAAGGGCCGCATCACCTATCGCTTCAAGTAAGAGCCGTTCAGGCTGCCTGAACTGGAGCGCATGATGCAGAAACACAAGCTGATCCTGGCCTCCGGTTCGCCGAGGCGTGTCGAGCTGCTGAAGCAGGCAGGCATCGAGCCCGCGCGCCTGATGCCGATGGATCTGGACGAGACGCCGAAGAAGGCGGAGCATCCGCGCTCGCTGGCGCGGCGCCTGTCCGGCGAGAAGGCGGAAGCCTCCTTCCGCGCCATCAAGGGCGATCCGGCCTGGCAGGGCAGCTATATTCTCGCCGCCGATACGGTGGTCGCCGTCGGCCGCCGCATTCTCGGCAAGGCCGAATATGCCGACGAGGCGTCCTCCGCGCTCAACCTCCTGTCGGGCCGCACCCATCATGTCTATACCGGCATCTGCCTGATCACGCCCGACGGGCGCCTGCGGCAGAAGATCGTGGAATCGAAAGTCCGCTTCCGCCGGCTGTCGGTCGCCGATATCGACGCCTATCTCGCCTGCGGCGAATGGCGCGGCAAGGCGGGCGCCTATGCGATCCAGGGCATTGCGGGCAGCTTCGTGCAGAAGCTGGCCGGTTCCTACACCAATGTCGTCGGCCTGCCACTTTATGAGACCACACTGCTCCTGTCCGGCGAAGGCTTCGATATTCGCGGCGGCTGGGCGGAGGTGTGACGATGAGTGACGACGCGCAGGGCGAACGCAAGGTGGAGCCGCTCCGCAAGGCCGTGGCCTGCCCCGAATGCGGCCGCCCTTCCTCACGGGACAATTACCCCTTCTGCTCGAACCGCTGCCGCTCGCTCGACCTGTCGCGCTGGCTGAACGGCTCCTATGCCATTCCGGTGAGCGACGACGAATCGAAGCCGGATGGCTCCGGCGAGCAATGACATCGCGGCGGCGGGTTTGCTGCGGATGATTTTCGTTTTCATTCCAGTGACATAAAGAAAAATCGCAATTTGTGCCGAAAAAACTTCGCAAGGCGCTGGACATCACGAAAGAGCATGTTATAACCCCGCTCGCTTCCGGGGGAAACAAAGCCCCCCGAGACCTGAGAAGGTCAAAAGGCAGTCTCTGCCTTGGATGCCCGGATAGCTCAGTTGGTAGAGCAGCGGATTGAAAATCCGCGTGTCGGTGGTTCAAATCCGCCTCCGGGCACCATTAAACCCTTAAAATCATTGGTTTTTCTAAAAGTTCTTTGATCCCGTTTGTGCTGGAATTACGCTAGCGCACGTCTAGCGCACCCCGGAAAAATTGCCCTTTCCCGTCAAGGCCCCTCATGCCTGCTCCGGTTGCGGGTTAGCGCGGTTTTAACGCGGGGTGCGCTACCAACGTAGCGTTCGGAGTTCCCATGTTGCAGCACGCGAAGCACTCAAAACAGCCCTTTACCCTTTTCCAGCGCCCCGGCGGCACCATCTGGTCGGTGCGTTTTTCCGCTGGCGGCAGGCAGATCAGAAAGAGCCTCGAAACCGACAACTATGATGAAGCGCATCATCGCGCTTATCAGATAT
>JBDHTA010000179.1:0-8233 GCA_039808465.1 Rhizobiaceae bacterium | reverse complement strand
TCTTGATCTTCGCTTCGATCTTGGGAATCTCGGCGATCTCGGGCTTCATCGTCAGCGAGCGCTCCCACTGGTAGCGCGCCTCGAAGGTGCGGCCCACACGCCAGTAGGCGTCGCCCAGATGGTCGTTGATGGTGGCGTCGCCCGCCTTGAGCTGCGCGGCCCGCTCCAGCTCCTCGACGGCCTGGCCGAAGCGCCCGAGCCGGTAATAGGCCCAGCCGAGCGAATCGACGATGTAGCCGTCGTCGGGGCGCAACTCGACGGCGCGCTTGATCATCTCGAGCCCTTCGTCGAGATTGCGGTTCATGTCGACCCAGGAATAGCCGAGATAGTTCAGCACCTGCGGCTGGTCGGGGTTCAGTTCCAGCGCCTTGCGGAAATTCGGCTCGGCCTGGTCCCATTTCTTCAGCCGTTCATAGGCGATGCCGCGCTGGAAGAACACCGCCCAATGGCTGCGGTTCGGCAGCGGCCCGATCACCTCGACGGCCTTGTCGAAGGTTTCGGCCATGGCCGCGTAATCCTTGGCGTCCGACAGCACGCCGCCATAGGCGAGATAGCTGCGGATATCCTTGGGATCGGAGGCGATCAGCGATTTCAGATGCGTCTTGGCTTCCTCGACCTTGCCGGTTTGCGCCAGCGCCAGCCCCAGTTGCAGCTCGGAAATGCGCCGCATCGGCGAATCCTGCGGCACCTTCTTGTAGAAGTCGATGGCGCGTTCCGGCTGCTCGGCATTTTCCGCAAGGCCGCCGAGCAGGACCAGCGTGTCGGCGCTCCGGGGATCGAGCGCGTAGGAGGCTTGCAGATAGAGCGCCACCGCATCGTCGGCGCCCTGCCGGTTCAGCGCGCTGCCGACGGAAAACAGCACGGAAGCCGCCCCTTGCGCGGCGGTCTGCACCTGCTGCTGCGGCTTGTCGCCCTTCTCGATGCTGTCGCGCAGCGCCTTCAACGGCGCGTAATTGTTGATGAAATTGTCGCCCGCCGAAATCGCGTCCAGCGCCTTCTGTTTGTTGCCCTGCTGCGCTTCGAGAATGGCGAGCGCCATCACGGCGCGGACATAGGTGTCGGGCGCGGTCTGGCCGCCGTCGCGGTCGGAAACCGCCTCGTTCAGATAGGTGCGCGCGCGGTTCGTATTGCCGGTGGCGGCGGCGAGCGCGCCTGCCTGGTAATTCTTGAAGATGCCGAACCAGGCCGGGCCTTTCAGCCCCGTGATCATCGACAGGGCTTCCTTGTTCTTGCCGCTGCCCATGCGCGCCCAGGCGATGATGAGGTTGTTCATCATCCGCTCGAGATCGTTTGGCCCTTTGTATTTCAGGATTTTCTCGGCTTCGCCGTAGCGGCCGTCATAGATGGCGTCGAGGCCGCGGACGATGGTGGTGATGCGCTCGACGGATGGATCGGCCTTCATCTGCTCGGCCAGCTTCACGCCGTCCTTGAAATCGCCGTTCATGAACAGCGCGATCATCAGCCGCTGGCGGATTTCCGGATTGGCCGGTTCCAGCTCCAGCGCCTTGCGGTAAAGCGTGATGGCGGTGGCGTAATCCTTGTCGACATCTGCGGTGCGCGCGGCAAGGAAGGCGCCGGAAAAGGTGGTGGCGGTGGCCGGGTTGAACGGGGCTTCCGTTTCGGCGGCTTGCGCCGCCTCTTCCGCCCGCACGGAATGGAGGGGCATTGCGCCAAGCAGAAGCGCTGCCGCCAAGGCTGCGCCGGAGAGAAGACGAAGGGCAAATCTTTGCCGCATGTACATGCCTTTCAACAGGACGGGCTGAACCCCGGATTGCCGCGCCGCGCGTGCTCAGCGAATGCGCAAGCACACCGTAACGCCTTGAAATCGCTTACGCGAACTGCGCCCGCCTGTCACGCCGGGCAGGCCGCGAATTGCGCCGCGCACATCAAGGATGCGCGATGATTCCAGCACAGAATGGCTTTTTTGAAGCAGCCTCGCAAGGAATTCCGCTCTGCGGCCACGGATGCGGCGCTGGCGCAGGCCCTTGCGCCGTCCGCCTCAGTTCACCCGCTGGATGCTGAAATCGATCACGTCGAGCAATGCCGATTTCCACGGCGATTGCGGCAGCGGCGCCAGCGCGTCGCGGGCAATGGTGCCGTAATGACGCGCGCGCGCGATGGTGTCGGCAAGGCTGCCATATTTGGTGATCAGCCCCAGCGCCGTTTCCAGCTTGTCGTCGCCATTGTTGCCGCCTTCGATCGCCTCGCGCCAGAAGGCGCGCTCGTCCTCGGTGCCGCGCCGATAGGCGAGGATGACGGGGAGCGTGATCTTGCCCTCGCGGAAATCGTCGCCGACATTCTTGCCGAGATCGGCGGCCTTGCCGCCGTAATCCAGCACGTCGTCGACGAGCTGGAAGGCGAGGCCGAGATTCATGCCGTAGGATTTCAGCGCGTTGCGGCCGGATTTGTCGGTTTTGGCGACGATGGGGCCGACTTCGGCGGCCGCCGCAAACAGCGCCGCCGTCTTGGCGCGGATGACTTGCAGATAGTCGTCCTCGGTCGTTTCCATGTTCTTGGCGACGGAAAGCTGGAGAACCTCGCCTTCGGCGATCACGGAGGCGGCGGTGGAGAGCACGTCGAGCGCCTCCAGCGAGCCGACATCGACCATCATGCGGAAGGCCTGGCCCAGCAGGAAATCGCCGACCAGCACGCTCGCCTGGTTGCCCCAGATGGTGCGCGCCGTGGATTTGCCGCGCCGCATGTCGCTTTCGTCCACCACGTCGTCATGCAGCAACGTTGCCGTGTGCATGAATTCGACGCTGGTGGCGAGCTTGATGTGATGGTCGCCCTCATAGCCGAACATGGCGGCGGCGGCGAGCGTCAGCATCGGCCGCAACCGCTTGCCACCGGAGGAAATCAGGTGGTTGGCGACTTCCGGGATCATCTGCACGTCGGAACCGGCCTTGGAGAGAATGAGCTGGTTCACGCGCTCCATATCGGCTTTGGTCAGATCGACCAGCGGCTTGACGGAAGCCGTTTTGTTTTTGTTTTCCTCGATGGATATCACGACGCCCAACTTACCCGGACTCCTGTTCAAACACTGCGGGGGACAATAGAAAGGGTGCATCATCGCGGCAAGAGGCGAATTGACACGTTCCCCTCGAAATCGACGGAATAAGGAAGGAATCGCTCCGGAATGCTCGAACTGATCCGCACCAACGACCCCGTGCTGCTGTCCTTCGCGCAAAGCCTGATGCGCGACGCCGGAATTCATTGCCTGATCGCCGACGAGGGCATGAGCATTCTGGAGGGATCGCTCGGCATGCTGCCGCGCCGCTTTCTGGTGGAGGCGGAGCGGGCGGATGAGGCCCGCGCCATTCTGAAGGATGCCGGGCTCGCCGGGGAGTTGCGCGATGAGCGCGCCTGAGACCGTCGACGCCTTCCATTACGGCGGCTTCCATGTGGTGCAGCCGAAAGGGCGCGGCCACCGCTCGGGCATGGACGCCATGCTGCTGGCGTCGCTGGTGGATGACGGCAGGCCCATCCGCGTTGCCGATCTCGGCGCGGGCGCTGGCGCGGCGGGCATGGCCGTCGCCTCGCGGCTGGGGACGGCCGAGGTGGTGCTGTTCGAGCGTTCGCAGGAAATGTGCGATTACGCCCGCCGCAGCGTCGCGCATCCGCTGAATGCCCGCATCGCCCCGCGCCTCACCGTCTTGCAGGCCGATGTGGCGGCGGCGGGCAATGCGCGCCGCGCCATGGGGCTGGAAGACGACGCCTTCGACCACGTCATCCTCAATCCGCCCTTCAACGACGGCAGCGACCGGCGCACGCCGGATGCCCTGAAGGCCGAGGCGCATGCCATGACCGAGGGGCTGTTCGAAAGCTGGCTGCGCACGGCGGGCGCGATCATGAAGCCCGGCGGGCAGATGTCGCTGATCGCAAGGCCGGAATCCATCGCCGAGCTCATCGCCGCCTGCGGGCGCCGCTTCGGCGGCATCGAAATCACGCCGCTGCATCCGCGTGAGGGCGAAAACGCGGTGCGGATCCTCGTCACCGCCATCAAGGGCTCGCGGGCGCGGCTGGCGCTGCGCCAGCCGCTGCTGATGCATGGGCAGGGCACGCACCGATTTTCCGCCTTCGTGGACGATCTCAACAACGGCCGTGCGGCCTATGCCCGCAAGCGCTGATTTTTAAAGGCGAATGCTTGCGTTCGCGCAGCGAGTGCACACATAAGCGGAGTGTTTCATAGAGCAGGATGAGAGAATGACCGGATTTCTGAAGCGGATGATCCCGAAGCGCTTTCGCAGGCAGAAAATCGTCATTCCCGTCGTGCGCCTGCAAGGCGCGATCATGGCGGATGGGTCGCCGCTGCGGCCGGGGCTCAATCTCGCCTCGGTATCGGCCGCGCTCGACAAGGCCTTCGGCATGAAGGATACGCCCGCCGTCGCCATCGCCGTCAATTCGCCGGGCGGCTCGCCGGTGCAATCGCGGCTGATCCATGCCCGCATCCGGGCGCTGGCCGAGGAAAAGCGCAAGCGCGTCTTCGTCTTCGTGGAAGATGTCGCCGCCTCCGGCGGCTACATGATTGCGCTGGCTGGCGACGAGATCATCGCCGATCCCTCGTCCATCGTCGGCTCCATCGGCGTCGTTTCCGGCGGCTTCGGCTTTCCCGAGCTTCTGCGCAAGATCGGTGTCGAGCGCCGCATCTATACGGCGGGCGAGAACAAGGCGATCCTCGATCCCTTCCAGCCGGAGAAGCAGCAGGATATCGAGCACCTGAAATCCTTGCAGCTCGATATCCACGCCACCTTCATCGACATGGTGAAGGTGCGGCGCGGGGCGAAGCTGTCCGATGACCCGGAGGTGTTCTCCGGCCTGTTCTGGACGGGAACGCGGGGCCTGCATCTCGGCCTGATCGACGGTCTCGGCGATATGCGCGGCGAAATGCGCAAGCGCTACGGGCCGGATGTGACGCTGGAACTGGTGACCTCCGGGCGCGGCCTGTTCGGGCGGCGCGTGCCGGGCGTTTCCGCCCCCGCCGCCGTGGAGATCGCCGGGGCGGCGGCGGGCGGGCTGGTTTCGGTGGCCGAGGAAAAGGCGCTCTGGGCGCGCTACGGCTTATGATATTCATGGCGGGGAGGGGAAAACCATGCCGCAACTGATATTCCTGATCGTTCTCGTGGTTGGCGGCTGGCTGCTCTACCGCCGCTTCATCCGCGACGCCGAGAAACTGACCACCCGTTCCCGCGAACGCGAGCATGAGCGCGAAACCGGCGCCATGGGCACGCTGGTCAAGGATCCCGAGACCGGCGAATACCGCGTGCGCCGCGATGAGGAATAGGCAATCGCTGTCGCTGAAAACCCCTCCCTAAATCCCTCCCCGCAAGGGGGAGGGACTTGAGGCTGCCGCCCCTTCAGCATTCAATATCGTAGGAAAAGCAAGCCTTTGATTTTCTCCCCCCTTGTGGGGGAGATGCCGGCAGGCAGAGGGGGTTTCCCATATACGATATCCCTGCCGCCTGCGGGGAGAAGGTGCCCGGCAGGGCGGATGAGGGGCTGCCGATTACGTCGCCACCCTGCAAAATCCTTGACCCGTGGCGCGTGGCGTGGCACCTGTCCGCCAGATTTGACGCCACCCTGATGTGATGAAGACGATGACGCTTTCGCCCCTGCCGGACCATATGCACCCGACCCGCTCCTTTCAGGGCCTGATCCTGACGCTGCATAACTACTGGGCCGACAAGGGCTGCGCCGTGCTGCAACCCTATGACATGGAAGTGGGCGCGGGCACCTTCCACCCGGCGACGACGCTGCGCGCTCTCGGCCCGAAGCCGTGGAAAGCCGCCTATGTGCAGCCCTCGCGCCGCCCCTCGGATGGCCGCTACGGCGAAAACCCCAACCGTCTCCAGCATTATTACCAGTATCAGGTCATCCTGAAGCCGAACCCGTCCAATCTTCAGGAGCTTTATCTCGGCTCGCTGGCGGCGATCGGCCTCGATCCGCTGCTGCACGATATCCGCTTCGTCGAAGACGACTGGGAAAGCCCGACGCTCGGCGCCTGGGGCCTTGGCTGGGAATGCTGGTGTGACGGCATGGAAGTCTCGCAGTTCACCTATTTCCAGCAGGTCTGCGGCATCGAATGCGCCCCCGTCGCGGGCGAGCTGACCTATGGTCTGGAACGACTCGCCATGTATGTGCAGGGCGTCGACAATGTCTACGACCTCAATTTCAACGGCCGCGAGGGCGACGAGAAGATCACCTATGGCGACGTCTTCCTGCAAGCCGAGCAGGAATATTCCCGCCATAACTTCGAATATGCCGACACCGGGATGCTGCACCGGCATTTCATCGACGCCGAGAAGGAATGCCAGTCGCTGCTCGCCGCAGGCGCGCCCGGCGATAGCAACAGCCTGCACAAATGCGTGCTGCCCGCCTATGACCAGTGCATCAAGGCTTCCCACGTCTTCAATCTTCTCGATGCGCGCGGCGTGATTTCCGTCACCGAGCGGCAGAGCTATATCCTGCGGGTGCGCACGCTGGCGAAAGCCTGCGGCGAAGCCTTCCTGCTGACGGATGCGGGCGGCGCAAACTGGAACAGGGCCGCCTGAGCCATGTTCCCGCGGTGACAGCGGGAACACTTCCTCGCAAAATATCGTTTCGTTTCAACAAAACCTTGGGTAACACTGGGGCGGTTGAACCATCATCCGGCTCAAACGGGGGCGAAACGTGATCTATTTTCTGGCCGTCATTGCGCTGATCGCGCTCTATGTCATCTTTATCTATAACGGCCTGGTGAAAGCCCGGCAGATGGTCGAGGAGGCGTGGTCGGGCATCGACGTGCAGTTGAAGCGCCGCGCCGACCTCATTCCCAACCTCATCGAAACCGTCAAGGGCTATGCCGCCCATGAAAAGGAAGCGCTGCGCGAGGTGACGGAGCTGCGCACCCGCGCGCAGAGCATCGCCCCCGGCGATATCGCGGGCCGGGCGGCGGTGGAAGGGGCGCTGTCGCAGGCGCTCGGCCGGTTGTTCGCCGTTGCCGAAGCCTATCCCGATCTCAAGGCCAACGAGAATTTCGCGCAATTGCAGCAGTCGCTGGAAAGCCTCGAAGACGAAATCCAGATGTCGCGGCGTTATTACAATGGCGCGGCCCGCGATCTCAACGTCCGGGTCGAAAGCTTCCCGTCCAACCTGATCGCCGGTCCCTTCGGCTTCCGCAAGTCGCCCTATTTCGAAATCACCAACGAGGCGGACCGCGCCGTTCCCACGGTGAAGTTTTAAGGCAGGCCCGCCATGCGCAAGCCGCTCCTGTTCCTCGCCGCCCTGCTTTCCCTGTGCCTTGCCGCCGCAGGCGCGGGGGCTGCCGAATTCATCGACAGCTTCCGCCAGCAGATCACGCTTGCCCGCAACGGCACGATGACGGTGGTGGAGGAAATCGACGCCAATGGCGAGGGCCGCGATATCAAACGCGGCATCTTCCGCGATTTTCCGCTGACCATGCTCGACGGTCGCGGCCGCAAACAGACGGTGGATTTCGACCTCGTTTCGGTGGAGCGCGACGGGAAAAAGGAGGATTTCCGCACGGAAAAAATCTCCGGCGGCATCCGCATCTATATTGGCAACAAGGATGTGATGCTGCCGCGCGGCATGCACCGCTACCGGCTGACCTATACCACCGCCCGCCAGACCCGCTACTTCGAGGATCACGATGAACTCTACTGGAACGTCACCGGCAATGGCTGGCTGTTTCCGATCGGCAGCGCCGCCGCCACCGTCACCCTGCCGGAGAACGCCAGCGTCAACAGGACGGCGGTCTTCACCGGCCCGCTCGGCAGCCGCGACAGCAACGCCACGGCGAACGTCTCCGGCAATCGCGTCACCTTCGAAACTACGCGCCCGCTCGGCCCCGGCGAGGGGCTGACCATCGCCATCAGCCTGCCGAAAGACGTCATCGATCCTCCCAGCGACAGGCAGCGCCGGGCGTGGTGGCTGCGCGACAGCCTCGGCGCCATTTTCGGCATCGGCGGCTTCCTCTCGGTGCTCGTCTATTATCTCTGGTCGTGGCTGAAAGTGGGGCGCGATCCAGCGGCGGGCGTCATGGTGCCGCGCTGGGACGCGCCGGAAGGCATTTCGCCCGCGCTGGTCAACTACATCGACCGCAAGGGCTTTTCCGATGGCGGCTGGACCGCCTTTTCCGCCACCGCGCTCAATCTCGCCGTGCGCGGCTATCTGGCGCTGGAGGATCTGAAGAACGGCATCACCATCCGCCGCACCGAAAAGCCGGTGGGCGAGCCCT
>JBDHTA010000178.1:0-8316 GCA_039808465.1 Rhizobiaceae bacterium | reverse complement strand
AGCGTCTGCAACTGGTCGCACAATGCCGCGTCGGCATGGGCGGCGGCGGCTTCGGCGGCGAAGCGTTCCAGACGCAGGCGGATTTCGGTGACTTCCACGAAGCGGCTGCGGGTCATCACCGGCACCTGAATGGTGCGGTTCGCCGCCAGCTCCAGCGCGCCCTCGGCGATCAGCCGTTGCAGCGCCTCGCGCACCGGCGTCGCCGAAATCCCGAGGCTGGCGCCCAGCCCCCGGATCGTCAGCGACTGGCCCGGCGAAAGCCGCCCCGCCAGCAGCGCATTGCGCAGGGTGGCGTAGGCCTGTTCGTGCAACGGCTCGGACGTCAACTGGGTGAAATCCATCGGTTCTCTTTCCTGCTCTCTGCCTATAGCTAGAGCAATTGCTGCAAATCTGTGAGCGCTTTTGCGTCAGGAATCGCGGCAAGACAAGCAGGCTGCGCCTTTTCGCATCAATATGCCGCCAGCGCCGCCCGCACCGCTTCGAGGAAACGCTCGGCCTCCGCCTGACGCAGCACCAGCGGCGGCCGGATCTTGAGGATATTCGCCCCCGGTCCGGTGGCGCTGATCAGCACGCCGTTGCGCCGCATATGGTTGACGATATGGGCGGCCAGCCGGGCATTGGGCGCAAGCCTGTCCTCGACGCATTCGGCGGCAAGAAACAGCCCCGCGCCGCGCACATGGCCGATTTCGCCGCGCTCCGAAGCGATGTCCGCCAGCCCTTGCTTGAGGAAGGCGCCGGTTATGCGCGCATTTTCCTGCAAGCCTTCCTGCTCGATCACGTCGAGCACCGCCATCCCGGCGGCGCAGGCGACCGGATTGCCGCCGAAGGTGTTGAAATAACGGGCCTTGGCGCCGAACTCCGCCACAAGCTCCGGCCGCAGCGCCACGCCCGCGATCGGAAAACCATTGCCCATCGGCTTGCCCATGGTCACCATATCCGGCACCAGACCGTGACGCTGGAAGCCCCAGAAGGCGTCGCCGGTGCGGGCGAAACCGGGCTGCACCTCGTCGGCGATGAAGATGCCGCCTTCGGCGCGGATCAGGTCGACGGCGGGCTTGAGGAAACCGGCGGGATCGGGATAAAGCCCGTCGCTGGAAAAGATCGTGTCGACGATGAAGGCGGCGGGCTCGATGCCGTCGGCGCGCATCTCGGCGATGGCGGCGGCGAGATCGGCGGCGAGTTTTGCGCCCTGTTCGGCAGGCGGCACGAACAGCGCGTTCGGGGCCGGGATCGGCCGCACGCGCTTGCCCCGCGGCACGAAATCGCCGAGCGAGGGCGAGATTTCGGACACCGCTTCCGTCAGCCCGTGATAGGCGAGCCTGGTGACGATCACGCCCTGCCGCCCGGTATGGGAACGGGCGATGCGCAGCGCCACGTCATTGGCTTCCGATCCGGTGCAGGTGAACATCATGTGGCCGAGCGCATCCGGCATGGTTTTCAGCAGCCGGTCTGCATAGGCGACGACGCCTTCATGCAGGTAGCGGGTATGGGTGTTGAGCGTGCCGAGCTGGCGGGTGATCGCCTCCACCACCTTGGGATGGCAATGGCCGACCGAGGCGACGTTGTTATAGGCGTCGAGATAGGCCTTGCCCTTGTTGTCGTAGAGCCAGACGCCTTCGCCGCGCACCAGATGCAGCGGCTCCTCGTAGAACAGGCGGTAGGCGGGGCCGAGCACCCGCTTGCGATGCTCGATCAGGGCCAGATCCTCGGGGTCGAGGCCGGAGGCGTTGTTCGGGTCAAAGGCGTTGACCATGGTCATGGCGGTTTACTCCGGTTGTGCGGAAAGGGCAGCAGTGCGCAGCGCCCCGGCGGTCTTGTCCGTGCCGATGCGGTCGATGACATCCAGCCCCCGCAGGGAGGCGGCGGCATTGCGCAGGATATAGGCGGCGTTTTCGGGATAACGGCGCGCCCGCCATGATGTAATGGCGAGCGTGGTGATGTGGCGCAGCCGGATCAGATCCGGCAGCAGCGCGAATTCCTCCTCCTCCAGCGGCAGGATCCGCGCATAGCCCGCCACCAGATCGGCGGCCCGGCGCAGCGGCTCGTCGCCATCCACGAGGTGATAGGAGCAGGCGACCGCGAGATCGCACAGGATCGGCGTATGCACCATGTCGCCGAAATCGATGATGCCGGTCGGCAGCACTGCCTGCGGCCCGTCGACCACGAGATTATGCGGATTGAAATCGTTATGGACGATCTGGGCGCGCAGATGCGGCAGGCGCGGGGCGATTTCGGCATCGAAGCGGTCGAGCAGGGCGGTCAGCCGCAGGCGCAGCGCATTGTCCTCGACGGCGTCCAGCATCGGGCGCAGCCGGGCGGCGTGCTTGATATCCCATTGCAGCACATGGCCCGCCGCCGGGTGGAAGAAGCCGCGCAACCCTTTCGTCAACCGCGCCAGCAGCGCGCCGATTTCGCGATGCAGGCCGGGGCCGGGCGTGGCGGCATGCAGCATGGTGCCGTCGATGAAGGTGAGGAGCCGTGCCACATGCTGCTGCCCCGAGGGGCCGGTGACGATCTCGAAGGCTTTCCCGCCAAGCGTTTCGCAGACGCGCTGCACCGGCAGCGAGGGATCGACGGCGGCAAGATGCGCGAGCGCGGCGGTCTGCATGGCGGTGACGGCGCGGTCCTCCGCCGCGTTGGTGATTTTCAGGAGCGCCTGCTCGCCGCTGGCGAGGCGCATATGGACGTTCGAATCCCGCTCGGAAGACAGCATCCGCATCTCGCCGGAAACGCCGAAGACATGGGCGGCGATGCGGGCCGCTTCCTCCGGCGTCACGCCGGGCGGGGCCTGGGAGAGAAGCCCGCTATCGGCGTCGGCTCCGGCCTGCGCCGTGCAGGCGGGGTCCGTCGTTACGACGAAAGGCGGCAGGCCGCCGGAAGGGGCGGGGTGAGGCTTGATCGGCACGGCGATGTCCTTGTTGCTGTGCTTCGGTTCAAACGGAAGAATTGCTGCCGCCTGCGAGGCATTCGCCGCCATCCACCACCAGCGCATGACCGGTGATGAAGGAGGAGCGATCCGAGCAGAGGAAAAGCACGGCTTCGGCGATCTCCTCCGGGCGGCCGAAACGGCCCATCGGCACCAGATCGCGCACCACCTTTTCCAGAGCGGCGCGGCCGCCAAGCTGCGCCTCATAGGGGCCGTTGAAGGGCGTGTCGACCCAGCCGGGGCAGAGCGCGTTCACCCGGATGCCGTCGCGGGCGTAATCCAGCGCGATCTGCTTGGTCATGGTGATGACAGCCGACTTGGTGGTGATATAGGCGAGCATGCCCTTGTCAAGAAACACGCCCGCATTCGAGGCGGTGTTGAGGATGACGCCGCCGCCTTGAGCCCGCATATGCGGCAGCGCCGCCTTGCAGGCCGCAAATTGCGCGACGACGTTGATCTCGTAGCTCTTGCGCATGTCGGCGGTATCGATCGCCTCCAGCGCGCCGCCGATCTGGATCCCGGCGTGATTGTGCAGGATATTCAGCGCGCCGCGCTCGCGCACCAGCCTTGCGAAAACCTCGGCGACGGCGGCTTCGTCCGCCACATCCATCGCCGACGACGCGGCAAGGCCGCCAGCGGCGCGGATCATCTCCGCCGTTTCCTGCGCCAAGGCCTCGTTTCGGTCGGTCACCATCACGAAAGCGCCGTTGCCCGCCAGAATCCGGGCGGATTCGCGGCCGATGCCGGAACCGGCGGCGGTAACCAGCGCCGTCTTGCCGTTCAGAAGGGTGTTGCTCATGAGTTTCCTCCCTCATTGCGCAGGCTGCGTTCGGTTGCGGCGTCGAACAGATGCACCGCACCGGCGTCGATATGGAAATTGCGCGTTTCGCCGCGCCCCGGCGCGGTGCCGGGTTGCAGGCGCAGCGTCACATCCTGCCCGGCGAGATCGCCGATGACATAGACTTCCGCGCCGCAGGGCTCGATCAGCGAGGCGGTGACGGCAAAGGACGGCCAGTCCGGGCGGCGCGCTTCCAGATGGAAGGCTTCCGGGCGGATGCCGAGCAGAACCTTGCGGCCGCTTTCGCCTTTCAGATGCGCAAAGGCTGGCGGCAGCGGGAAGGCGGCGCCGCCATCGACGGCGATTTCTCCGGCTTGCAGCGTCGCGGGCAAGAGGTTCATGGCCGGGGAGCCGATGAATTTCGCGACGAAGGTGGTGGCGGGGCGGTTGTAGAGATCGTCGGGCGAGCCGATCTGCTCGATCTTTCCGGCGCGCATGGCGACGATGCGGTCGGCCAGCGTCATCGCCTCGATCTGGTCATGGGTGACGTAAATCACCGTCTGCTTTTCTTCCAGATGCATGCGCTTGATTTCGGCGCGCATCGAGGTGCGCAACTGCGCGTCGAGATTGGAAAGCGGCTCGTCGAACAGGTAGACGGCGGGCTGGCGCACCATGGCGCGGCCCATGGCGACGCGCTGGCGCTGGCCGCCGGAGAGTTCGCGGGGCTTGCGCGCCAAGAGGTGATCGATATGCAGCATCTTCGCCGCCCGCTTCACCTGATCGTCGATCTGCGCCTGCGGAACCTTGGCGAGCTTCAGGCTGAAGCCCATGTTCTCGGCGGCGGTCATATGCGGGTAGAGCGCGTAGGACTGGAACACCATGGCGATATCGCGGTTGCGCGGCGACAGATGCGTGACGTCACGCTCGCCGATGCGGATTTCGCCCGCCGAGGTGGCTTCCAGCCCGGCGATCATCCGCAACAGCGTGGTCTTGCCGCAGCCGGAGGGGCCGACCAGCACCACGAATTCCCCGTTGCCGATCTTCAGGTCGAGATCGCGGATGATATCCACCGAACCGAAGCTTTTGGCGAGCCGGACCACTTCCACCTGAGCCATTGCTGTTTCCTTCTCTAAAATCTTTTGGTGAAAAGCCCGCGCCGTTCGCAGACGTCGGCGGCTTCTTCGATCAAGGCGGCGATGCGGGTGGCGCCATAGCCGCGCCGCATCAGTCCGGCGCGCTCGCGCAACTCATTGGCGGATTTGGCGCGGCCGGGGCGCAGCAGTTCGTAGGTGTCGAGCAGCATTTCCTGCGGCACGGCCACCAGCTCGGCGGCGCGCTCGAAATTCTCGGCCAGACGGTCGCGGCCGACGGCGCGGGCGACATCGGCCTGCAAGCGCAAGGCTTCCGGGGTGATGGCGAGATCGGCGGCGCCAATGCGGCCTTCCAGCACGGCATCGACGGTGAAATCCGCAAGGGTCAGCCCGGTCTGGCTGCGCACCAGATGCGGGGCCTTCTCGGACAACGGATAGAGGTCGCGGGGATCGATATCGGGTTCGGGGCTCATGCGTTACGCTCCGCGCTGGCGAAGAACATTTCCTCCGGCTCGGCGCCGGGTTCGGTCATTTCGGTTTCGATGGCGTAGAGCAGGGCGACGCGGGGGTGGAACCGCGCTCCCAGCGCCTGCCCGTCATTGGTGACGATGATCGGCTCGGGCGTCTCGCCCCAGGTCATGCGCCCGGCATTGCGGCCCATGGCCCGGTATTGCTCCAGCGACACCAGCGGCGCGTTGGAAAACAGTTCGAGGTTCATGTGCGGCAGCCGGTCCTTGTGGTGGATGATCGCGGTGCCCTTGGCCTGAATGCCGATGCCGTAGCCGGAGCCCGCCAGATGCGCGGCGCTCAGCCCGAGGAAGGATGTGTCGGCCGTATGGCGGATACGCACCACGCGCGGCATGCCGCCGCCTTCGAGAATGCCTTTCGTCAGCGCGTCCAGCACATCGCTCACCGCATGGCCCGCCGTGGTGCGGTGCAGGCGCTCGCCGAAGGCGGGGGAAATGCCGACCACCACCTCATGCGGGTCATGGCCCTTGTCCGCCTTGCCGATCGGATAGAATTGCGCCGAACCGGCCGGTGCCTCATGACTGCCCTCGGCATCGAGGATATGGCCGCGATTGATGGTGCCGCGCACGGCCTTCACCCGCTCCCAGCGCGCCGCGTCCATGCTGTAGCCGGTGCCCGGCCCGGAATAATGGTTCGGATCGTTGACGGCGCTGATCACCTTGCCGTCGCGCACGATGGCGGAGGTTTGCAGGTAGTCGCCGCTGATGCGCTGGCGCAGCATCCCCATCAGGTTTTCCGCCATGGCGCGATGGCCGCGCAGCGCGAGCGCCCGCACCACGTCGAGAGCGGTCAGCCCGCGCGCGGCAATATCACGGCTGATCTGCAAGGTGCGCACCGGCGGGAAGGTTTCGGTGTCGTCGGAACCGGAGGCGTGTATGACGCTTTCCTTCATCGCGTTATCGGCCTTGGCGAGCCCAAGCTCGTCCAGCACGTCATCCAGCGCTTCGACCGCCTGACGCCGCACGGCCAGCGCCGCGTCCTCGGCGAGCGGCGCAAGGCCGCCATCCACCTCAAAATCCCGTTGCAGCACGAGGTAATCCTCCATCTCCTCGGCGTTGAACAGCGAGGGATTGAAGGAATTGTCATAGGCGCGGATCGAGCCGAAGCCGGAGGTGATGAGATCCGATCCCGCCAGCAGATAGGGCGTGATCTTCGCGCCGATGCGGATTTCGGATTCGGAAGTCTTGGTATCGTTGCCGGAGGCGCATTCCAGGCCCAGCCACACCGCCAGCAGGTTTTCCGCCATCAATTCGCGGATGCCGCCCGGCATGGAAGCCGTCAGCGGCGCGCCGTCGACGCCGCCGTTCTGCGTGCCCTGTACGCCCATGGCGCGCTGGAGGCACAGGCACCGGGCTTCGAGATACAGCACCGAGCATTTCTCGTGAAAGCCCATCAGCAGTTCGGAGCCCGCGCCGGAGGTGCAGCGCGCCTTGATGCCGCGTGAGGCATAGGCGGCGGTGAGGAAGGTTTTGGACCACGGCGTGTCGTCGCCATCCACGAAGGAGCGCTCGCTGCCATAGACGGACACCGTCTCCGCATAGGTGGCAAGGCCCGCAAGGCCGATCTTCAATTCCTCGGCTTCCTCGATGGAGCACTGGAACAGGGTGTTTCCGCGCCCGGCGGCGGTGCCCACGGTGCAGGCCAGCGCATTGGCCCAGGCATTGCCCGCCACGCGCATGGTGGTCTCGATTTCATCGAAGCCGAGCGCGACGGCAATGGCGGAATCGGCTGCCAGTTGCAGCGGGTCGTCCTTGGCGTTGGTCACATGCGCCTGATTGCCGGGGCTGTGGCGCTGGCGCATCTTGGCATAGGCGAAGGTCGCCTCCAGCGCCGAAAGCCTTCCCACCACCTCGGCGAGCTTGGCGGGCGTCATGCCGCGCGCCAGCCGCTCCAGCTCCTCGCGGGGCACGTTCACATCCACCAGCATGCGGGCGATCTGGGTGCTGTCGAGCGCCATCGCCTCGGCGGCGACGCTGCGGTCGATATGATGGGCGGCGATGAAGGCGTCGAGAATATCGAAGTCGGCGGCCTTGCGGCCATCCATGGCGAGGATATCGCCATCCGGCCCGAGCGTCAGGCCGGGCTTGGGATCATAAGGCGAATGGAAGACGGAAAAGCCGTTTTCGGGGCTTTCCTCGGAAAAGCTGTCGAGACGCAGGGGGCGCCTGTCCCATTCCTGCATGCGCTTCCAGCGCGGGGCCTGCTCGTCGCTCATCGTCAGTTCTCCCGCATGATGCGCAGCAGAAGGATCGTCAGAGCGACCACCGCGGCAAGAAGGATGAAGGACACCGCCGCCGCCTGCCCGATATCGAGGAAGCGGAAGCCGAGGCGGTAGGCATAGAAGCTGATGGTCTCGGTCACCTTGCCGGGTCCGCCCTGCGTCAGCATGTAGATGAGGTCGTAGCTTTTCAGCGCGGTGATCATGCGGATCAGCAGCGTCACGAGAATGACGGGCTTGAGCATCGGCAGGGTGACGTGGCGCAGAATCTGGAAGGCGCTGGCGCCATCGATGCGGGCGGCTTCCACCGGATCCTGCGGCAGCGATTTCAGCCCGGCATAGAGCATGATCAGCATCAGCGAGGTCTCGTTCCAGATATCCACGAAAACGACAGTCGCCAGCGCCAGATTCGGATCGCCGAACCAGCCCTGCTGGGGAATGCCGACCAGCGAAATCACCCAGTTGATGATGCCGAGGTTGGGATTGAACATCAGCCGGAACATCAGCGCCACCGCCACCGGCGTCATCAGGATCGGCAGCATCAGCACCAGCAGATAGAATTCGCGGAATTTCAGCCATGGCTGGTTGAGCAGCAGCGCCAGGCCAAAGGCGATCAGGAATTCCAGCACCACCACGATCACCGTCAGCTTCATGGTGATCCATGAGACGCTGGCGAATTCGTCGGTCATCATCAGGGCGTAGTTCTCGAACCAGACGAGATCGCCCATGCCGTAGGGGATGATATATTCGTGCAGGCTGAGCCAGAAGGAATAGA
>JBDHTA010000177.1:0-8320 GCA_039808465.1 Rhizobiaceae bacterium | reverse complement strand
CTTCCCCTCGAAATCATGGGCTTTTCCCGGGAGGAGCAGAAGAAGCGCATCGAGCGGACGCTGAATCTCGTCAATCTCGGCGGCTTCGGCAAGAAATATCCGTGGCAGCTCTCGGGCGGCATGCAGCAGCGCGCCTCCATCGCCCGCGCGCTGGCCTTCGATGCCGATCTGCTGCTGATGGACGAGCCCTTCGGGGCGCTGGACGAGATCGTGCGCGACCACCTCAACGAGCAATTGCTGAAGCTCTGGGCGGCGACGCAGAAGACCATCTGTTTCGTCACCCATTCCATCCCCGAGGCCGTCTATCTCTCGACGAAGATCGTGGTGATGTCGCCGCGCCCCGGCCGGGTCACCGACATCATCGAATCCCCGCTTCCCGCCGAGCGTCCGCTTTCCATCCGCGAAACGCCGGAATTCCTCGAAATCGCCCAGCGCGTGCGCGAGGGCCTGCATGCGGGACATGGCGATGAAGAGTGAAACCGTACACGCCCGAAAGACCCCTCCCCAACCCCTCCCCACAAGGGGGAGGGGCTTACCCTGCGGCACCCTCAGCGGCGAAAATCAAAGAAAAAGCAAGCCTCTGGCCTTCTCCCCCCTTGTGGGGGAGATGCCGGCAGGCAGAGGGGGTCTTACAATGCCGCACTCCAACATCACGCCTAAAACAAGAATCCGCGCCAGAACATTGCGCCGTGAATTGACAAAAGCAGAGCGTGTCATGTGGGATATTCTGCGCGACTTCCGCTCTCGCGGCGCGCGGTTTCGCCGGGAAACGCCCATCGGCCCCTATATCGCGGATTTCGCGTGGCTTTCCGCCCGGATTGTCGTCGAAGTCGATGGTGACAGCCACGAGACAGAAAACGGACGGCGGCACGACGCCCGGCGCGATGCTTTCCTGCAAGCTCAGGGCTTCACCGTCTTACGCTTCGATAACGGTCAGCTTCTCGAAGGCCCTGATTACGTGGTCCTGATGATTGAAAACCAGATCGCCGCACGGCTGACCAGGGAGAGCGTCTGATGCCGGAACGAGCAAGCTTTCTCAGGAATCATCTGCTTCCGATCGGCACGGTTCTGCTGGCGATCCTCATCGTCTGGCATGTCTTCGTGGTCATCCTCAACGCGCCCTTCGAATACGATCAGGCCGCGCGCGCCGGAACGCCGCTTTCCTTCTCCGAAATGTTGCCGAAAGCCTTCGTGCAGGAGCGGCCGGTTCTCCCCGCCCCGCACCAGATCGCCGTGGAACTGTGGGACACCACCGTCAACAAGGCGATCACCTCCAAGCGCAGCCTCGTCTATCACGCGTGGATCACGCTGTCGGCCACCCTGCTCGGCTTCGGCATCGGCACGGCGCTCGGCATCCTGCTTGCCATCGGCATCGTCCATAACCGCGCCATGGATCGCTCGCTGATGCCCTGGGTCATCGCCAGCCAGACGATCCCGATCCTCGCCATCGCGCCGATGATCATCGTCGTGCTGAACTCCATCGGCATCTCCGGCCTGCTGCCGAAGGCGCTGATTTCCACCTATCTCTCCTTCTTCCCCATCGTCGTCGGCATGGTGAAGGGGCTGCGCAGCCCCGAGCAAATCCATCTCGACCTGATGCGCACCTATAATGCCAGCCCCGCGCAGCTATTCTGGAAGCTGCGCTGGCCCGCCTCCATGCCCTATCTCTTCACCTCGCTGAAGGTGGCGATCGCCATTTCGCTGGTCGGCGCCATCGTCGGCGAATTGCCGACGGGGGCCGTCGCCGGGCTTGGCGCCCGCCTGCTCTCCGGCTCCTATTACGGCCAGACGATCCAGATCTGGGCCGCTCTCTTCATGGCGGCGGCACTCGCCGCGGTGCTGGTCGGCATCGTCGGCATGGCGCACGCACAGGTTCTCAGGCGCATGGGGGCACGGCCATGAACGGATACTTTCTCGGGGCCATCGCCTTCTGGATCGCCGCCTGGACCTTCAACGAATGGCTGGTGCGCCAGCGCTTCGCCTCGCCCGGCGCCGATCGCGCCGCGCGCATCTTCGTGCCGGTGCTGTTCGGCGTCACCATCCTCGTACTGTGGGAAGGCGTGGTGCGCGGCTTCAACATCCCCTCGATCCTCCTGCCCGCGCCAACGATGATCTGGGCGAAGCTGACCAGTTCGCTGCCGACCCTCTGGGCCGATTTCCGCCAGACTTTCCTCAAATCGGTGCTGACCGGCTATATTCTCGGCTGCGGGCTGGGCTTTCTCGTCGCCGTCGCCATCGACCGCTCGCCCTTCTTGCAGAAGGGCCTGCTGCCGATCGGCAATTTCGTCTCGGCCCTGCCGGTCGTCGGCGTGGCACCCATCATGGTCATGTGGTTCGGCTTCGACTGGCAATCGAAGGTGGCGGTCGTCGTCATCATGACCTTCTTTCCCATGCTGGTGAACACCGTGCAGGGGCTGGCATCCGCAAGCCCGATGGAGCGCGACCTGATGCGCACCTATGCCGCAAGCTGGTGGCAGACGCTGACGAAACTGCGCCTGCCCGCCGCCGGTCCCTTCATCTTCAACGCCCTGAAGATCAATTCGACGCTGGCGCTGATCGGCGCCATCGTCGCCGAATTTTTCGGTACGCCCATCGTCGGCATGGGGTTCCGCATCTCCACGGAGGTCGGACGCAGCAATGTCGATATGGTCTGGGCCGAGATCGCGGTTGCCGCGGTCGCAGGCTCCGCCTTTTATGGCTTGGTCGCGCTCATGGAGCGGGCCGTGACATTCTGGCATCCGTCTGTCCGTGGTGGACAGGCGTAATCATAAGAGGGAACAGACATGCACAGGAAAATCGCATCTTTGCTGCTCGCCAGCGCCATGTCTCTCGCAGCCGGGCACGCCATGGCGGCCGACAAGGTCGTCCTGCAACTGAAATGGGTCACGCAGGCCCAGTTCGGCGGCTATTACGTCGCCAAGGACAAGGGCTTCTATGAAGAGGAAGGCCTCGACGTCGAAATCAAGCCGGGCGGCCCGGATATCGCGCCGCCGCAGGTACTGGCTGGCGGCGGCGCCGATGTCATCGTCGACTGGATGCCCTCCGCGCTCGCCACCCGCGAAAAGGGCGTGCCGCTCGTCAACATCGCCCAGCCCTACAAGTCCTCGGGCATGATGCTGACCTGTCTCAAGGAGACCGGCATCACCAAGCCGGACGATTTCAAGGGCAAGACGCTCGGCGTCTGGTTCTTCGGCAACGAATATCCCTTCCTGTCATGGATGGCGCATCTGAATATCCCCACCAATGGCGGGGCGGATGGCGTCACCGTTCTCAAGCAGGGCTTCAACGTCGACCCGCTGTTGCAGAAGCAGGCCGCCTGCATTTCCACCATGACCTATAACGAATACTGGCAGGTCATCGATGCCGGCATCAAGCCGGAGGAACTGGTCACCTTCAAGTATGAGGACGAAGGCGTGGCGACGCTGGAGGACGGCCTTTATGTGCTGGAAGACAAGCTCAAGGACGCCGCCTTCAAGGAAAAGATGGTGAAATTCGTCCGCGCCTCGATGAAGGGCTGGAAATATGCCGAGGAGCATAGCGACGAAGCCGCCGACATCGTGCTGGAAAACGACGCCAGCGGCGCCCAGACGGAAAAGCACCAGAAGCGCATGATGGCCGAGGTCGCCAAGCTGACGGCGGGCTCCAACGGCGCTCTGGACGAAGCCGACTACCAGCGCACGGTCAAGACCCTGCTCGGCGGCGGCTCCGATCCCGTCATTACCAGGGAGCCGGAAGGCGCATGGACGCATGAGATCACCGACGAGGCCCTGAAGTAACCGATAAACAAAGGCGCGGGGCAATTGCCTCGCGCCTTTGCATTTCAAAGGCTTGCCTGAAAAGAGCCTCCGAAGCCTCCTGTTTTGCGTAGAAAAAGACGTTGATTTACATCGCGGCCGTGACTAGAACATCGGTGGAAAAACGGTGCCCGGCTTGCGCGGGGCGGCCGTTGTCCCTATCTGGGACGCACCCGCACATGTGTTTGACAGGATGGACAGGATGCTTCGCTTTGCTTCGTTGACACTGGCGGCTGCCGTCGCGCTGGTGTCTGGCTCCGGCCATCCGGCGCGCGCCGAGGACACGCCGAAGGAGGCCACGCAGCAGCTTCCCGCCATCGTCGTCACCGCCGCCACCCAGCGGCAGCTCGTGGAAAAGGTGGTCACCAGCGGCACCATCCGCGCCGTCGATGAAATTCATGTGCAGCCGCAGGTCGAGGGCCTGTCCATCCGGGCGCTGAATGCCGATGCCGGGGACAGGGTCGAGGCGGGAAGCGTTCTCGCCACACTGAACGACGATGCGCTGCTGCTCCAGAAAAGCCAGTTCGAGGCCAACAAGGCCAAGGCGGAAGCCGGCGTGGCGCAATACCGCGCCCAGGTTCTCGAAGCCGAAGCCAATCTGAACGACGCCATCCGCCAGCGCGACCGCCTGTCCCGGCTCGGCAAATCCGGCACCGCCACCGCCTCGCAGGTCGAACAGGCGCAGGCCGCCGCCGATGTCGCCCAGGCCCGTCTCGATGCGGCAAGGCAACTGGTCAGCGTCGGCGAGGCCGATATCAAGGTCGTCGCCAGCCAGATCGCCGATGTCGAGCTGAGGCTAGCCCGCACCGAAATCAAGGCGCCGGTTTCCGGCATCGTCGCGGCGCGCAGCGCCAGGATCGGCGCCATCGCCAGTGGCGCGGGAGAACCGCTGTTCACCATCATCCGCGACGGCGCGCTGGAGCTGGTCGCCGATGTCTCGGAAAACGATATTCTCAAGATCGCGCCCGGCCAGAAGGCGACCGTCGCGCTGGCGGGCAGCCGCGAAACGCTTGACGGCAGCGTCCGGCTGATTTCCCCCTCCATCGATCCCGCCACACGGCTCGGCACGGTGAACATCGCGCTCGACCGCAGCGAGAAGGCCCGCGCAGGCATGTATGGCAGCGCCACCATCGTCATCGACACCGCCGATGCCGTTGCCCTGCCGCTCACCGCCATCCTGACCGGCAGCGGCGGCGAAACCACCGCCCGCAAGGTCGAGGGCAATGTGGTCAAGCAGGTGAAGGTCGAGACCGGCATTCAGGACGGCCCCTATATCCAGATCGTCAGCGGGCTTGCGAGCGGCGAGGATGTCGTCGCCAAGGCCGGGGCCTATGTGCGCGAAGGCGACCGGATCAATCCGGTCCGCGACGCGGCCGAGACCAATTGAGGACGTAAGCGATGAATTTTTCCGCCTGGTCCATCCGCAATCCGATTGCGCCGCTGCTCTTCTTCGGGCTGCTGCTCTTCGTCGGCATCCAGTCTTTCTACAAGCTGCCGATCACCCGTTTTCCAAACATCGACGTGCCGCTGGTTGCCATCACCGTCACGCAGAGCGGCGCTTCGCCCGCCGAGCTGGAAATGCAGGTGACCAAGGAGGTCGAGGACGCCGTCGCCTCGATCACCGGCATCGATGAAATCCAGTCCACGGTGACGGACGGTCAGTCCCAGACCGTCGTGATGTTCCGCATGGAAGTGCCGACCGAGCAGGCCGTGCAGGACACCAAGGACGCCATCGACCGCATCCGCTCCGATCTTCCCGCCAATGCCGAAGCCCCCATCGTCACCAAGATCGATGTCGAGGGCCAGGCGATCCAGACCTTCGCCGTCTCCGCGCCGGATATGTCGCTGGAGGAGGTGTCCTGGTTCGTGGACGACACCGTCAAGCGCGCCTTGCAGGGCCAGCCCGGCATCGGCCGCATCGACCGCTACGGCGGCGCCGACCGCGAGGTGCGCATCGAACTGAATGCCGACCGGCTGAACGCCTACGGCATCACCGCCGCCGATGTCAGCCACCAGTTGCGCGGCACCAATGTCGATCTCGGCTCGGGGCGCGGACAGGTGGCGGGCGCCGAACAGGCGATCCGCGTGCTCGGCGACAAGCGCAACGTCGCCGAACTCTCCGCCACCACCATCGCGCTGCCGAACGGCCATTTCGTCAAGCTGTCCGAGCTTGGCGTCATCCGCGACACCTATGAGGAGCCGAAATCCTTCTCGCGCAACGATTCCGTCCCGGTCGTCACCTTCGGCGTCTTCCGCGCCAAGGGCGCGAGCGAGGTCTCGGTCGCGGAAACGGTGTCCAAAAGCCTGGAGACGGTGCGCGCCGCCAATCCGAACGTGCAGATCGAGTTGATCAACGATTCGGTCTACTTCACCTACGGCAATTACGAAGCGGCCATGCACACGCTGATGGAAGGCGCGCTGCTCGCCATCATCGTGGTCTTCCTCTTCCTGCGCAACTGGCGCGCCACGCTGATTTCCGCCGTCGCACTGCCGCTGTCGGCGATCCCGACCTTCTACATCATGGATCTGATGGGCTTCTCGCTGAACCTCGTCAGCTTCCTGGCGCTGACGCTGGCGACCGGCATTCTCGTCGACGACGCCATCGTCGAGATCGAGAACATCGCCCGTCACATCAAGATGGGCAAGACGCCCTATCGCGCCGCCATCGAGGCGGCCGACGAGATCGGCCTCGCCGTCATCGCCACCACCTTCACCATCATCGCCGTCTTCGTGCCGGTGTCGTTCATGCCCGGCATTCCCGGCCAGTACTTCATCCAGTTCGGCCTGACGGTCGCCTTCTCCGTCTTCTTCTCGCTGATGGTGGCCCGCCTCATCACCCCGATGATGGCCGCCTATCTGATGCGCACCGAAGACGCGATGGAAGACCATCACGACAATGACGGCCTGCTGATGAAGGGCTACACGAAGCTGGTGCGCGGCACGACCAGCCGCTGGTACACCCGCTATGCCACGCTGCTCGCCGCCATCGCCTTCCTTGTCGGCTCGCTGATGCTGCTGGCGCAGGTGCCCGGCAGCTTCCTGCCGCCGGAAGACGCCTCCCGCATCGTGCTCTCCGTCGAGCTGCCGCCAAACGCGACGCTGGACGAGACGGAAAAGACGACGGATGCGATCTATTCCCGCGTCAAGGATATCGATGGCGTCGAAAGCGTCTTCGTGCTGGGCGGCGCCTCTCCGAAGGGCGATCTGGAGCTGCGCCGCGCCACCGTGACGCTGTCTCTCGACAAGCTCGACCATTCGCTGCTGAAACGGCTGGTCAACGATGTCGCGGGCCGCCTGCCGCTGATCGGCCCCATGCTTCCGAAGGTCGGCGCGCATGGCCGCGAGCGCCCGCAATGGGATATCGAGAAGGAAGTCTTCGCGAAGCTGCGCGATATTCCCGACGTGCGCGTGCTGAAGCTGAACGATCGCGGCGAACGCGACCTGTCGTTCAACTTCCTCTCCAACAACGAGAAGGATCTGAACGAGGCTTCCGGGGTGCTGGAAGCGCGCCTGCGCGCCGATCCGCTGCTGGCCAATGTCAGCGCCGACGGCGCCCTGCCCCGCCCGGAACTGCAAGTGCGCCCGCGCATGGATCAGGCCGCCCGTCTCGGCATCACGCCGCAGCAGATTTCCGAGACGGTGCGCATCGCCACCATCGGCGATGTCGACGCGGCGCTGGCGAAAATCTCGCTGGACGACCGCCAGATCCCGATCCGGGTGCAGTCGGCGCTCGGCATGCGCCGCGATCTCGCCGCCATCCGCGCCTTGAAGATCAAGACCGCCACCGGCGCGATGGTGCCGCTGTCGAGCGTCGCCGATATCGATTATTCGGAAGGCCCAAGCTCGATCAAGCGCAACAACCGCAACCGGGTGGTCGCCATCGGCTCCGACCTGCCGCCGGGCGTGGCGCTGGATTCCGCCTCGGCCCGCTTCCGCGAAATCGTCGAGGAAGCGAACCTGCCGCCGACGGTGCGGCTGGCCGAAAGCGGCGACACCAAGGTTCAGCAGGAAATGCAGCAGAGCTTCATCAACGCCATGCTGATGGGGTTGATGCTGGTGCTGACGGTGCTGATCCTGCTGTTCAAGGATGTGATCCAGCCCTTCACCATCCTGTTCTCGCTGCCGCTCGCCATCGGCGGCGTGGCGCTCGGCCTGCTCGTGACCGGCAATCCGCTGTCCATGCCGGTGCTGATCGGCATCCTGATGCTGATGGGCATCGTCACCAAGAACGCCATCCTGCTGGTGGATTTCGCCATCGAGATGCGCCGTCACGGCATGGAGCGGGTCGCCGCCATGGTGGAAGCGGGCCGCAAGCGCGCCCGCCCGATCATCATGACGTCCATAGCCATGTCGGCGGGCATGCTGCCCTCGGCGATGGGTGTCGGCGAAGGCGGCACCTTCCGCGCCCCGATGGCGATCGCGGTGATCGGCGGCATCATCGTCTCCACAGTGCTGTCGCTGGTGGTGGTGCCCTCCTTCTTCCTGATCATGGACGACCTGTCGCGGCTGCTCGCCTGGGCCTTCGG
>JBDHTA010000176.1:0-8350 GCA_039808465.1 Rhizobiaceae bacterium | reverse complement strand
CGCCGAGCATGTCACGCATCTGCGGCAGGCCATCGAGGCGGTCTGCACGGAATATCTCGGCAGTGCGAGCGAAACGAAAGCCGATGGCGAGAAGAGCTGAGCCCTCTCTGGCGGCAGCGCCGGTCTATATCAGTCAATCGTTTCCACCACTTCGCAGGAGCGGACGAAAGGCCTCACGCCCTTGTTGATCAGCGTCAGAAACTGCCGCCCGCTGATCGGCGCAAGCTCCACGCGTTCAATATGGAATGGCGACCAGTCCGCAAGGGCGGCGGCGGTAATCTCCGTGCGAATTTCGAGGACGGCGCTTCTGGCGTCGTCCTGCGTATCGAAGAACTCTTCCAGTACGGTTGTTTCTTTCCAGCGCGCGTCAGGATCGGCGTTGGAGCTGCGGTATGTGAATACGATCAAGATCCGGTCTCCATCGTTTCGGTATCCGCTGATGACGACGAGAGCCTTGATTGCCGCACGGCTAAGGGAGGCCTTTCCATGAAGGCCAGCCGTTCATCAGCGGACTGCATATCCGCTTGGTCAGTCTGTATCTGCGGCAGGCGCATGCGGCTCCCCTCATATGTTCGCATTGAAGGGGCGGACGGTCCGGATCGGAAATCGGCCCATTCTGCCCCAAAATTTCAGGGGTTGTTGGAAACCGGGGAAATACGGGGTCCACCACAGGCTGCCCGGATCGGAGAGCCCGGACAGAATTGCCCCCGGCCTCTCTGGCCATAATAAGCCGAAGTTCCGGCGTCCTTCAGGTGGACGCCCGTACCTATCCATTATGGGGTTTCCACGCCCCGGAGCTGCGTTACAGCCCCGCTTTTATTTATAAGATAGTAGTTAATAAATTAGGTATATTGCATGTTTGCGTTGTGCCTCGCTCTCGCGCCAGGCGAGGGCAATGCCGTTGATTGGAAGCAAACGAGCAGGCTGCTTTGCTTTCATCGGCCAGATGCGACACCTCGTTGAGCAAGGCGCCCTGAATATACGGGTTACGGCGGCCGCGTTATCAAAGCGGCGATCAATTCGGACCTCCGGCTCCGGGAGGCTGTTCCTGAATACGGCGATGGGCACGCCCCGGTCTTCGTCTGATTGGCGAATGCATACCGGCGCGTACCTTGATCCGGCCGGAAATCTACACGGCCGCGCCAACCTGCCGCGACCGGTACCATTCATGATTCACGTCAAAACCTTGCTGCCTGCGCCACGCGGCATCCGGTCCTTAGCCCGACCTTTGCGGAAGACGGCGCGATACCAGCATGTCCGCGACGCTTGTGAGCGCGTCGACAAGACGTTGCGGATCGCCCGCGCGATAGGCGGCCAGCATTCCGTTGAGCCTGTCCAGCTCTGCGAGGATAAGTGTCTTGCTACGGCGGAATGCTTCTTCCTGTCCCGGCTCGACAGTTTCGTTCTCCAGCCGGCACAGGTTTTCGGTCACGCCGATGATGAACCGTTCCACGGTCTGCATGAAGTGCTCAGGCTTTGTCATGGCGCCGGGGTTCAGGGGGAGGGTGCAGAATCTGGTCACGATGCGCGCTCCTAGAACTCGCGCCATTCTTCGGCCTGCGTTGCCGCCGCCGATCTGCGTCCGGCATGGCGGAGTTGATGGACGGCCGCCGGTCTGGGCGCGGGCTGCGTTTCCGGGCGGCGGCCCGGCTGACGGGAGATAGCCTGTGTCCTGGCGCCTGCCTGATCGCCGAGCTGGAAGGTGGAGAGCAGCGCGTTCAGCTCTTCCGCCTGCGTGGCGAGGTGGACGCTTGCCGCCGAGGTTTCCTCCACCATGGCCGAATTCTGCTGCGTGCCCTGATCGATGGTGCCGACGGCGGTGTTGATCTCGGCGAGCCCCGTCGACTGCTCCCGCGATGCCTCGACGATTGCCGCGACATGCCTGTTGATCTCCTGCACGTCACCGATGATCGTCTCCAGCGCCGTGCCGGTCTCGCCGACCAGCGTGACCCCCGCCCGCACTTCCTCGCTCGACTTGGAAATCAGACCCTTGATCTGCTTGGCGGCTTCGGCGGAGCGCTGCGCCAGCACCCGCACTTCCTGGGCGACGACGGCAAAACCCTTTCCGGCCTCACCGGCGCGGGCGGCTTCCACACCGGCGTTCAGCGCCAGCAGGTTCGTCTGGAAGGCGATCTCGTCCATCATGTCGGTGATCGAGCCGATCTCGCGTGAGGAGCGCTCGATTTCGCCCATGGTTGCAACGGCGCGCTGCACGATCGCGCCGGATTTCTCGGCGCTTGCGCGTGTGCGGGCAACCAGATTGCCAGCTTCCTCGGCGCGCTGGGCGGAACTGCGCACGGTCACCGTGATCTCGTCGAGCGCCGCTGCCGTCTCCTCGACGGAGGCCGCCTGCTGCTCGGTGCGTCTGGAAAGATCGCTTGCGGCGGCGCTGACCTCGTTTGCGGCCGCATCGATGCTCGACGCATTCTGGCCGACTTTCTCAAGCGCGCTCCGCAAGGTCGAGACCGAATTGTTGAAATCGAGGCGCAGCCTGTCGAGGCTCGGAATGAAGGCTTCCCTGATTTCGCAGGTCAGGTCGCCGCTGGCGACGCGGCCCAGTCCGGAGCCGATCTCGGTCACGGCATGCACGCGGCCGGTAATGTCGGTGGCGAACTTGACCACCTTCATCACCCGGCCGTTCGGATCGAAGATCGGATTATAGGAGGCCTGGATCCAGATTTCCCTGCCGCCCTTGCCGATGCGCTTGAACTCTTCCGCGACGAATTCGCCGCCTTGCAGGCGCCGCCAGAATTCCACATAGTCAGGGCTAAGCGCATAGGCGGGCTCGACGAACATGCGATGACGGCGGCCCTTGATCTCGCTGAGATCGTAGCCGAGCGTGGTCAGGAAATTCGCGTTGGCCGTCAGGATTTCTCCGTCGACCGTGAATTCGATAACGGCCTGCGCCCGCGAAATCGCTTCCAGCTTGCCGCTATTCTCGGCGTTCTGCATCTTGGCGGTCGTCGTGTCGGTCGCGAATTTCACGACCTTGACGACCTTGCCGCGGCTGTTCAGGACGGGGTTGTAGGTCGCTTGGATCCAGACTTCGCGGCCGCCCTTGCCGATGCGCTTGTATTCGGCGGCATCGAATTCGCCGCGGCCGAGCTTGGCCCAGAAGGCCGTATAATCGGGGCTGCGCGCATAATCCGGCTCGACGAACAGGCGATGATGCTGGCCAGCGAGTTCTCGCGCCTCGTAACCCATCGCTTTCAGGAAATTCTCATTGGCGGTCAGGATGTTGCCCGCCGGATCGAACTCGATCACGGCCAGCGACTTGTTGATGGCTGCAAGCACGGCGTCTGCCGGCACGCCGCCAGCGAATTTCGTCCAGAATTGGCTCATATTCCCCTCGAATGGTCGTCCACGGGCATCACCGGCGGCATTGCGGCCGATGCCATTTGACAGACGGCCAGAGCATCATGCCAAGGCCGGCAATTGGCGGGGAGGATTGAACCTGATGGATGATTGTCGTCGGTTCCATCTTGGGAAGGATCTGCGCGGTGCGCCCCCGCGTTCCTTCCTGACCCCTGGCGATCGGGGAGTTGGAAAACCGAATGGATACGGTCCCGTGGACCTTTAGCCCGGAAGAGCCTGGACATGCGCCCGCGGCTCCCCGACCATAAGTCGAGGAATCTGGCGCCTTTCAGGTGAACGCCTGTACCTATCCATCCGGGGTTTCCACGCCCCAGGGCCGTGCGTACAGCCCCACCCTTCTTCTAGGGCATATTAGTTAATATATCGTATTTTAGTTTATTATGATTGTTCTAATTTAAGGCGTGTTGGCCCATGCTTCCTTCGCAATGCGCCGGGGAGGGGCCAATAGCGGCGTCCTGTTGACTCTGCCGGAATGATGGGGCGTGCCGGGTGCTGACGAGCGGCTTGGTTCGCCTCCTAAAGAAAGAACTGCGGTACGCCCCCGCGCTTCCTTCCTGACCCCTGGCGATCGGGGAGTTGGAAAACCGAATGGATACGGTCCCATGGACCTTTAGCTCGGAAGAGCCTGGACATGCGTCCACGGCTCCCCGACCATAAGTCAAGGAGTCTGGCATCCTTCAGGCGGACGCCGCACCTATCCATCCGGGGTTTCCACGCCCCAGGGCCGCGCGTACGGCCCCGATCCGTTCTATGCGATGCTGGTTAAAGAATTGTAGCATGAGAAACGCGCGGTGCGCCTGCTTTCGCCAAGTAATAATGCCAGATCCGCAAGGATGTTCCTTACCGGTTCAATATCCCCGCTGAATTACCGGTTTCGGAGCGCTGGATTGACGCTTTAGCTCCTCCCGGGCGTCGCCGCCCGCCTGTACAGATGTACGGGGCTTGCCTCCGCGCCCATCGTTTCGATCCCGGCCACTGCAAAGACCGCCCGGCTTTGATACTATCGGCGGGCTGATCGGCAGCGGAGGGGACGATGGCGGAAAAGCGGCGTGAACGGATTCTGGTCGCGGACGACCATCCGGTGTTCCGGGAGGGCATGCGGCGGATCGTGCTCAATCTGGTGCCGTCCGCGGATGTGCTGGAAGCCGGGACCATGGATGAGATGCTGGAGAAGGCGCGGCAAAATCCCGCGCCGGAAACCTTCGTCCTCGATCTTCTCTTTCCCGGCCTGCGCATCGAGACCTCGATCCGGGCCTTGCGGGAGGAATTTCCCAGCTCGTCCATCATCGTCGTCTCCATGGTCGATGATCGTGAGGTGATCGATCAGGTGATGGCGGAAGGGGCGGACGGGTTCATCGGCAAATCCGTTTCACCCGAGGAGATCAGCATGGCGATCGACGCCATCCGCAACGGCGATTTCGTGGTCAGGACCGGCATGGCGATGTCCGGTTTCCTTTCCGGTGAACGGCCGGAGACCGGAGCGCCGCTCACCGCCCGCCAGAGCGAGGTGCTGAAACTCATCCGCGAGGGAAAATCCAACAAGGAAATCGCCCGCGAACTCGGGATTTCTCCCTTCACCGCCCGCATGCACGTCTCGGCTATTCTGCGGGTGCTCGGCGTTACCTCGCGGGCGGCGGCCGCCGCGAAGGCGGCCGATCCGGGTTTATAAGCCGCCCGCCCCTTGTGATCTGGCGAGGCGCTGCGCCTTGAAGCGTTCCGCGACGACCATGGACCGCAGCTCGGCGGGCCGGACGGGTTTCGGCAGGATGAGCATGCCAGCCTCGCCCGCCATGGCGCGGACCGTGTCGGGATCATGGCCGGTCATGATGATCGCCGGAACCATCCGCCCGGCGCGGCGGCGGATTTCGGCGATGCAATCGCTGCCGGTGGTCTGCTCGCCGAGGTCGAAATCCGTGATGATCAGATCGCAATCCTCACCGCCATCAGCGGGGATGCCGCTTGCCTGCCGGACGCAGCAGCCCCACTTTTCCAGCAGGGCCGCTGTTGCCGCAAGCAAGACGGGGGTCGTCTTCGACAAGGAGAATCCGGAAGCCGTCGATGGCTGTCAGGGGACCGGTTCGCCGCGGCGAGGCACCGGCAGGCGGCGCTGGCGCCAGCGGCAGGCCGCCGACGGTGATTGCCGTGCCCTTGCCGGTTTTCGAGCGGATCGTCACGCTAAGATGCATGAGGGCGGCCAGCCGCTTCACGATGGGAAGCCCGAGCCCGACGCCGTCGATATCGCGGTCGCCCGGCGCGCGGACCTGATAGAACTCCTCGAAAATCCTCGGAAGATGCTCCTCGGCGATGCCCGGCCCACGGTCGCAGATCTGAATGCTGAGGCTGTTTCCCTTGCGCCGGCAGCCGATCAGGACCGGCGCGCCCTCCGCATATTTGCAGGCGTTCGACACGATGTTCTGAAGAATCGTGGTCAGCAGGCCGGGATCGGTGAGGACATGATGCCTAGTCGGCACCCGCTTCAAGGTTACCTCGGCCCATTGCGCCATGTCCGCATTCTGGCGGACGAGATCGCCCAACAGGTTGTCGAGCGCGATGACTTCCGGTTTGACGCTGACGCGGCCGCTGTCCAGCGTCGAGAGATCGAGCAGGGAGCGGAACAGGCGCGAGACGCTGTTCAGCGAACGGTCGATGTTCGAAACCATCTGCCGTTGTTCGGCATCAAGCCCGGTGTCGCGCAGGCAGGCGGTGAACAGGCTGATGGCATGGATCGGCTGGCGCAGGTCATGGCTCGCCTGCGCGAGAAAGCGCGACTTGGCAAGATTGGCCTCGAAGGCCGCGTCGCGGGCCTGGTGCAGCCTGGTCAGCAGCGTATAGGCGTAAGCCGGAACGAGCAGCGTCGTCAGGAACAGCGTCAGCGTCACATAGGGCAGGGCGCGCCAATGCGGGTTGACCATCGTCACCACCGTAATCGTCAGCAGGGCGAGGATGGTGGCCGCGAGGTGATAGCGCGGCCCGTAGCGGATGCCGTTGCCGATCGTCACCCATAGCAGTAGCGCGTAGATCGGCATCAGGCTTTCGCCGCCGAAGGCCAGCGCGACAAGAATGGCCGTGTAGTCATGCGCCATTCCAAGCATCCGGCGCGGATGGCTGACGCCCGGCCGCCGCAGCACGGCGGCGAGGATGAAGACCGGGGTGATGGTGATGATCGCGCAGAGCGCGATGATGACGCGGCGGTCGGCTTCCGGCACATGCCCTGTCAGCGCCTCGAAGATCATGTAGCCGACGCCGAGAAAGACCACGACGACCCGGACGATCGCCTGCGCCCGTTCCGTGTCGTAGCCGCTGTTTTCCTCCGGAGCGGGGCTTAAGGCAATGTGTGTCTGCGGCATCGCTCTGCTTCCATGACGGCTTGCGCTTCTATGGGTTATATCCGCGATAGACCGGGCCGCCAGCTTGATCCCTCACTTCGAGGATCAGCCGTGTCTCCGGCGAGTAGTCGATTTCCCCCGAGCCGATGTCGCGCAGCAGGGCGGCAAGCGCATCCGGCACGATGATTTCGGCCGAAGGCAGCGTGACGGCCCATGTGATCCGGCGCTCGCGTCTGGTGTCCCAACCGTGACGGCCGAGCACAGGCTGGTTGTAGCGCCTGAGGACGAAGCGGCCTCGAAACCGCGTGAACCGGCCGTCACGCAAGGCGGCATTCACGCGGATCTGCTCGCGGAGCAACGGGGCGGCCCCGATACAGGCAAGGCCCGCACATCCGAGCGCCATGCGCATCGGCGTTTCGTAAAACCAGCGTGAGATTCCTGTCCACATGGCGAGAATGAGCACGGCCACGACCGCCGTGGCGCTTGCAAGC
Organism: Rhizobiaceae bacterium; assembly: GCA_039808465.1. Taxonomy (GTDB): domain Bacteria; phylum Pseudomonadota; class Alphaproteobacteria; order Rhizobiales; family Rhizobiaceae; genus Metarhizobium. The sequence continues at coordinate 1,158 of JBDHTA010000176.1, read as the reverse complement.
AGCCGCGTATCCGTGGAATCGCCCGCTCGCAGCCGCGCGCGCATCGCAGGCGTCAGGGGCAGCCTCTCCTCGGTGCCGCATGTCTCTTCTCCATGGAACTCCAGCGCCGGTCTCCTTCGGAAAGCTGATTGTCATGCAGGGCGGACGGACAGGGAGTTGGCCCGGTTCCTCAGAATAGTGTAGCCGCAGCGGCCAGTTCAACCGGGCGTGCCATACCCTGTACATCTGTAGGGATCGATGTTTGGCTGGCTCTCGCAAATGATCGATGCGCTTTGGAACGGGAGAAAATGGGTGAAGCGTGCTGTCGCGATCAGTCTTTTGGCCGTCCTGCTTTCCGGGTTGGGGGCGGTGGCGCTGACCAGTATCGGCGCACCGGCATTTTCCTATCTTCCGCGGTTCTTCGATCCCGCCGAATGGCAGGCGGCTGATGCTCAGAGCGTTGAACGCTGCCGGATGCTGCTGGATCTCCGGTATCGTGTCGGCCTGGAGGGCCGCACGAAAGAAGAGGTGCAACGGCTTCTGGGAGTTGCTGAGGCCGATGACCGGCAGGCGTCGACATATGTATTGTGTCCAAGCGTGGCGGACTTCTATGTTCTGGAAATCGGCTGGGAGGCGGATCGTGTCCGGTCGGTGCGCGTCCGGGATACTTGATGCGAGCGCGGATCCCGCCATCCGCAACAAGGCCGGTCATACCATCGCGCCATATTTCGCCATCGCTCCCAAGGAGGAAATGATGAGCAGGGAGGCAAAAGCCGCGCGGCAGGCGGTGCGCGATTGGGGTCTGGTCCTCGAACGGCTTTTCGATGAAGTCGGCCGCGCCCGCCTTCATGGCCGACACCGCCATGGGCACGTCGCCATGGCCGGTGATGACGATGGCAGGGGGCAGGGCGCCGATCGCCGCCAGCTTTTCCAGCAATTCGACGCCGCTCATGTCCGGCATGCGCAGATCCGTCACCAGGCAGGCATTGGCCAGCGACGGCGCGGCGGCGAGGAAGCCGGTGGCCGATTCATGCACGCGCACCGTGAAGCCGGATGTCGTCAGCAGGAAGGCCAGCGACCTGCGCACCGGCTCCTCATCGTCGACGATATGAACGACGTAGTTGTCAGGCTTCATCATCCGCCCCTTGCCCGGCGGCTGGCAGCGAGAAGCGGAACGTC
>JBDHTA010000175.1:0-8386 GCA_039808465.1 Rhizobiaceae bacterium | reverse complement strand
GAATGCCGACAAAGCAGGCATCAAGCCCAGCCGAAGTCGGCTGCGTCGGAAGCCGCATCATCGTCGCAGGGCCCCCAAAACGGGGCATCTCGTTGCCGCCAAGCGGCTGGTTCAAGGGTCTGGTCATTTGTCTTTCTCCGGCAGGACGGCGTTGCGCGTCTTTTGCCTATCCCGCATGCATTCTGAGAGGTTGCCCGGCGGCTGGATCATTCTTCGCTGCGCGGAAGAATAAGGCAGGGAACGGGTGAATTATGCACGATCTTGCGGGCGTTCGAACCCAGGAAGACACGCATCAGCGGCCCGAGCTTGCTGGAGCCGAGCACCAGCACCTCGCCATCCTGCCAGGACAGCGAATCGAAAGCCGCCTTCCAGGTCGGCCCGTCGGCGATTTCGGCCGAAAGCCCTTCCCGGCTGGCCAGAACGGCCGCCTGCGCCTCCCGCGCCTGCTCGCGCAGCACGTTGGAGACGAACTGCTCGGCATCGTAACCGGCTCCCGTCGGATACATCTGCTTGTCGCGCACGACGAAGGTGACGAGCCGCAGCGGCACCGCATATTCCGCGGCAAGCGCCGCGCTGCGGGCGACGATGCCGGGAACGGACGACGAGCCGGAATAGGCGGCGCTGAGACGGCGCACGCGCGTCTCCGGCCCGGGCGCGTAACCATGCGGCGCCACCACGATCGGCAGATGCGCCGATCGCAGCAGCTCCGTCGTCACGCCGCCCTCACCGAAACGGCCGAACGGAGCCTCGCGCGCCGAGCCGAGCACGAGGCAATCGGCGCCGATCTCCGAAGCCACCTTGATCAGCCCCTCACGGGCGGAGGAAGCGGAGACGGCAAGGAATTCCGCCTCCACGTCGGCGGGAAGCGCCGCCTTCATCTCGGCTTGCAGCGCGGCGATGTGGCGGGCGAGGAAGCTGCCATATTCGCCATCGACGCGCGCTGGCGAAGGATAACCCCAGGTCTCGGGCGTCACAGTGCAGGCGATAAGCGAAGCCTTGCAGGAGCGCGCGAGCATCGCGCCGAGCGCCAGGGCTTCCTGCCCGCCCTGGTCGGAGGACAGTCCGACGAGGATCTTCATTTCGCCACCTCGCCGAACACTTCGGGCTTCTCCAGCCGCGAGTTGCGGGCGGAGTAGCCGAAATAGACGAGGGCGGCGATGGAGACCCACACGGCGGTAATGCCGTAGACCATCCAGGAAAGCTTTAAGATCAGGTAGACGCAGGCGACGATGCTGAGCACCGGCAGCACCGGGCCGAAGGGCACGCGGTAGCCGCGCGGCATGTCGGGCCTGGTGTAACGCAGGATCAGCACGCCCGCCGAGACCACGGTAAAGGCCGTCAGCGTGCCCATGCTCGTCAGATCCCAGAGCAGGCCGGAGGGCACGAAGGCGGCGATCAGCGACACGAAGATCGCGACGATGATCGTGCAGGCCACCGGCGTCATCGAGCGCGGATCGACCTTGTGGAAGATCGAGGGCAGCAACCCGTCACGCGAGACCGCGAAAAGGATGCGCGACTGGCCGTAGAGCACGATCAGCGTGACCGAGAAGATCGAGATGACCGCGCCGCCCGCGAGCAGGTTGGCTGGCCAGGTGGAACCGGTGATGTTCTGCAAGATGGTGGCGAGCCCCGCCTCCTGCCCGTCGAAGGCGCTGGCCGGCTGCACGCCGAGCGCGGCCACGGCGACCAGCACGTAAAAGCTGGTGACGATGACAAGCGCCGAGATGATGGCGAGCGGAAGATTGCGCCGCGGATTGACCACCTCTTCACCCGCCGTCGAAACGGCATCGAGGCCGACGAAGGTGAAGAAGATCGATGCCGCCGCCGCCTGCACGCCGCCAAAGCCGCTCTCGTTGAAGAAGGGCGTGAAATTGGCGCTGTTGAAGGCGCTTCCGGCAATCACGATGAACAGCGTCAGCACCGCGAGCTTGACCAGCACCATGATGGCGTTGGCCCGGGCCGATTCCCTGGCGCCGCGCAGAAGCAGGACACAGCAGAGCGCGACGAGAACGACGGCGGGCAGGTTGATGAGGCCCGAGCCTTCCTGGAAGAAGGCCACGGCGAAGGGATGGTCACCATCCACGACGGTGATCGGCCCCTTGGTCATCCAGCCCGGCAGCACGATGCCGGTGACATTGAAGAGCAGCTTCTCGACATATTCGGCCCAGCCGACCGAGACGGCCGCGGCCGAAATGCCGTATTCCAGCACCAGGCAGGCGGCGACGAAGAAGGCGATGCCTTCGCCCAGCGTCGCATAGGCATAGGAATAGGAGGAGCCCGAGACCGGGATCATCGAACTCATCTCCGCGTAGCAGAGCGCCGAAAGGCCAGCCGCGACCGCCGCGATGACGAAGGAAATGACCACGGCAGGCCCCGCGACCGGCACCTGTTCGCTCAGGACGAAGAAGATACCCGTGCCGATCGTCGCGCCGACGCCGAACATGGTCAGTTGGAAAAGCGTGATGGAACGCCCGAGATGGCCGTGCCCGTCACCCGCGCCCGATGTATCGGCCACGAGCCGGTCGACCGGCTTCTTGCGCATGATCTGCTCGATGATAGATGACGCCATCGCTCCCCTCCGATGTCTCCCCAGGGGATGAACTGTAGCGTCTGGCGCGGCAAAGGTGCTGCCGTATTTCTGCCATCTTCCGGCACTTGCTGCTGCGCGCCGCGCCATCGGCGACAGTTTTTGTCGAAGCGGCCGAACAGGCGGCCCGGCGGCGGAAAAGCCGGGTTGCGGGCGCGCTTGACAGGGTCGGGGCAACACTATCCTTATGGCTGGAGGCTGGTATGGCCGACCTCATCGGGAAGACGCATGGCCCGGTCCATGCAACAGGGGACGGATGAATGAAGGATGAAGATGGGTCGATCCGGCTGGATCAGATCGACTTGCGTATCTTGGCGTGTCTTCAGGCCAATGCGCGCGTGACCAATCAGGAACTGGCCGATGCGGTGGGCCTTTCGCCAAGCCCCTGCCTGCAACGGGTGAAGCGGCTTGAGAAGGCGGGCGTCATCGATAGCTATCATGCCAGCATCGACCTTGCGAAAGTCTGCCGTCACGTCGACGTCATTGCCGCGGTGACGCTGAACAGCCACGGGCTCGAAGACTTCCAGACCTTCGAGACGATGGTCGAGGACATGCGCTTCGTGGTGGAATGCACCAAGGTCAGCGGTCCCATCGATTATCTCGTGCGCTTCGTCTGCCCCGACATCGCTTCCTATCAGATGCTGTCGGACGAACTCCTCAAGCTCGGCCCCAAGATCGGCAATCTCTCGAGCTACATCGTGCTCAAATCGAGCAAGCCCTACCGGGGCGTGGCCTTCGACGAACTGGTGGTAACCGCGCCACGCAGCATCCCCTCGAAACCCGCCTCCCGCCCGGGAAAATAGTCTACCCGGGCTCCGGAGCCAATGGCGGCTTTCTTCGAAGCACGCGCATTGCCGCCTCAACCGGCTGCCGGAATCCTTATACGCTCCCGCAGCCAAAGTCCCTCAGCCGATCAGCCTTCGTCGCGGTCGAACTTGTCGTCGTCTGTCTTGCCCTTCCGCCAGTAGGACACGACGAAATGCTGGCCCTTGCTCAGACCGCGCTCCTTGCGCAGATGCGAGCGGATCGTCTTGAAGCCGTCAAGCTCGCAGGCGGCCCATACGAAGATGGACGCGCCGTCTTCGGGGAATGCCGTTTCGCGCACCGCGTCGGCGAGAAGCGTGGTGGAGCCTGCCGCAGCGCCGTTCCTGTGCAGCCAGCGGATATTAATGCCAGCCTTGGTGTCGATCGGCTGCTCCTCGCTGGCGTCGGCGACCTCGATCAGCGCGAGGCCCCGCGCCTGTGGCGGGAGCGTTTCGAGGATGCGGGCTATCGCAGGCAGGGCGGTCTCGTCGCCTGCGAGCAGATACCAGCCGGTTTCGGGCGGGATGCCGCCGCCGCCCGGTCCGAGAAGGCCGACGATATCGCCCGGTTTCGCGCGCAACGCGAAGGCCGAGCCGGGTCCGGCATCATCGTGAACGACGAAATCAATATCCAGCGTTCCCGCAGCCGCATCGTAGCGGCGGATCGTGTAGCGGCGCATTGCGGGGCGGCCCGGCCCGGCATGCCATTGAATGAGCCCGTCCTTGCCCACGGTTGGCCAGACGGGGTCATGGCCTTCGGGCGGGATGACGAGACCGACGTGAATATTATCGTCTGCCCCGTAGCGGGCCAGATCGCTGCCTGAAAACGTGACCCGGCGCATATGCGGCGTCAGATCGCGAACCGCCGTCACCCGCGCAAGGCGAAAGTTCGGCGGCGTGACGAGGTCGCTGCCAGCCCCGCTCCAGACGATCTCCGGTTCCGGCTCCCCGGCGAATTCCTTCACATGGCCCGCAAGCACCATTCGCAGGAAATAAAGCTCGTTGATGTCCTTCGCCTGCGCGCGAAGCGTCAGCGCGCCGGCCTCCGCCTCCAGCGTGCCGGCGCCGAAATCGAAGGTCACCGTATGGGTGTCCCCCTCCACGGCGATGCGGGCGTTGTGTTCAAGGAAGTGTTCGCAGACATCCCTGATCACCGACATGGGATCGGCAAGGCTGGCGCGGGCTTCGGCAAGGAGAAGTGTCATCAAATCATATCCAGTGGTTTGTCAGGTCTTTTCCGATACCGGGCCATGCACCAGCCCGAAAACGGCGATCAGCGCGATCGCCCCCAGCCCGTAGAACAACAGCCAGCCCAGTTGCGCGATGAACTGCGCGGCCGCGATCACGACGATCGTGCTGGCGAGCCGGCCGATGCCATAGAAAACCGCATAATCGGTCGCGGGCTGCTGGCCAACCGACCATCCGAGTATGCGGGCGGTCAATGCGACATAGATGCCGCTGACGGCCGCGCCCGCCAGAATCGTGCCGCCGACGGCCGCCGCCGGAGATGCGAGGCGGAAACCCATCGCCATGGCCAGAAGCGCCAGCAGGCCGAGCGCCGTGAACGCGAAGAGCGATCCGGCAAGTCCCGCCCGGTGCATGAGCGGCATCGATACCAGCGCCGTCACGAACATCGCGACCGGCCCCAATGTGCCGACGACCCAGCCGATTGTCTCGACCGGCAGGCCGAGGTCGACAAGCATCAGGCGGTTGAGACCGGAAAGCGGAAAGATCACGCAGCATGCGATCGTCAGCAGCGCAAGGCGTTTTCGTTGCAGCGGATCGCCCAGCACTTTGAACAGGCTGGCCTTGCCCCGGGCGCCGATGCCATCCTCGCGCTTTTCAAGCTTGCGCTCGCGGGAAATCAGCGACAGCACCGGCAGGGTCAGCACCAGAAGCACCGCGCCGAAGCTCAGGAAGATGAAGCGCCAGCCCATGCTGTGAAACAGGGCGACGAAAGCGCCGGTCCCGATCATGGCGCCGACGGAAAGCGCCGCAAGCTTCGCCGCCGCCGCATTCGGCCGCCATTGCGGGGCGACCAGATCGACCGCCAGCCCGTCGAGCGCGATATCCATGGTGGCCATGGCGCAGGCGACGACCAGACCCAGGACAAAGAGCAGCGCAATCGGCGCGCCTTCCATGAAGGCGACGGCGCAGACGGCAAGCGCCGCCAGAATCTGCAACGGCACGATCCAGCCGATGCGCGGCGTCAGAAACGGCGGCCGCCAGCGGTCGATGAGCGGCGACCAGAGAAAGGCGACGCCGAATGGCAGATAGAGGGCATAGAGCCAGCCCGCCGAGCTGATACTCATGCCCTGCGCGCGCATGACGGTGGGAAAGCCGCCCTGAATGACGCCCATCGTCATGCCGAAGCCGACATAAAGAGCGCTCAATCCGGCAAGGGTGAAGAATTGCCCCCTGCCTGCGGCGCCGGGTTGCGTGCTGGCGGCCATGCCGCCGGATGCCGGGATCGTGGACATGGGCTTACCAGCGGTAAGTGAGGCTGGCATAGACCGCGCGGCCATTGCCATAATTGCAGAAATTGTTGGAAAGGCAGGTCACATAGGTCTTGTCGAACAGGTTGGTGACGTTGATCTTGCCCGTAAGGCCCGCAAGCTGCGGCGCCTTCGCCCCGAAGTCATAGGTCAGAGCGGCATCGAAAACCGTGTAGCCCGGCACATCCAGCCGCACGGCACCCGGTGTAAAGACGTTCGGAGAATAGCCGCCGATCGTCTTCCCGACATAGCGGACGCCGCCGCCGATGTTGAGCCCTTCGAGGGCGCCGCTCGCAAAGGTATAATCCCCCCAGAGGGACGCGGTATAATCCGGAATGCCGATGGGATAATCGCCGACATCGGCGCCCAGCCCCTTCACGACCTCGGCCTTGGTGTAGGTGAATGCGCCGGTGATGTTGATATCATCGGTCACGGCGGCCCTGGCTTCGAATTCAAGCCCGCGTGAGCGTTGCTCGCCGCTCTGGTATCGCGTGATCGGATTGAGGGCGGTCACGATGTCATGCTGGCTGATGTCGAAATAGGCCAGCGTGAACATGCCGTCGAAACCGGCTGGCTGATACTTGACCCCGACTTCGAACTGCTCCGCCGTCGTCGGATCGAAGGCTTTCCCCGCCGCATCCGTGCCGCTCACGGGAAGGAACGAGGTGGAATAGCTGGCATAGGGCGCGATGCCGTTGTCGAAATTGTAGATAAGGCCGATCTTGCCGCTTAGCGCCCCGTCGTTCTGCGTCTGGCGGCTGCCGTTGAGATAATTGTCGGTCTTCGTCCGGACCGCGTCGTAACGGCCGCCGAGCACCAGCGTCCAGTTGTCGAGAGCGATCTGGTCCTGCGCGTAGAAGCCGGACTGGCTGATGGTCTGCCGCTGATCGGTGATGCGCGCCAGCGTCAGATTGGTCGCGATGCCATAGGCCGGGTTGAGGAAATCGATCGGAAGAGCCCCGCCGTAATCCCGGATCTGCTTCCAGTCGGAATACTGGTAGTCGAAACCGAAGAGCGCCGTATGCTGGAACCGGCCGGTGTCGAACTCCGACTGCAATTGCAGGTCGGAGGTGATGCCGCGCACCGATTCGTCCTGCCCCAGCGCGTAACGGTTGATGGTATGCCCGTCGGGCGCCATGCCCGCCGTCGTCACATCCTGCGTCACGGTGGTCAGGTCGAGGTAGCGCAGGTTGTGGCGAACGGTCCATGTGTCGTTGAAGCGATGCTGGAACTCATAGCCGAGCATCGCCTGCTTGCGGTCGAAGCCGTGATAGGCCGGGTCGCCATCGTTGAAGGAGCGCGGGATCTTTCCGGCAGGGCTCGGCCACAGGGTGCCGACGGTCGGCAGCACGCCGTAATAGCCGCCCTCGGGGTCGCGCTGGTAGCTGCCGTTCACGGTCAGCGCCGTATCGGCATCCGGAGACCAGGTGAGCGAGGGGGCGATATAGCGCCGCTCTTCTTCCGTATTGACCACCTGCGTATCGGCTTTCCGCCCAAGCCCCACGACGCGGTAAAGCACCGAACGGTCTTCGTTGACCGGGCCCGAAAAGTCGAAAGCGGCCTGCATGCGGTTGTGGCTGCCGAACAGCACCTCGACTTCCCGCTGCGACTCGCTCGTCGGCTTCTTGGAGACGGAATTGATCAGGCCGCCGGACATGCTTCCCCCGTAAAGCGTGGAGGACGGCCCTTTCAGGAACTCGATGCGCTCGACGCCATAGGTTTCGATCTGCGGGAAAGCATAACCGCCGCCGCGCAGCAGGCGCAGGCCGTCCTGATACTGAACCGGATCGGTCGGGGAGCCGAAGCCACGGATATAGGGAATATCGTAGCGCGAGGCGGAGCCGCGCACCTCGGCGGCAACGCCTGCCGAATAGCGCAGCGCTTGCGCAAGACTCTGCGCCCCTTGCGCCTTGGCCTGGTCCCGCGTCACGATGCTGATCGATTGCGGCGTCTGGATGAGCGGCGTATCCGTCTTGGTGACGGTCGCGCTCCGCTTGGCGACGTAGCCATCCACCGGCCCCCACGCGCTTTCGCCCTGAACGGTGATCGGCGTCAGGACCGTCGAGCCATCGGTAACGGCATCATCGCCGCCGCCGCTGGCGGCGGGCGCGGAAATCGCAACCGTGGTGGCATTCGGGAAGGAATAGGACAGGCCCGACCCCGCGAGGATGCGCGACAGGGCCTGCTCGCGGCTTGCCGGGCCGGAGAAGCCGGGCGATCTTTTTCCGGCCGCGACCGAAGACAGATAGGTGACCTGAAGGCCTGCCTGACGCCCGAACGCCGTCAGCGCATTGCCGAGCGAACCGGCGGGAATGGAGAAGCGGACTTCGGCCTGCGTTTGCGCCGCGGCGTCACGATGCGCGGCCGCAAGGCCGATGCCCATGGCGGATGTCATCAGCAATGCGGCCATCAGCCTGCCGCGCCTTGTCCCCGCAGATGTTCTGCCGCAACGTCCATACCCCATGATCTGCCCACTCCGTCGATCTGTTTTCACCGGGGAC
>JBDHTA010000174.1:0-8456 GCA_039808465.1 Rhizobiaceae bacterium | reverse complement strand
TCGCTCCGTTCACGAGTGCATCGCCCGCGCCGACGCCAATCTCTACGCCGCCAAGCACGACGGCCGCAACCGCGTCATCGCCCTTGCCGCTCCGAACGAAAGGGAAAGGCCCGGCGCCGAACCCCCCGCCAACGCTTCTCCGGCCCGTTTATATTCCAGGTGATATTTGCCGGATCGCGGAGCCGATCCTTGAAAACCGCGTAGACGCGAATCGAAACCCTTCTATCGCAACGGTGAAGCGGCTAAGTTGGATATGGTAATGTTTGGCGGATCATTCCAGCAAGCGGATACCGCTCTGCGGACCGGCATTTTTTAAAAAGCGTTTTTGCGAAATTTGCTGACAGAACGCTGAAAAGCGTGAGGGTTATATCGGTATAAGATATTGAAAATACAATGAAATCAATGGCGGAGAGGGAGGGATTCGAACCCCCGATACCCTTGCGAGTATGCCGCATTTCGAGTGCGGTGCTTTCAACCACTCAGCCACCTCTCCGCGGAAGCCGGTCGCACCGTGGCGGTGCGTGCGGGCTGTCTCTTAGCGGGGGTTTTTCAAGATGGCAAGCGCAAAATCGCCGGAAAGCGCTTTTGTCTTGACAGCTTGGCGGCTCTCCCGTATCTGAGCCACCGGATAGGCGTGGGTCAACCTCGCGCGCAATCTTTCCGCACTCTGCGGAGATCACCGGCAGTTAGAGTTTGAAAGACCATACGTCTTTGAATTTCCTGCTCATTCTGGACTGACAAAAAGACGGCCGCCGGATGCATCCGGCAGAGCCGGAACGAACATGAAAGGATATAAAATGTTCGCAGTCATCAAGACCGGCGGTAAGCAGTACCGCGTGGCAGCCAACGATGTGCTGACCATCGAAAAGCTCGAAGCCGAAACCGGCGCAGCGGTCGAGTTCACCGAAGTTCTCGTGGTCGGCACCGGCGCCGATGCCAAGATCGGCGCGCCCTTCGTGGCTGGCGCCGTCGTCAAGGCCGAAGTCGTCGAGCACAACCGCGGCAAGAAGGTTCTGTCGTTCAAGAAGCGCCGCCGCCAGAATTCCAAGCGGATTCGCGGCCATCGCCAGAACCACACCGTCGTCCGCATCACGGACATCGTGGCAGCCTAAAGAACTGAGCTACAGGTACAAGGAGAACTCCCATGGCACACAAAAAAGCTGGCGGTTCCTCGCGCAACGGTCGCGATTCTGAATCCAAACGCCTTGGCGTGAAGAAATTCGGCGGCGAAGCCGTCATTCCCGGCAACATCATTCTGCGTCAGCGCGGCACCAAGTGGCATCCTGGCCAGAACGTCGGTCTCGGCAAGGACCACACGATCTTTGCACTGACCGCAGGCAACGTGAACTTCCGCACGCGCGCCAATGGCCGCGTGTACGTGTCCGTCATGCCGACGGCGGAAGCTGCGGAATAAGCCGGTAGCGCTTTAAAACAGCCGGCGTCTCATCGACCCGGCTGAGCTGTACGGTTCAGGCCAGACTTGAAAAAGGGGAGATGGGGCGCCGCCCGATCTCCCCTTTTCTCATGTCTCAAGGAGGACTGAACCATGCAAGGCGAATTGTTGCGGGAAAGCCGGATGGGCTTGCTCGAGGAGCGGCTGAGGCCGGACCGGTCAAGGACCGATTGCCCCGTTTTATTGTCGGAGCGGCTCGTTCTGCGCGCCCCGCACACGGAAGACATCGACGCCCTTGCCCATCTCGCCAACAATGCGAAAGTCGCGACGATGGTGTCGCGCATGCCGCATCCCTACACGGTGAACGACGCCGCCGATTTCGTGCGACGCGCCGCAAATGGCGAGATCGGCAAATGCGTCTATACCATCACCAAAGCGGAGACGGGCCATTTCCTCGGCTGCTGCGGCGTCGAGCCCGTCGATGATTCGGCCGTTGAAATCGGCTACTGGCTGGGCGAGCCCTACTGGAACCAGGGCTATATGACCGAAGCCGCGCATGTGCTGATCGACATGATCTTCCGCACCCGCGATATCGAATACATCGATGCGCGCTGCCGGGTGATGAATATCGGTTCGCGGCGGGTTATCCAGAAAAGCGGCTTCCAGTTTCAAGGTTCGGCCATGTTTCCATCGCTTGCTATGGGCGGTCTGGTTCCGGTGGAATGGTTCCGCCTCGACCGCAAGACCTGGATTTCCCTGAGAAGCTGGGGAGGGATGCGATGAGCGCGGTACCACAGAGCCAGGACCGGCGGGATATTCGCCATGCGGCAGGCCCCTGCCCGGTCATCGAAACGGCGCGGCTGCGGTTGCGCCCGCACAGGCTGGAGGATGCCGGGGCGATCGCGGAAGCGTTCGGCGATTTCGGCATCACCCGCATGCTGCGGCGGGTGCCGATGCCGTATGACAGGCAGGATGCGCTGGAATGGCTGCTGCCGCGCGTGGCCGCCGTTCTGCCGGACTGGAGCCTTGCGGTGACGCTGCCGGACGGGCGCTATATCGGCGCGGTCGCGCTCGAATTCCGCCAGGGCGTCTGGTATCTCGGCTACTGGCTCGCCCGCGAGCATTGGGGCAGGGGGCTGATGACCGAGGCGGTTTCGGCGGCGGCCGGGCGCTTCTTCCGGCAGATGCCGCAGGTGGCGCTGCATTCCGGCTGCTTTGCCGATAACCGCGCTTCGCTGAGGGTGCAGGAGAAGCTCGGCTTCCACCTGACCGGATGCGGCGATGTCTATTCGACGGCGCGGCAGGCGATGGCGCCGCATATCGACACGGTTCTGGAGGCGGCGGATTTCCGCATGCCCGCCAACCGGCCATGATCCTTCGCCGCCCCGCGCCTGTCAGCGCGGGGCGGCGTATTCTATCCAGTGCGGTTTCACGATAATCTTTGACCTGTGATGCGGGCAACGGTATCGAAAACGGCAATCTTCAAAATCCAGACGAACACGATTGGCACCGGCATGAAATTTCTCGACGAGGCAAAGGTCTATATTCGCTCCGGCGATGGCGGCGCGGGCGCGGTGTCGTTCCGGCGCGAGAAATATATCGAGTTCGGCGGGCCGGATGGCGGCGATGGCGGGCGCGGCGGCGATGTCTGGGTGGAGGCGGTCAACGGCCTCAACACGCTGATCGATTTCCGGTTCCAGCAGCATTACAAGGCCAAGACCGGCATACACGGCATGGGCAAGAACCGCACCGGCTCCAACGGCGCCGATGTGACGCTGAAGGTGCCGGTCGGCACGCAGATTCTCGAAGAGGACAACGAGACGCTGATCGTCGACATGACCCGGGAGGGCCAGCGCTTCCGGCTCGCCAAGGGCGGCAATGGCGGCTTCGGCAATGCCTATTTCAAGTCCTCCACCAATCAGGCCCCCAACTGGGCCAATCCTGGCCTCGAAGGCGAGGAAAAGACCATCTGGCTGCGGCTGAAGCTGATTGCCGATGCCGGTCTGGTCGGGCTGCCGAATGCGGGCAAATCCACCTTTCTCGCCACCGTCACCCGCGCGCGGCCGAAGATCGCCAACTATCCGTTCACGACGCTGCACCCCAATCTCGGCGTCGCCACCATCGACGGGCGCGAATTCGTGCTGGCCGATATTCCGGGGCTGATCGAGGGCGCGCATGAGGGGGTCGGCATCGGCGACCGATTCCTCGGCCATGTCGAGCGCACCCGCGTGCTGCTGCACCTCGTCTCCGCGCAGGAGGAAAAGGTGGGGCTCGCCTACAAGACGGTGAAGCACGAACTGGAAGCCTATGGCGGCGAGCTGATCGGCAAGCCGGAGATCGTGGCGCTGTCGCAGATCGATATTCTCGACGACAAGGAGCGCAAGAAGAAGGCGAAGGAGCTGGAGAAGGCCTGCGGACGGCCGCCGCTGCTGCTGTCGGCCGCCACCGGCGAGGGCATGACCGATGCGCTGAGGGCGCTGCGCGATATCATCGTCGCCGCATCGGAAGACGGCCAGACGGCGTTGCCGGACCGCAGCCTGCCCGCGGCGGATGAAACCTTCGACGGCGAGGAATGACATGAACGCCCGGCTGGCATCGCTCGACCGCTACCGGCGCGTCGTCATCAAGATCGGCTCGGCGCTGCTGGTCGACCGCGGGACGGGGCTGAAACAGGCATGGCTGGATGCCATGTGCGCGGATATCGCGGCGTTGAAGGCCAGGGGAACCGATGTTCTCGTGGTCTCCTCAGGCGCGATCGCCATGGGGCGCACGGTGCTCGATCTCGCCTCCGGGGCGCTGAAGCTGGAGGAAAGCCAGGCGGCGGCGGCGGTCGGCCAGATCGCGCTGGCTCGGGCCTGGGCGCAGAGCCTGTCGCGGGACGGGATCGTTGCCGGGCAGATCCTGCTGACGCTCGGCGATACCGAGGAGCGCCGCCGCTACCTCAATGCGCGGGCCACCATCAACCAGTTGCTGAAGCTCGGCGCGGTGCCGATCATCAACGAGAACGACACCGTCGCCACCAGCGAAATCCGCTATGGCGACAATGACCGGCTGGCGGCGCGCGTCGCCACCATGACCGGCGCCGATCTGCTGGTGCTGCTGTCGGATATCGACGGGCTCTATACCGCGCCGCCGCATCTCGATCCGGATGCGCGCTTCCTCGACACCATTGCCGCCATCACGCCCGAGATCGAGGCGATGGCGGGGGGCGCGGCTTCGGAACTGTCCCGCGGCGGCATGCGCACCAAGATCGATGCGGGCAAGATTGCGACGGGGGCGGGCTGCGCGATGATCATCGCGTCGGGCAAGCCGGATCATCCGTTGCGCGCCATCGAGGACGGGGCGCGCTTCTCATGGTTTGCGCCTTCTGGCACGCCGGTCGCGGCGCGCAAGACGTGGATTGCCGGGCAGTTGCAGCCCGCGGGCACGCTGCATGTGGATCAGGGCGCGCAAACGGCGCTGCAATCCGGCAAGAGCCTGCTGCCCGCCGGTGTGCGGCAGGTGATCGGCCAGTTCGAGCGCGGCGATACCGTCGCCATTCTCGGGCCGGAGGGGCGGGAGATCGCCCGTGGCCTTGCCGGTTACGATGCCGACGAGGCGCGCCAGATCACCGGCCGCAAGTCGGCGGAAATCGAGGCGATCCTCGGTTATGCGGGCCGCGCCGCCATGGTGCATCGCGACGATCTGGTGATGACGATTGTGAAAGTCCAGGAAGAGAAGGACGTCAGCCATGCTTGATACGGTTTCGCAAGGCTCTGACATCGGCGCGCTGATGAACGCCATCGGCGCCCGTGCCAAGGCCGCGAGCCGGCCATTGGCGACGGCCTCCGCCGAGCAGAAGAACCGGGCGCTGAACGCGATGGCGGATGCCATTGTTGCCGCCACGCCGGAGATCCTCGCCGCCAATGCCGGGGATCTGAAAGCCATCGAGGGCACGGGCGCGCTGCCCTCCTTCATCGACCGGCTGACGCTGACGGACAAGCGCGTCGCCGATATTGCCGATGCCATTCGCGCCATCGCCGCCTTTCCCGATCCGGTCGGCGCCGTCATCACCGAATGGGACCGGCCGAACGGGCTGCATATCGAGCGCGTGCGCACGCCGCTCGGCGTCATCGGCGTCATCTATGAAAGCCGGCCGAACGTGACGGCGGATGCCGGCGCGCTCTGCCTGAAGGCGGGCAATGCCGTCATCCTGCGCGGCGGTTCCGATAGCGCGCAGTCGTCGCGGGCGATCCATGCCTGCCTCGCGCGCGGCCTCAAGGAAGCGGGCCTGCCGGAAGACGCGATTCAACTGGTGCCGACCACCGACCGCGCCGCCGTCGGCGCGCTGCTGTCGGGTCTGAACGGCGCGATCGACGTCATCGTGCCGCGTGGCGGCAAGAGCCTCGTCGCCCGCGTGCAGGCGGAAGCCCGCGTGCCGGTCTTCGCCCATCTCGAAGGGCTCTGCCACGTTTATGTCGACAAGTCCGCCGATCTCGGCATGGCGACGAAGATCATCGTCAACGCCAAGATGCGCCGCACCGGCGTCTGCGGCGCGGCGGAAACGCTGCTGGTGGACCGGGCCGCCGCTGACACGCACCTGAAGCCGCTGGTCGAGGCGTTGCGGGGCGCGGGCTGCGAGATCCGCGCTTCGGAAGACGTGCTTGCCCTTATTCCGGATCTCACGCCCGCGACGGAGGAGGACTGGCGCACCGAATATCTCGACGCGGTGATTTCGCTTGCCCTCGTGGATGGCATTTCCGGCGCCATCGCGCATATCAACCGCTATTCCTCCAGCCATACCGAAGCTGTCATCGCCGAGGATATGGGCGTGGCGGAGCGCTTCTTCCGCGAGATCGATTCGGCGATCCTGCTGCACAATGCCTCGACGCAATTCGCCGATGGCGGCGAATTCGGCATGGGCGGCGAGATCGGCATCGCCACCGGCAAGATGCATGCGCGCGGGCCTGTCGGCGTCGAGCAGCTCACCTCGTTCAAATACCGGGTGCGCGGCAGCGGCCAGATCAGGCCGTGATGTGACGGACGAGAGAATCGACCGCCGTTTCCTGATCATGCCGCATGTCGAGCCCGGAATGGCCGTCGGCCTGTTCGGCGGCTCGTTCAATCCGCCGCATGCGGGGCATCTGCTGGTGACGGAGATCGCGCTCGCCAAGCTTGGGCTCGACCAGATCTGGTGGATGGTGACGCCCGGCAATCCCTTGAAAAGCCATTCGAATCTGGCGCCGCTTTCCGAGCGGCTGGCCCGGAGCGAGGCGCTGGCCAGCGATCCGCGCATCAAGGTGACGGCCTTCGAAAAGACGCTCGGCGTCAGCTATACGGCGAAAACGCTGGCGAAGGTGAAGGCGCGCAATCCGGCGATCCGTTTCGTCTGGATCATGGGCGCGGACAATCTGAAAACCTTCGACCGCTGGCAGAACTGGCAGGGGATTGCCCGCACCTTTCCGATCGCGGTGGTGGACCGGCCCGGCTCGACGCTCTCTTACCTCTCCTCGAAGATGGCGCAACGTTTCGCCTATGCCCGCGTCGACGAGGACGATGCCCGCAGCCTTGCGCGCCGCCCTGCTCCGGCCTGGACCTTCCTGCACGGGCCGCGCTCGACGCTGAGTTCGACGGCGCTGCGGGCGATGAGCCGGTAACGCCGCGCCGCGCCCTTATCATGGCCGCGCATCGTCCTATATATGAACCGTTTCAAATGACGGAGACATCCAGTGACCCGCACACCCATTATCACCTTTCATGACGGACATTCCATTCCCCAGGTCGGGCTCGGCGTCTGGCAGACCCCCAACGAGATCGCCGCGCCGACGGTGAAGACGGCGCTCGAGGCGGGTTACCGCCATATCGATACCGCCGCGATCTACGGCAATGAGGAAGGCGTCGGCGAAGGCATGCGCGCCTCTGGCATCGCGCGCGGCGATATCTATCTGACGACGAAGCTCTGGAACGACGATCAGGGCTATGATTCGACCCTGAAAGCCTTCGACGCCAGCCTGAAACGCCTCGGCACCGACTATGTCGATCTCTACCTGATCCACTGGCCCGCGCCGACGCGCGAGCGCTATGCCGACACCTGGAAGGCCTTCGTGAAGCTGAAGGAGGAAGGCCGCGCCCGCTCCATCGGCGTGTCGAACTTCAATCCCGACCATATCGAGCGGCTGATTGCCGAAACCGGCGTGGTGCCGGTCATCAACCAGATCGAGCTGCATCCGGATTTCCAGCGCAAGGATTTGCAGGAAGCCCATCGCAAGCTGAACATCGCCACGCAATCCTGGAGCCCGCTCGGGCAGGGCAAGCTGATCGCGCATCCGGTGATCGCCAGGATCGCCGCCAGGCACGGCAAGACCCCGGCGCAGGCGATCATCCGCTGGCATATCGATAGCGGCCTCGTCGTCATTCCGAAATCGGTGACGCCGTCGCGCATCGTCGAAAACTTCGATGTCTTCGATTTCAAGCTGGATGCGGAGGACATGGCGGAAATCGGCCGTCTTGACGACGCCAATGGCCGTATCGGCCCCGATCCGATGACGGCAACCTTCTGATCCCGCTTCAGGCGAAAGGCCCGCGCACCGGATGGATGCGCGGGCCTTCGTCATTTTCATGCCCTGTTTGACCTGATAAGCCTGCGTCGCCAACCCGTTTCAGGAGACAATGATGATCGCCGCCTTTCCGCTGATGCTCGTGCCGCTGGCGCTCTACAATCTCGCCATGACCGGCCTGCTGGGCGAGGGCGGCGTGGCGGCGCTGGACAATGTGGTGCTATCGCTGTCGATGCTGTCGGGGGCGGTATGGACGATGAGCCTCGGCGATCTGCTGATCGTCATCGGCCTGGTGGCGCTGTTCTTCGAGATCGTCAAGGCGACGCGCACCGGCTCGGGATCGCTGATCAACCACATGCTGTCGCTGGTGGCCTTCATCCTGTTTCTGGTGGAATTCCTGCTGGTGCGGGGCGCGGCGACGCAGATCTTCTTCATCCTGATGACCATCGCCTTCCTCGACGTCATCGGCGGCTTCGTGATCTCGATCCGCACCGCGGGCCGGGATGTCTCGATCGGGCTGTAAGCGG
>JBDHTA010000173.1:0-8524 GCA_039808465.1 Rhizobiaceae bacterium | reverse complement strand
CGTTGACGTCGAAGCCGAGCAGGTTCCAGCTCTGCACCATATGTGGCGGCAGCGGCGCGGTGACGCGCAGGCGCCCGCCGGAGGGATGCGGAATATCGATATGACGCGCATGCAGATGCAGCCGCTTCTGGATGCCGCCTGGAAAGTCCCAGTTGTGATCGTCGATGAAATATTTGGGATCGCCGATGATCGGATGGCCGATATGCAGGGCATGCACGCGAAGCTGGTGCGTGCGCCCGGTATAGGGCTCCATCTCCAGCCAGGAGAGGCGTTGCGCCGCCGTTTCCAGCACGCGGTAATAGGAAATGGCGTGGTCGGCGCCGTCCTCGCCATGCCTGGCGATCCGCATGCGGTCGCCATCCGGCGTCTGCTCCTTCACCAGCCAGGTCGAGATCCGGTCCTCATGCTTGCGCGGCACGCCCTTCACCAGCGACCAGTAGGTTTTTTTCGTATCGCGCTCGCGGAAGGCCGCCGTCAGTTTCTGCGCGGCGCCACGCGTGCGCGCCACCACCAGAACGCCCGAGGTATCCCGGTCCAGCCGGTGCACGAGGCGCGGCTTTTCGCCCTTCTGGCTGGTCCAGGCTTCCAGCATCTTGTCGATATGGCGGCTGACGCCCGAGCCGCCCTGCACGGCAAGCCCGGCGGGCTTGTTCAGCACGAACACCTTGTCGTCCTCATGCAGCAGCATCCGGGCCAGAAGCTCGCCATCGCCGGAATGCTTCAGCTCGCGGCCCGCGATCGGCCCACTCTTCACGGCCTTCTGGTCGATATCGAGCGGCGGCACGCGCACCACCTGCCCCGGCTCCACGCGGCTGTCGCTTTTCACGCGCCCGCCATCGACGCGCACCTGCCCGGAACGCAGCAATTTCTGCAACGCCCCGAAGCCGAGGCCGGGATAGTGAACCTTGAACCAGCGGTCCAGCCTCATGCCGGATTCGTCGGCTTCAACGGTGATATGCTCGATTCCAGCCATGCGTCCGCTTTCGTCAGTCGATCTCTTTTTCGCGGCTGCTTTAAAGCATTTTGGCGCAAAGGGGAAACCGGATTCGGAAGATTCCGGCCCGGCGGCGTCAAATCAGGGCGCGAATGACCGCCATTCCCGCGAATGTCGCCCCCAGCGACAGGATGACGCTCGCCAGCACATAGGCCGCCGCCAGCGCGAATGCGCCGCGCTCGTACAGCACGATCGTATCCAGCGAGAAGGACGAGAATGTCGTGAAACCGCCGAGAAAACCGGTGACCAGCAGCACGCGCAGTTCCAGCGAGGCGTTGAACCGGCGCGCCAGCAGTTCCGTCAGCATGCCGATGGCGAAGGAACCGGCGAGATTGACGATCAGCGTGCCCCACGGGAAGGCAGGCCCGAACAGCCGCAGCGCCACGACGCCGACCAGATAGCGGCACACCGACCCCACGGCCCCGCCAATCGCCACCAGAAGAACATGCATGCCGGAAATCCTTGTCAATGGAACGCAGCCTTTAAGTAAAGCTTTATCCTGTTGCTTAAAGGCTTGGGAAGCCCGCTACGCTAGATTGGCATGGAGAAAGCGCGACAGCCCCAGCGAGAGAACGAGGGAGATGCGGCCATGACGCAGATCGTGACAGTTTCCGCCAATACGGCAGCCTACGCCATCGAAGCCGCCAAGCCGGTCATTCGCGCCCCGCGAAAGCAGATCGTGGCCGATGCGATCCGCGATTTCGAGACCAGCCGCAACGGCGGCACGGAGGATAGCGCCACAACCGACGCCATCAAGGCCGTCGCCGCCGAATTGTCGATGATGAACTTCAACGACCATCATCCGCAGGCCAGCATCCAGCAGGCGCTCGACGCCTACCGCGAAGCCGAAGACGACGATACGTAAGACACCTCCCCTTACGGAATAAACCACCTTCGATCTCGCAACACCATCCGGCAACTAATTGTTTTTTAAGTTCTTTTTATGAGGTTTCAGCGGAATGGCCTTGCGGCCTTCCGCCGCCGCATTTTCCGGCGCTAAAACCCTTGCGACGATTTTTTGCGTCGCAGCGACATTTGACCCTTGCCAAATCCCCCGCGCGCTCGCTAATCCTTGACTCACAGACCTGTTGGGAGAACCCGTTTCGACACGGTGCCGAAGGAGCAACCGCCCCGGAAACTCTCAGGCAAAAGGACCGGCAGGCATTCAGGACTCTGGAGAGAACCGTTCCGCAAGGAACGGACGCCGAAGGGATAACAATCTCAGGCACAAGGACAGAGGGGGCTTCGTCGCCGCGGCTTGATCGCCGCAGAAGTGGAAGCCGTGCGCCGCAGGCGCATAACCTGGAGGCGTTCGTGTGAACGACCAGCCCGAACTCAAGCAAACCCCTCTTCATGCGCTGCATCTGGCGCTCGGCGCGCGCATGGTGCCGTTCGCCGGTTACGACATGCCCGTGCAATATCCGGCGGGCGTGCTCAAGGAGCATCTGCACACCCGCCATTCCGCCGGGCTGTTCGATGTGTCGCATATGGGGCAGGTCGTGGTGCGGCCGCGCTCCGGCAACATCGCGGATGCGGCGCTTGCGCTGGAAAGCCTCGTGCCCGCCGATATTCTCGGCCTGCCCGAAGGGCGGCAGCGCTACGGCTTCTTCACCGATGACAGCGGCGGCATCCTCGACGACCTGATGATCGCCAATCGCGGCGACCATCTTTTCGTCGTCGTCAACGCCGCCTGCAAGGAAGCCGATGTCGAGCATATGCGCCGCCATATCGGCGACCGCTGCGAGATCACCCTTTTGGACAACCGCGCTCTTCTGGCGCTGCAAGGGCCGCATGCCGTCGCCGTGCTGGCGGAACTCTGGTCGGATGTGGCGTCGATGCGCTTCATGGATGCCGCCGAATGCCTGCTGCATGACCAGCCCTGCATCGTCACCCGCTCCGGCTATTCCGGCGAGGATGGCTTCGAGCTTTCGCTGCCCGTTTCCTATGCGGAAGATGTCGCCAAGCGCCTGCTGGAACATCCGGACGTGCAGCCCGTCGGCCTTGGCGCCCGCGATTCGCTGAGACTGGAAGCCGGGCTCTGCCTTTATGGCAACGATATCGATCGCGGCACCTCGCCGGTCGAAGCCGGGCTGGAATGGGCGATCCAGAAGGTTCGCCGCAGGGGCGGCGCCCGTGCAGGCGGCTTTCCCGGCGCGGAACGCATCCTCGATGAGCTGGAGCACGGCGCAACCCGCCGCCGCGTCGGCCTGAAACCGGATGGCAAGGCCCCGGTGCGCCCGCCCGCGGCGCTGTTCGCCGATGCCGAGGGCAATGAGGAAATCGGCCGCGTCACCTCCGGCGGCTTCGGCCCCAGCGCCGATGGCCCCATCGCCATGGGCTACGTGCCCACGGACAAGGCCGCGCCCGGCACCCGTCTTTATGCCGAAGTGCGCGGCAAATACCTGCCCCTCACCGTCACATCCCTGCCCTTCGTCACTCCGGGCTACAAGCGCTAAAGGAAATCGTCCCATGCTGAAATTCACCGCTGAACACGAATGGTTGCAGATCGATGGCGATGTCGCGACGGTCGGCATCACCCGCCATGCCGCCGAGCAGCTTGGCGACCTCGTTTTCGTGGAACTGCCCGATGTCGGCGCCAGCTTCTCCAAGGGTGACGATGCCGCCACCGTCGAGTCGGTCAAGGCGGCCTCGGAAGTCTATTGTCCGCTGGATGGCGAGATTACCGAAGTCAACGAGGCGATCACCGCCGATCCGTCGCTGGTCAATTCCGATCCGCAGGGCGCGGGCTGGTTCTTCAAGCTGCGCCTCGCCAACCGTGCCGATGCCGACGCCCTTCTCGATGAGGCGGCCTATCTGGAGTCGATTGCCTGATGTCCTCGCCGGTCGAATTTTCCTTCACCGATTACCAGCCCTATGATTTCGCCAACCGGCGGCATATCGGCCCCTCGCCCGCCGAAATGGCGGAGATGCTGAAGCTGCTGGGCTATGACAGCCTCGACGCGCTGATCGACGACACGGTTCCCGCTGGCATCCGCCAGAAGGCCCCGCTCGTCTGGGGCGCGCCGATGACCGAGCGCGAGGCGCTCGATCGCCTGCGCGAAATCGCCAAACGCAACAAGCATCTCGTTTCGCTGATCGGCCAAGGCTATTACGGCACGATCACGCCGCCGGTCATCCAGCGCAACATTCTGGAAAACCCGGCATGGTACACGGCCTATACGCCCTATCAGCCGGAAATCAGCCAGGGCCGCCTCGAAGCGCTCCTGAACTTCCAGACGCTGGTGACGGACCTGACCGGTCTCGACGTCGCCAACGCCTCGCTGCTGGATGAAGCCACCGCCGCCGCCGAAGCCATGGCGATGGCCGAGCGCGTTTCCAAATCGAAGGCGAAAGCCTTCTTCGTGGACGAGAACTGCCATCCGCAAACCATCGCCGTGCTGCAAACCCGCGCCGCCCCGCTCGGCTGGGAGATCGTCACCGGCGATCCGGCGGCGCTCGATCCCGCCAGCGTCTTCGGCGCGGTGTTCCAGTATCCCGGCACCTACGGCCATTTGCAGGATTTCAGCGAGATCATCGCCCGTCTGCATGCGGCGGGCGCCATCGCCGTCATCGCCGCCGATCCCCTGGCGCTGGCGCTGCTGAAATCCCCCGGCGAAATGGGCGCGGATATCGCCATCGGCTCCATGCAGCGCTTCGGCGTGTCGGTCGGCTATGGCGGCCCGCATGCCGCCTATATGGCGGTGAAGGATGCCTACAAGCGCTCCATGCCCGGCCGCCTCGTCGGCGTGTCCGTGGATGCGCGCGGCAACCGCGCCTATCGCCTGTCGCTGCAAACCCGCGAGCAGCATATCCGCCGCGAGAAAGCCACCTCCAACATCTGCACGGCGCAGGTGCTGCTCGCCGTGATGGCTTCCATGTATGCCGTCTTCCACGGCCCCGAAGGCATCAAGGCGATTGCCCAGCGCGTCCACATGAAGGCGGTGTTGATGGCCAAGGGGCTGGAAGCCCTCGGCTACACGGTCTCCCCGGGCGAATTCTTCGACACGATCACCGTCGAGGTCGGCCATCTGCAAGGCCTGATCCTGCGCGCGGCCGAAGCCGAGGAAGTGAACCTGCGCAAGATCGGCAACGACCGCATCGGCATGAGCCTCGACGAGCGCAGCCGCCCGGCGACGCTGGAAGCGGTCTGGCGCGCCTTCGGCGGCAATTTCAAGGTCGCCGATTTCGAGACGGATTACCGCCTGCCGGAAGGCCTGCTGCGCCGCAGCGCCTATCTCACCCACCCGATCTTCCACATGAACCGGGCGGAAAGCGAGATGACCCGCTACATCCGCCGCCTCTCCGACCGCGATCTGGCGCTCGACCGCGCCATGATCCCGCTCGGCTCCTGCACCATGAAGCTCAACGCCACGGCGGAAATGCTGCCGATCACATGGCCGGAATTTTCCGAGATCCATCCCTTCGTACCGCCGCATCAGGCGCTCGGCTACCGGGAAATGCTGGACGATCTCTCGGAAAAGCTCTGCACCGTCACCGGCTACGACGCCTTCTCGATGCAGCCGAATTCCGGCGCGCAAGGCGAATATGCGGGCCTGCTGACGATCCGCAACTACCATATCGCCAATGGCGAGGCGCATCGCGACGTCTGCCTGATCCCGACCTCAGCGCATGGCACCAACCCCGCCTCGGCGCAGATGGCGGGCATGCAGGTGGTGGTGGTGAAATCCACCGAAAACGGCGATGTCGACATGGAGGATTTCCGTGCGAAAGCAAAGCAGTATGCGGAGAACCTCTCCTGCTGCATGATCACCTATCCCTCCACCCACGGCGTGTTCGAGGAAACCGTGCGGGAGATCTGCGAGATCGTCCATGCCCATGGCGGCCAGGTCTATCTCGACGGCGCCAACATGAACGCCATGGTCGGGCTTGCCCGCCCCGGTGATATCGGCTCGGATGTCAGCCACCTCAACCTGCACAAGACCTTCTGCATTCCCCATGGCGGCGGCGGTCCCGGCATGGGCCCGATCGGCGTCAAGGCGCATCTCGCCCCCTACCTGCCCGGCCATCCGGAAACGGACGGGCGCGGCGGCACGGTATCGGCCTCCCCCTACGGCTCGGCGTCCATATTGCCGATCTCGTGGAGCTATTGCCTGATGATGGGCGGCGAAGGGCTGACACAGGCGACCAAGGTGGCGATCCTCAACGCCAACTACATCGCCGCCCGCCTGAAGGGCGCCTATGACGTGCTCTATGCGGCAAGGAACGGCCGTGTCGCCCATGAATGCATCGTCGACACGCGCCCGCTTTCGGCCAGCGCCGGCGTCAGCGTCGATGACGTCGCCAAGCGCCTGATCGATTGCGGCTTCCACGCGCCGACGATGAGCTGGCCGGTGGCGGGCACGCTGATGATCGAGCCGACGGAATCCGAGACCAAGGCGGAGATCGACCGTTTCTGCGATGCCATGCTGGCCATCCGCGAGGAAGCCCGCGCGATCGAGGAAGGCCGCATGGACCGGGACAACAACCCGCTGAAAAATGCCCCGCATACGGTGGAGGATCTGGTCGGCGAATGGGACCGGCCCTATTCCCGCGAGCAGGCCTGCTTCCCGCCCGGCGCCTTCCGCGTCGACAAATACTGGTCGCCGGTCAACCGCGTCGATAACGTCTATGGCGACCGCAATCTGGTCTGCACCTGCCCGCCGGTGGAGGATTACCAGCAGGCGGCGGAATAACCACTCCCATCAATGCGAAAAGGCCCCGGCAAAACCGGGGCCTTTTTTCATGAATGGCAGCGAAAACCCGCCCCGCCTTGCGGCAGGGCGGCAAGGCTTCAGCGCTTGGAAACCGGAACGTAATCGCGCTTCGGCGCGCCGGTGTAGAGCTGGCGCGGACGGCCGATGCGCTGCTGCGGATCCTCGACCATTTCGCTCCACTGCGCGATCCAGCCGACGGTGCGGGCCAGCGCAAAGAGAACGGTGAACATGGTGGTGGGGAAGCCCAGCGCCTTCAGCGTGATGCCGGAATAGAAGTCGATATTCGGATAGAGCTTCTTCTCGATGAAGTAGCTGTCCGTCAGCGCGATCTTTTCCAGTTCGATGGCGACTTCCAGCAGCGGGTCGTCCTTGATGCCAAGCTCGCTCAGAACCTCATGGCAGGTCTTCTGCATGATCTTGGCGCGCGGATCGTAGTTCTTGTAGACGCGGTGGCCGAAGCCCATCAGGCGGAACGGATCGTTCTTGTCCTTGGCGCGGGCGACATATTCCGGAATACGATCGGCCGAGCCGATTTCCGCCAGCATGTTGAGCGCCGCCTCATTGGCGCCGCCATGCGCCGGACCCCAGAGGCAGGCGATACCGGCCGCGATGCAGGCGAAGGGATTGGCGCCCGAAGACCCGGCAAGACGCACCGTCGAAGTGGACGCGTTCTGCTCGTGATCGGCATGCAGGATGAAGATGCGGTCCATGGCCCGTGACAGGACCGGGTTGACCACATAGTCCTCGCAAGGCACGGCAAAGCACATGCGCAGGAAGTTGGCGGAATAGTCGAGATCGTTCTTCGGATACACGAAGGGCTGGCCGATATGGTACTTGTAGGCCATCGCGGCGATCGTCGGCATCTTGGCGATCATGCGCAGCGAGGCGACCATGCGCTGATGCGGATCGGTGATATCCGTCGAGTCGTGATAGAAGGCCGAGAGCGCGCCGACACAGCCGCACATGACGGCCATCGGATGGGCGTCGCGGCGGAAGCCGGTGAAGAACTTGCTCATCTGCTCATGCACCATGGTATGATGCGTGACGCGGTAATCGAAGTCCTTCTTCTGGGCCGCCGTCGGCAATTCACCGTAAAGCAGCAGGTAGCAGACTTCCAGAAAATCGCCGTGTTCGGCAAGCTGTTCGATGGGATAGCCGCGATGCAGCAGCACGCCTTCGTCGCCATCGATATAGGTGATCTTCGATTCACAGGCGGCCGTCGAGGTGAAGCCCGGATCGTAGGTGAAAGCGCCCGTTTCCTTGTAGAGCGACCCGATGTCGATGACACTCGGACCGATCGTTCCGTCGCGAACCGGAAGCTCCGCGGTCTTCGTTCCAAGTGTCAGTGCAGCGTTTTTATCCGTCATGCTGGTCCTCCGAACTGGCGGTGCGGCGCCACATGCGCGCCACAGATTTTAATGCTGAAAGTGCTATATGATACCGAAGTTAATGCCAAGTGATGCCAGCGTCCATATTGTGCATTGCATTATTTTTATGCAACGCACTATGCGCCGCCATGCGCCTGCTGCAAAACAGGTTAGCCTGCTTTTGCGACAGGGAGTTGCCTGATACCCCGCACTTGTTCAAACTGGGCGCGAGAGAGGCGGAAAATTCCCTTTGAAGTCAACGCAAGCGCAAGCATCAGCACAAAAACCGGCCCGTGGCGGCGAGCCGCCGCCGGAAATCGCGGCCTTGTTTGCCGATGCAAGGGTCGAAAACCCGCTTTTCCCTTTTCCGGCCTCGGCCCCGCCTTCGCCTGCCGAAGCGCATGAAAGAATTGAGTCGGAATTCCGGCAGGCATGCGGCAGAATGCTGC
>JBDHTA010000172.1:0-8593 GCA_039808465.1 Rhizobiaceae bacterium | reverse complement strand
CATCCCATCGCGGGCACGGAAAAATCCGGTCCCGATGCCGGTTTCACCGGTCTGTTCAAAGGGCGCTGGTGCATCTTGACGCCGCTGCCCGGCACCGATGAGGCCGCACTCGACCGGCTGCGGCTGTTCTGGGAAAGTCTGGGCTCGCGCGTCGACCAGATGGATCCGGAGCATCACGACAAGGTGCTGGCCATCGTCTCGCACCTGCCGCATATCATTGCCTACAACATCGTCGGCACCGCCGACGATCTGGAAACGGTGACGGAATCGGAAGTCATCAAATATTCCGCCTCGGGTTTTCGCGATTTCACGCGCCTTGCCGCTTCCGATCCTACCATGTGGCGCGATGTGTGCCTGCACAACAAGGATGCGATTCTGGAAATGCTGGCGCGGTTTTCGGAGGATCTCGCCTATCTGCAACGGGCGATCCGCTGGGGCGAGGGCGACAAGCTGTTCGACCTCTTCACCCGCACCCGCGCCATCCGCCGCTCCATCGTGGAAGCCGGGCAGGATGTGGACGCGCCGGACTTCGGGCGGCACGCGCTGGACAAAAAGTAAGGATGAGGCCGGGGCGATGCTCCGGCCTTTTGCTTCTTATCGCAGCGGCGGAATCTTGCCGATCGGGATAAAGCCGCCTGCGAGAATCGCGCCGCGGTTCAGCGTCAGCTCGATGGAGACCTTGTCGCCGCCGGAGGCGAGCGCGCCGAGCATGTTGATGGCGGTGTCGATGGTCTTCTCGGCTTCCGGCAGCGCCGCTTTCAGCGTCGAGCGCCACTGGTCGATGCCGGTGACCTCGAGCTTCAGCCTGCCGGAGACGAAGCCGTCCTGATCGACGGCCACGGGGCCGCTCACCGTCAGCATGCGCCCCTCGCCGAGATCGGCGGAAATCTTGCGGATCTCGGCATTGTTGCCGCGAAGATCGCCGCCGCCTTGCAGCAGGGCCGCGCCGCCCACGACGGTCACATCGGCGCGCAGATCAACGGGCGGCAGGGCGCGGCTGCCATCCTGAAGCGCGGCGGCAAGCTTTTCGATGGTGAGCGCCGCGTCCACATCCGCGCCGTTCTGGCGCATATGCAGTTCGGCATGCTTCGAGGTCAGGTCCAGCGCGCCGTCGAGGCGGGGATGGACGACATTGGTTCTGGCGTCCTCGACCACCAGCGCGCTGCGCTTCACACGCCCGCCTTCGATCTGCACGCTGGATTGCAACGACGACCATTGCGAGGAGACCGCAAGGCCATCGCTGGAGCGGATCACGGCGGGCTGGTCCATTTCCCAGACGATATGGGCGGGATCGTAGACCTGCGCGGCCGAGCGCAGCGCCCCGAAGCTGGCGGAGACGCCGTTGCGGCGGTCATCGACGGTGACGCCGGAGCAGAACAGGCCGAGGCGGAAGGGATAGCCGCGCATGTCGGCATCGGCGCAGGTGGCGCTGACCGGCGCATCCGGCCCACCCGCGATGACGGCCAGCGTGCGCTCCCTGATCTTTCCGGCGGCATAATACCATCCCGCCGTATAGAGGCCGATCAAGGCAAGGACGGCGATGGCGAGAATGGTCACCTTTTTTGTCACATTGCTCGTGCCGCTTTGGCTTGACGCTGCCATCTTGTTCTCCAATGGTGATGTCCTGTTGTGGTTGTGATTTGGCGTGCGATATGGACGAATTTTGGGTCTTTGGCTACGGATCCCTGATGTGGAACCCCGGCTTCGGCTATGTGGAGCGCTCCGTCGCGCATCTCCATGGCTATCGCCGCTCTCTCTGCGTCCGTTCCTGGGTGCATCGCGGCACTGAGGAGAAGCCGGGACTGGTGCTGGGGCTGGATCGCGGCGGCTCCTGCCGGGGCATGGCCTTCCGGGTCGCGCCCGGCGACGCGGAGGGAGTGCTGGCTTACCTGCGCGAGCGCGAGCTGGTGACGCATGTCTATCTGGAGCGCAGGCTGCCGGTGTCGCTTTCCGACCGGCGCAGGGTGACGGCGCTCGCCTATGTCATCGACCGCGCCCATCATCAATATGCGGGCGCGCTGGAGGTGGCGGAGGCGGCGGCGGTGGTGGAGACGGCCGTGGGCCGATCCGGGGCCAACGACGCCTATGTGTTCAACACCATCGATCACCTGCGCGAGATCGGCATTCGCGATCACTGGCTGGAAAACGTGGCGAGCGAGGTGCGGCGCCTGCGCGGGCCCGTTCCGGACAGGGCTCAGGAAACCGCCTGAAGCTCCTCCAGCCGCTTCACCGCCGTCGGCGGCAGCGGCACATGCGGATTGTCGCGGGCGGCTTCGATCAGCAGCTCGTCGCTGGCCTTTTCGGTGTCCTCGACCAGCCGCTTGAAGAAATCGTCCGGTTTCAGCCCCGGCATGATCGCGGGCAGGATGCGCACCTTGAAATGGCCGGGATAGCGCACCGACTTGCGGCGCGGCCAGAACAGGCCGGGATGCATGGCGACCGGCACCACCGGCACGCCGAGATCGCGATACATGCGGGCAATGCCGTATTTGTATTCCGGGGGCGCGCCCGGCGGGCGGCGCGTGCCCTCGGGATAGATGATGAGCTGGCGGCCCGCCGCCATCTCCTGCCGGGCGCGGGCCAGCACTTCCAGCATCACCTTGCCGCGCGCGCCGCGATTGACCGGGATCATCCGCTGTTTCCACAGATACCAGCCGAACAGCGGAATCCACATCAGCTCGCGCTTGAGGATATAGACGGGATCGTTCAGCCAGGGCAGGAGCAGGAAGGTATCCCAGAAGGACTGGTGCTTCGGCGCAAGAATATAGCCGCCGCTTTTCGGGATGTTTTCCAACCCCTCGATCTCGAAATGCGTGCCGTTGACATGCGCGAACAGCCAGTTGCTCGACCGCGCCCAGTTCTTCGGGATGGAATAGGCCTTGTTGCGCGGCAGCAGGAAGTAGACCGGCGACAGCACGATCATCCGCAGGATCAGATTTCCATAGAAAAGCGTATTGAACAGGACGGAACGCAGCATCAGCATCAGCGGGTCTCGCATGGGTGTCGTCTGCACCTACACGAATTTCCTGGCCGACGCAAAACCCTTGCGTGAAAGGTGGTTCGCGGCTCAGGGCGAGCCCGCCGCGTGCTGGCTGCCGCTGTTGGCGCCACGCAGACCGGTGAGGTTTCCAAGGCCGAGAATGCCGCGCAGGGAGGCGGCGGTGAACTTGCCGTATTCCACCAGCAGGGCGCGCAGCACATCCGGATCGGCGAACCAGTTCTTCGCCTTCAAATCCGAGCGCACCACGGGATAGGGAATGAATTCGGTGCCGGGCGCGACGCGCCGCAGCTCGAACAGGCTGCGCGGCATGTGGTAATTGTTGGTGACCACCAGAATGCGCCGGTAATTGCGCTCGTGAATCCAGCGCACGGTTTCGGCGGCGTTGCCGATGGTGTCGAGCGCGTCATAGCCGATATCGACGCAGCAGGCGAACAGGGCATCGGAGCTGCCGGTGAGCCTGCGGATCTGGTTGCGCGAGGTGGCGGGGTGAACGCCCGAGATCAGCAGCCGCGCCCCCGCGCCGCTGCGCAGGAGTTCGACCGCCTGATCGATGCGCTGCGAGCCGCCGGTCAGCACCACGATGGCGTCGGCCTTGGGATCGGCGGGCGGCGTCAGCGCCGTCACCCAGTCGGCGAACCACAGGAAGCCGCCGAAGAAGCAGGCGCAGACGATGACGGCGGCGAAACCCAGCATCCGCGCCAGCCGCCGCACCGGGCCGCGCCGGGCGGGCGGCTTTCCGGCCGGGCCGGAAACCGGTACTTTCTGGGGGCTATCGGGCGGTATCGTCGTCATGATTCCTCGATACCCGCAGATTGCGGCAAGGAACAGGCCTTTTGCATTTTGTAATCTTCGTATTGTCCGGGGGCTCGCTGTCGGGGTGTCAGTCGGGCAGGTTGTCCATCCGCAGCGGATCGGCGCGCACCAGGTCGATCTCGTCTATGGTGCGCATCACGGTGAGGCGGGCCGTCATCGTCGTCAGGAGGGCAATGATCAGCATGGTGGCGAAAATGCCCATATAGCCCATCCAGCCGATGGTGAAGGTGCCGAACAGCGCGGTCGCCTGATCGGTCTGGGGGGTGGCGAGCGTGTGGCTTTGCAGGATGCCCGCAAGCGCGAAGCAGAGGGCGGCGAGGGTGCCGCCCGCCGCCGAGCCCTTCAGGCTGATCTTGAGGAAATGCTTCTGGAATTCGCGGGCGATGAAATTGGCCTCCGCGCCGACGAAATGCAGCACCTCGACGATATGGCGGTTGCCGGACAGCGCGCCGCGGGTGGCGAACACCACGGTCAGCACCATGGCGACGAAGACCAGCAGCAGGATGGCGAGCCCGATCATGACGGTGGTGTGGGCCATGGAAACCAGACGGTCGACCCAGGTGCGGTGGTCGTCCAGAAAGGCCTGCGGCACCTCGCGCTGAAGCTGGGCGCGCATCTCCGCGAAATCCGGCGGATTGCTTTCATCGATGGTGATGACGATCAGGCGCGGCACCGGCAGTTCGTCCAGATTGAGGCCGGTGCCGAGCCAGGGTTCCAGCAGCCGGGCGGTGGCGCTGTCGTCCATGATCTGCCCGTCCCTGGTGCCGACGAAGGCAAGCGCCAGATCGCGCGCCTTTGCCAGCGCCGCATCCATGTCCAGCCCTTCCTCGGGCTTGATCTGGATGGTGATCTCGCGGGAAATCTGGCTCTGCCAGCTTGCCGCCGTGGCGCGCACCATGCTGACGCCGCCAAGCGTCAGGCAGGCGAGGAAGGACATGATGGCGATCACCACGATCAGCGCATTGCCCTGAATGTTGGAAGGCGGCACGATCGGCGCCCTCGGGCGCACGCGCACCGGCAGGCGGCGGGCGGCCTTGGCGGGCGCCTCGACGCCGGGTTCGGGCGCCGGCACGGTGGCGGCGGCGGCTTTGCGGGGGGCTGGCGGCTTATTCATAGAGATCGAGCCGCCCTTCGGTGAGAATCATCCGTCTTGCGTCGACCTGATCCATCAGGCCGAAATCATGGGTGGCGATCACCACCGCCGTTCCCAGCCGGTTGAGTTCGAGAAAGAGATTGAGCAGGCGGCGCGCCATCGGCGGGTCGACATTGCCGGTCGGCTCGTCGGCGAGCAGGATTTCCGGGCGGTCGATCAGGGCGCGGGCGATGGCCGCGCGCTGCTTTTCCCCGCCCGACAGCACCGGCGGCAGCACGTTCAGCCGCTCGCCGAGCCCGACCCATTTCAGAAGCTCCAGAACATCGGTGCGGTAGCTCGCCTCGTCCTTGCCGCGCACGCGCAGCGGCAGGGCGACGTTCTCATAGGTGGTGAGATGATCGAGCAGGCGGAAATCCTGAAACACGATGCCGACGCGGCGGCGCATCATCGGCAATTCGCTGCGCGGAACGGCGGTGATATCGCGCCCGAACATGCGGATGATGCCGCGGGTCGGCCTGAGCGACGTGAAGAGCAGCCGCAGCAGCGTCGTCTTGCCCGCGCCCGATGGGCCGGTGAGGAACTGGAAGGAGCGCGCAGGAATGTCGAAGGTGAGATCGCGGAGGATTTCCGGTCCCATGCCATAGCGCAAGCCGACATTCTCAAAGTGAATCAAGGCGCTTTTCCGTTCGTTTCGCGCGCGCGGCGCCGCTTCGTGTCTGCCGCAATCTTAACCATCAGGGTTGACCGAAGGTTACCATGCCCTTCCGGCTCCGCTGCCGCCGGGTCATGTTTTCGAAGCATTAACCATTCCCGTTTACGACTGAGGGGGATTCGATTCAATGCGGCCCGCTTCGGGTTGCCTTGAAAACTCCGGTTCCATGCAGGTGGAGAGCACGAAACCATGGCGACATTTCGATTCCGGAACCAGGCGATTGCCGACTGCGATCTTCTTCCCCCCGAGCCGAAGACACCGAAGGCAGCGCCCCGCAGGCTGCGCGCCGCCGACGTGATCGATGCCGATTTCGTGGAAATGGCCGATTCGCGCCCGCGTTCGCAGCGCTTCCGCTACAACGACAACGCGCCTGCCGCAAAGGTGGCGCGGGTCTCGCATCCGGCTTTCGCGCAGGCGGCGGGGCAGGCCATGGCGGCAATCGCCCGCGCCGAGCGCAATCTGCGCGATCTCTCCGGCCGGCGTTTTTCCGCTGTCGTGGCGCTGTTTGCCGCCGTCTTCTTCCTGCTGGCGGGCGGGCTTGCGGGCATTGCCGGGGCAAGTGCGCCGGGCCCGCGTGACGCCAACCCGCTCGACATTACCCATGTGACGCTGGCGGCCGAGCAATCCGGCGGACTCGGCGTGCTGACCGTGCGCGGCATCATCGAGAACCGCGCCAGCGGCCGCGTCGGCGTGCCTGCGATCCGGGCCGATATCCTTTCCGGCGAAAGGCTGGTCGCCAGCACCATCATCGAGCCGCCCGTCGCGGCGATCTTCAGCGGCCACAGCCGGGGATTTGCGGCGCGCCTGCCGCATCCGGGCGGAAAAGATCCGCAAATCCGCCTTTCCTTCGTCACGGCGGCTGTCGCGCATCCTTGAGGATGTGGTAATCCGGGATAACAAAAGATCAACCGGAGCCAGCTTATGCCAGTCGTTCGCGGAAAGAATATCGAGCCGCTTTTCACCGCAGAGATGATCGCCGAGCGTAACCGCCGCATGGCCGATCAGATCGCCGCAGGCCCGACCAAGGATCTGCTGGTCATCGCCGTGCTGAAGGGTTCGTTCATCTTCGCCGCCGACCTGATCCGCGCCCTGCACGATGTCGGGCTTGCCCCGGAGGTCGAGTTCATCACGCTGTCCAGCTATGGCACCGGCACCGAATCGAAGGGCGTGCGCATCGTCAAGGATATCGACAGCGATGTGCATGGCCGCGACGTCCTGCTGATCGACGATATCCTCGAATCGGGGCGCACGCTGCTGTTTGCCCGGGAACTGCTCTATGAGCGCGGGGCGCGCAACGTCTCCATCGCCGTGCTGCTCGACAAGAGCGTGAAGCGGAAGGAAAAGCTGGAGGCCGATTATGTCGGCTTCGAATGCCCGGATTATTTCGTCGTCGGCTATGGCATGGACGTCGCCTATGCTTTCCGCGAGCTGCCTTTCGTCGGCGTGGTGACCGGCGACGCGGACTGATCCATATCGGAACAGCGATGCGGCGGGGGTGCATGGCTTGTTAACCATGCGCGCCATCCGGCCCCCCGATGTTTACGGATCGCATACGAAAGTCTGGTGATCTCTGCCCCATCGATACAAATGTGATGGAGCAAGCGATGGCCAGAATTCTGATTACGGAAGACGAGGATTCGCTGCGCAGTTTCGTGGCCCGCGCCCTCAGGCTGGATGGCCACGAGACATGGGAAGCCGCCGACGGGGCCGAAGGGCTGGAACGATTGCAGGAAGGCGGGTTCGACCTGCTGCTGTCGGATATCCGCATGCCGGTGATGGACGGCATCGAACTGGCGCACCGCGCCGCCTCCGCCTTTCCGGGAATGAAAATCCTGCTGATGACCGGCTATGCCGAACAGCGCGAACGCGCCGACGACCTGATGGAAAAGATCGTCGACGTGGTGGCCAAGCCCTTCGCGCTGCCCGATATCCGCAAGGCCGTGGCGCACGCGCTGGCGGCGTAAGACCGTTGAAACGCGGCGGCCTTCCGGGCCGCCCTTTTCACTTGATATCCAGCAGCCGTTCCAGATAGCGCCGTTCGTAATCCGCGCCGGGTTTGCCGTCGAGGCGGCGGCGGATTTCGTCGAGGATCTCGCGGGCGCGCTGAACGTCGATTTCGTCGGGAACCTTCACCTGCTCGCCGAAGTCGGGGCCTTCGGAGCGGCGCATGCGCCCCAGCGGATCGCGGCCGTTGCGGTTGCCGTCGGCGGAGCCCTGCATTTCGCCGCCCATGCCCTGACCCTGCTGGGCCTGCATCTGGTTCATCATCTCCTGCGCGCCCTTGCGCAGCGCCTCCAGCGCCTTGCCCTGGCCCTGCACGGCGCGCTCGCCTTCGCCTTCGCCAAGCGCCTCGCCCGCGCCCTTCATCTCGCGGCCCGCTTCGCCAAAGCCTTCGCCGGGCTGCATACCGAGATCCTTCAAGCCCTTCTGTAATTCCTGCAATTTCTTGCCCAGGCCGTCCTGCCGCTCGCGCAGCTTCTTCAGGGCGTCGCGCAATTGCTGCTCGGCCATCTGGTCCGGCCCCTGCTGACCGCCGCTTTGCGGCGGCTGTTGCGGGTCGCCCGGCAACTGGTCGAAGAACTGGCCGTCCTCGCCGAAATTCGGATCGCCGCTCTGCATGCGGTCGCGCAGCGCCTGATCCAGCTTGAAGGTCTCTTCCATCAGCTTCTGCTGGTCGCGCAGGATTTCGCCGAGCCGGTCGATCTGCTGGCGCATCGGGCTGTTGTCCTGCTGCTGGCCCTGCGGGCGGGCGGTTTGCAGGTTGTTCATCATCCGCTGCATTTCGGACAGCATCTGCCTGGCCGCGTCGCGGTTGCCGGAGCGGGCGAGATTTTCGAGCTGGTCGAGCATCGCCTGCAAATCCTGCTGGCGCAGGATGTTGCGCGGCGCCTGCGCCTGCTGGTTGCCATTGGGGCTCTGCTGCATGCGCTGGGCAAGCGCATTCATGTATTCCTGCATCGCCTGACGAAGCTCG
>JBDHTA010000171.1:0-8692 GCA_039808465.1 Rhizobiaceae bacterium | reverse complement strand
AATGGTGGGCGATGAGAGACTCGAACTCCCGACATCCTCGGTGTAAACGAGGCGCTCTACCAACTGAGCTAATCGCCCGTCCGCCAGCGTTTCGATGTGTCCGCCGCGTCGGTGGCCGTGATGTATTCGGATCGTCCGAAAACCGCAAGAGGCTTTTTCGAAGTTTTTCGATTTTTTTCAAAAAGCCTTCCGCCGCCCGGGAGAAGCCGGAGGTTATGCACAGCGTTCCGAAGAAAAATTCAGGCGGCGCCGTTTTGTTTTCAAAGCCGCTTGACACCTCCGGACGAACGCCTTAGGAAGCCGCTCATCGAACGGCGCGAGCCGCTCGGTCGGAGGGAAAACCCTCTGTCGGAAGGATGCGGGTGTAGCTCAGTCGGTTAGAGTGCCGGCCTGTCACGCCGGAGGTCGCGGGTTCGAGCCCCGTCACTCGCGCCACTTCCAAGACTCTTGCGATTGCCGCCGCAAGGGTTTTTATCGGGCGGCAAGCAATGCGCGGGTGTAGCTCAGTCGGTTAGAGTGCCGGCCTGTCACGCCGGAGGTCGCGGGTTCGAGCCCCGTCACTCGCGCCATTTTCTTCTCCGGTCAATCTTCCGTGATCCGCCTTTGCGAAAGGCGCGAAGTTTGACTCCTTTCCGGTTTGTATTCAAGCGTTTTCGTGCACGTCAGGGTTCTGCGGCGGTTGAATTTTTACCGTATCGCAGGCCGGTTCGAGAAAGTCCGGCACCGGGGTTCGAAATGATGGTCTCAGACTTGCATGAAGGCGCAGGCTGCGCTAACCACGGCTCGTTGCAACGCTCTTTCGGCTTGCTGGCTGATGGCCACGGATGTCGCCCGATATCCGCCGACAAGCATGGATGACTATGATGACCGAACTTCTCAGTTCCTATCTCCCGATTGCGATCTTCATCGGTATCGCGCTGGTGATCGGCCTGGCGCTTCTGATCGCGCCGTTCGCCGTCGCCTACAAGGCGCCCGATTCCGAAAAGCTCTCCGCCTATGAATGCGGCTTCAACGCCTTCGACGATGCCCGCATGAAATTCGATATCCGCTTCTATCTGGTGTCGATCCTGTTCATCATCTTCGATCTCGAAGTGGCGTTCCTGTTCCCCTGGGCCGTTTCCTTCGGCGATCTCGGCTGGTTTGGCTTCTGGTCCATGATGGTGTTCCTTTTCGTGCTCACCATCGGCTTTATCTATGAATGGAAGAAAGGAGCGCTGGAATGGGAGTGATGCAGGGC
Organism: Rhizobiaceae bacterium; assembly: GCA_039808465.1. GTDB lineage: Bacteria > Pseudomonadota > Alphaproteobacteria > Rhizobiales > Rhizobiaceae > Metarhizobium. The sequence continues at coordinate 7,455 of JBDHTA010000171.1, read as the reverse complement.
AACACGCTCATCGCGCCGCAGCCGAAGGGGATCGTCGATCCCAATACCGGCAAGCCTGTCGGCGCCAATGACCCGTTTTTCGGCGAGATCAACAATGAGCTTGCCGACAAGGGCTTTCTGGTCACGTCGACCGACGAACTGATTACCTGGGCGCGCACCGGCTCGCTGATGTGGATGACCTTCGGTCTCGCCTGCTGCGCGGTCGAGATGATGCAGGTTTCCATGCCGCGTTACGATGTCGAGCGCTTCGGGTTTGCGCCGCGCGCCTCGCCGCGCCAGTCCGACGTCATGATCGTCGCGGGCACGCTGACCAACAAGATGGCGCCCGCGCTCCGCAAGGTCTACGACCAGATGCCGGAGCCGCGTTACGTCATCTCCATGGGCTCCTGCGCCAATGGCGGCGGCTATTATCACTATTCCTATTCGGTCGTGCGTGGCTGCGACCGCATCGTTCCGATCGATGTCTATGTTCCCGGCTGTCCCCCCACGGCGGAGGCGCTGCTTTACGGCGTGCTTCTGCTGCAAAAGAAGATTCGCCGGACGGGCACGATCGAGCGGTAAGCGTTAAAGGACGACGACAATGAGCGAAGCCTTGAACGAGCTTGCGACTTACCTGGCGGAAACCAAGGGCGCGCTGATCGCGCAGTCCGAAATCCGTTTCGGCGAACTGGCGGTCACCACGACGGGCGAAAACCTGATCGCGCTCCTGACCTTTCTGCGTGACGACGCCCGCTGCGGCTTCGTCAATATCATCGATGTCTGCGGTGTCGACTGGCCGAGCCGCGAACAGCGTTTCGACGTGGTCTATCACCTCCTGTCTCCGAAGCGGAACCTGCGCATCCGCGTCAAGGTCGCGACGGCCGAGGACGAGCCGGTTCCGTCGGCAACTCCGGTCTATCCGGGCGCCGACTGGTTCGAGCGCGAAGCCTGGGATATGTACGGCATCCTGTTCACCGGCCATCCGGACCTGCGCCGCATCCTCACCGATTACGGTTTCGAGGGGCATCCGCTGCGCAAGGATTTCCCGACCACGGGCTATGTCGAGGTGCGTTACGACGACGCGCTGAAGCGGGTGGTCTACGAGCCGGTCGAGCTGAAGCAGGAATTCCGCAATTTCGATTTTCTCAGCCCCTGGGAAGGCACGGATTACGTGCTGCCGGGCGACGAGAAGGCGAAAGCCTGACGCGGGAACCGGCTGTCTTCGGCCAGCCGGTTATTAGGTGATTGTGCTAAGCTCCCGTTCGGCGTAACAGGGGCTTTGCAAAGGGTGATGAATGCGGTTGGCCGTGTCTTGACGCGCCGCCACCAGCCATTCAGGGACGACTCAAACATGCGAGCATGGCGATGACCGAACACAATGTCCGCAATTTCAATATCAATTTCGGACCGCAACATCCGGCTGCGCACGGCGTTCTGCGTCTGGTGCTGGAACTGGATGGCGAAATCGTCGAGCGCGTCGACCCGCATATCGGCCTTCTGCATCGCGGCACCGAAAAGCTGATCGAAACCAAGACCTATCTGCAAGCCTTGCCCTATTTCGACCGCCTCGATTACGTGGCGCCGATGAACCAGGAGCATGCCTATTCGCTGGCGGTCGAAAAGCTGCTCGGGCTGGAAATTCCGATTCGCGGCCAGTTGATCCGCGTTCTCTATTCGGAAATCGGCCGTATCCTGTCGCATCTCCTGAACGTCACGACGCAGGCCATGGACGTCGGCGCGCTGACGCCGCCGCTCTGGGGCTTCGAGGAGCGCGAGAAGCTGATGGTATTCTATGAGCGCGCCTCCGGCTCGCGCATGCACGCCGCCTTCGTGCGTCCGGGCGGGGTGCATCAGGATCTCCCGGTGGAACTGGTCGAGGATATCGGCAAGTGGATCGATCCCTTCCTGAAGACCGTCGACGATATCGATGAGCTTCTCACCGAAAACCGCATCTTCAAGCAGCGCAACGTCGATATCGGCGTCGTGTCGCTGGAGGATGCCTGGGCCTGGGGCTTCTCCGGCGTGATGGTGCGCGGCTCCGGCGCCGCATGGGATCTGCGCCGCTCGCAGCCCTATGAATGCTATTCGGAGATGGACTTCGACATTCCGATCGGCAAGAACGGCGACTGTTACGACCGCTATCTCATTCGCATGATCGAGATGCGTGAATCGGCGAAGATCATGCGCCAATGCGTGAATCGCCTGCTGGGCGATGCCCGTACGGGGCCGGTTTCGTCGCTGGATGGCAAGGTGGTGCCGCCGAAGCGCGGCCAGATGAAGCGGTCGATGGAAGCGCTGATCCATCACTTCAAGCTTTACACCGAAGGCTATCACGTTCCGGCGGGCGAGGCTTACGCGGCGGTCGAGGCGCCGAAGGGCGAGTTCGGCGTCTATCTGGTCTCCGACGGCACCAACAAGCCCTATCGCTGCAAGATCCGCGCTCCGGGTTATGCGCATCTCCAGGCGATGGATTTCGTGTGCCGCGGCCACCAGCTCGCCGACGTTTCGGCGGTGCTCGGTTCGCTGGACATCGTTTTCGGAGAGGTCGACCGCTGATGCGTCTTGCCGCCGCCCTGATGTCTGTTTTGCTCGTTTCCGGTTCCGCTGCCGCGCAGCAGGCCGAATTGAAGAGCAGCACGACCACCGGCGGCGACGCGACCATGGCGCAGTTGATCGCCGAAGGCTTTGAAATTCGCGCTGCCGTGCCCAATGGCGGCAAGATCATCGTATTTATGCAGAAAGACCAGTCGGCCTATGCCTGCGAATTCGTCTCACTGACGAAGACGCGGTGCGGAACCCTAAACTGAGACAGGCGTGAGGAAGAATGTCCGTTCGTCGATTAGCCGAAGAGAACGTCCAGCCCGCAAGTTTTGCCTTTAACGAGGAGAATGCGGTATGGGCCGAGGCCACCATTCGCAAATATCCGCCGGGCCGGCAGCAATCCGCCGTCATCCCGCTGCTGATGCGGGCGCAGGAGCAGGACGGCTGGGTCACGCGCGCCTGTATCGAAAGCGTCGCTCAGATGCTGGACATGCCCTATATCCGCGTGCTGGAAGTGGCGACCTTCTACACCCAGTTCCAGTTGAAGCCGGTCGGCACCCGCGCTCACGTTCAGGTCTGTGGCACCACGCCCTGCATGCTGCGCGGCTCGGAAGAGCTGATGGAAGTCTGCAAGCGCAAGATCCACAAGGAGCCCTTCCATCTCAATGACAACGGCACGCTGTCGTGGGAAGAGGTCGAATGTCAGGGCGCCTGCGTCAACGCGCCGATGGTCATCATCTTCAAGGACGCCTATGAAGACCTGACGCCGGAGCGTCTGGAAGAGATCATCGACCAGTTCGAGGCAGGCAAGGGCGCGGACGTCAAGCCCGGTCCGCAGATCGATCGCTGGCTCTCGGCGCCTGCCGGTGGCCCGACGACGCTGCTCGGCGGCGAGAACCGCAGCGGCGGGGACGCGCAGGGAAACGGAGAAGGTGAGGGCGCCGTCGTGCCGCCCTCCAATGCCGCCCGCGCCAGAACCGACGCGGATGAAACCAATCCGGCGCTGAAGACGCCGGCAACCGCGCCCGCCGCCGCAAAGGCGAATGCCGATGCGGCCGAGGCCGGGCCGCCTTCCGGCACCACGGATGCGGTGAAGGAATAATCGCCGCTTCTCGCGGCGGGAAAAATGCCATTGCGGGTTTCGTCAGGAAATCCGTGAGGGAACATGGGAATGGTTGAGCGATCGCAAATGGCGTTCTATCATTCGGGGAACCGGACAGCCGCCGAGGCGGTGAAACGGTTTCCGGCACAATCGATGAACCGGCGGAAAAAGAGCCATGCTAGCTGATCAGGATCGCATCTTTACCAACATCTACGGCCTCAAGGACAAGTCGCTGAAAGGCGCCATGAGCCGTGGCCTGTGGGATGGCACCAAGCAGATTCTCGAAAAAGGCCGCGACTGGATCATCGACGAGATGAAGGCATCCGGTCTGCGCGGCCGTGGCGGGGCGGGCTTCCCCACCGGTCTGAAATGGTCCTTCATGCCGAAGGAAAGCGATGGCCGTCCGCATTACCTCGTCGTCAACGCCGACGAATCGGAGCCGGGCACCTGCAAGGACCGCGAGATCATGCGCAACGATCCGCATACGCTGATCGAAGGCTGCGTCATCGCCTCCTTCGCCATGGGCGCGCATGCCGCCTATATCTATGTGCGCGGCGAATATATGCGCGAGCGCGAGGCGCTCCAGGCGGCGATCGACGAGTGCTACGATGCCGGTCTGCTCGGCAAGAACAACAAGCTCGGCTGGGATATGGACATCTACGTCCATCACGGCGCGGGCGCTTATATCTGCGGCGAGGAAACCGCGCTGCTCGAAAGCCTCGAGGGCAAGAAGGGCCAGCCGCGTCTCAAGCCGCCGTTCCCGGCCAATATGGGTCTCTACGGCTGCCCGACCACGGTCAACAACGTCGAATCGATCGCGGTCGCCCCGACGATCCTGCGCCGCGGCGCGGGCTGGTTCTCCTCCATCGGCCGTCCGAACAATGTCGGCACCAAGCTGTTCATGATCTCCGGCCACGTCAACACGCCGTGCACGGTCGAGGAAGCCATGGGCATTAGCTTCCGCGAGCTGATCGAGCGTCACGCGGGCGGCATTCGCGGTGGCTGGGATAACCTGCTGGCCGTCATCCCCGGCGGCGCGTCCTGCCCGGTGGTCAAGGCGGAGGATATCATCGACTGTCCAATGGATTTCGATGGTCTGCGGGATGTCAAGTCTTCCTTCGGTACGGCGGCGGTGATCGTGATGGATCGCTCCACCGACATCATCAAGGCGATTGCGCGCTTGGCCGCCTTCTTCAAGCATGAAAGCTGCGGCCAGTGCACGCCCTGCCGCGAAGGCACCGGCTGGATGTGGCGCGTGATGGAGCGCATGGTCAAGGGCAATGCCCAGAAGCGCGAGATCGACATGCTGTTCCAGGTCTCCAAGCAGATCGAAGGCCACACCATCTGCGCGCTCGGCGATGCCGCCGCCTGGCCGGTTCAGGGCCTAATCCGCAATTTCCGCCCGGAAATGGAAGCCCGTATCGATGAATTCACCCGCAACGCCACGACGATGGGCGCCGTGATGCAGGCGGCGGAGTAAGACGATGACCAAAGCCGCCGGACAGGACGGGAAGGGAGAAGAGGCCGCCGCCAAGGGCGCGGACGGCCTCTATCCGCTCCTGATGCAATCGGCGGCGGCGTTTGCGGCGGCAACCGCGGTCGGCATCGGCATCCAGACGCAGTTTGCGCGGGCGATGCTCGGCATGCTCGACCGTGACGCCGACAAGGGGAAAGAGGAAACGGCGGTTGAAGCGCCGGTTCCGGAGACAAAGCCTGCGGTGTCGCCCGAGGTGAAGCCGGTCCCGGCTCCTGTCGAGGCGGAGGCGCCGGTTGTGGCGCCGAAGGCTCCCGCGCCGGTCAAGCGCGCTCCGGCGGCGCGCAAGCCGAAGGCCGCGGCAAGTGCTGGCGACGATCTCAAGCGCATCTCCGGCGTCGGGCCGAAGCTGGAGCAGGTGCTGAACGCCAAGGGCGTTCGCCGCTTCGCTGAAATCGCGGCATGGTCGCCGAAGGATATGCAGCGTTTCGATGCGGATCTCGGTCTCGACGGGCGGATCGGGCGCGATGACTGGATCGGGCAGGCGAAGGCCCTGGCCGCTCCGGTGAAAAAGGGAAAATGACGTTTGCCCGCGGGCGAATGCAGGAATGAAAGTGCGGCGTCTGCGCCAGAGCATTTCCGCAGAAAGTGGAAACCGGTTTTCCCTTCTGGAAATGCGCCAAGACAAAGAGCCGGAGCATTTACGCTTTGTGAAGAAAGGCGGAAATGCTCAGATGGACGGAAACAGGACGTAAGGTACGATGGCGAAGCTAAAAGTTGACGGCAAAGAGATCGAGGTACCGGATCATTTCACGCTGTTGCAGGCGTGCGAGGAAGCCGGTGCCGAAGTTCCGCGCTTTTGTTTTCATGAGCGTTTGTCGGTCGCCGGCAATTGCCGCATGTGTCTCATCGAGGTGAAGGGCGGCCCGCCGAAGCCCGCCGCTTCCTGCGCCATGGGCGTGCGCGACATTCGCGGCGGCCCGAACGGCGAGCTGCCGGAAGTCTTCACCAACACGCCGATGGTCAAGAAGGCCCGCGAAGGCGTGATGGAATTCCTGCTGATCAACCATCCGCTCGATTGTCCGATCTGCGACCAGGGCGGCGAATGCGACCTGCAAGATCAGGCCATGGCCTTCGGCATCGACTCCTCGCGCTATCACGAGGACAAGCGCGCCGTCGAGGACAAGTATATCGGCCCGCTGGTCAAGACGTCGATGAACCGCTGCATTCACTGCACGCGCTGCGTCCGCTTCACCACGGAAGTCGGCGGCATCTCCGAGCTTGGCCTGATCGGCCGTGGCGAGGATGCCGAAATCACCACCTATCTCGAGCAGGCGATGACCTCCGAGCTTCAGGGCAATGTCATTGATCTCTGCCCGGTCGGCGCGCTGACCTCGAAGCCCTTCGCCTTCACGGCGCGTCCGTGGGAGCTGAACAAGACCGAATCCATCGACGTGATGGATGCGCTGGGCTCGGCGATCCGCGTCGATACTCGTGGCCGCGAAGTCATGCGCGTCCTGCCGCGCGTCAACGAGGCGATCAACGAGGAGTGGATTTCGGACAAGACCCGCTTCATCTGGGATGGTTTGAAGACCCAGCGCCTTGACCGGCCCTATGTGCGCCGCGACGGCCGTTTGCAGGCCGCGACTTGGGGCGAAGCCTTCGGCGCCATCAAGGCCGCCGTCTCCGCCGCCTCCGCCGACAGGATCGGCGCGATCGCGGGCGATCTCGCGTCCGTCGAGGAAATGTATGCGCTGTCCGAACTGGTCAGGTCGCTCGGCTCGCAGAACCTCGACTGCCGTCAGGATGGCGCAGCCCTCGATCCGGCCAATGGCCGCGCGAGCTACCTGTTCAACCCCACCATCGAAGGCATCGAAGCGGCCGACGCGCTGCTGATCGTCGGCGCCAATCCGCGCTATGAGGCGGCGGTTCTCAACTCCCGCATCCGCAAGCGCTGGCGGCGCGGCAACTTCCCGATCGGCGTGATCGGCGAAGCCAGCGAACTGCGCTACGGCTATGAATATCTCGGCGCGGGCACCGATACGCTCGCCGATCTCGCCGCAGGCAACCTGTCCTTCCTCGACAAGCTGAAATTGGCGAAGGCCCCGATGATCATCGTCGGCCAGGGCGCGATCAGCGGTCCGGATGGCGCAGCGGTTCTGTCGCAGATCGCAGCGCTTTCCGATGCGGTCGGCGCGGTCGGCAGCGAGTGGAACGGCTTTGCGGTGCTGCACACGGCGGCGGCCCGCGTCGGCGGTCTCGATCTCGGCTTCGTGCCGGGCGAGAACGGCGTCAAGGCGGCCGACATGCTGGGCGCGATGGACGTTCTCTTCCTGCTCGGCGCCGACGAGATGGATTT
>JBDHTA010000170.1:0-8697 GCA_039808465.1 Rhizobiaceae bacterium | reverse complement strand
CTGTCAGCGAGAAATAGAGGAAGGCGGCGGCGAAGAAGGCGGCGATGCCGAGGACGATCAGCAGCCGCTTTGCCCAGGGCGGCGTCTGGCGCGGCGGCTTGGGTTGCTGGCGGGGCTGGAATTTGATGACATTGTCGGACATGGGCCCTGCATAGCCCGCGCCGCGACTTTTGCCAATCCGGGATTGTCCTCAGGCTTAAAAAGAGCTTTCCTGCGGCATGACGGCGCGCTCGCAGCGCTCCTTCTCGGTCAGGATGGCGAGATCCAGCACCTTTTGCAGATTGGCGGCGTGGCGGAAGGCGGGGTCCGGCTGGATGCCGGTTTTCACCGCCTGCGCGAAGCGCTGGTAATTGGTCGGCACGGTTCCGGCATCGATGACGCGCCATGTCGCCGTTTCCGCATCCGGCCCCAGACAGCCGCGCAGCGACGAGCCTTCCGTGCTGTGGCTGATTTCCAGCCCGCCCTTTTCGCCGTAGATGCGCAGCCGCAATTCGTTGAGATGGCCGGTTGCCCAGCGGCTGGCATGCACGACGCCGAGCGCGCCATTGGCGAAATCCACCGACATGGTGAAGCTGTCATTGGCATCCAGCCTGTAATCGCCGATGGAGCCGCCCGTCACCTTGTCGAAGGTTTTCAGGCGCGCATAGACATGCTCGATCTCGCTTGCCGCCCCATAGGAGGCGAAATCGAGAATATGGATGCCGATATCGCCGAGAACGCCGTTGGAGCCATGGCCAGTGGAGAGCCGCCATAGCCATTGCGATTCCGTGCGCCAGTCGCCCCAGGCCCGCGAGACCAGCCAGCTTTGCAGGTAGGAGGCTTCCACATGCTTGACCGTGCCGATTTCGCCCGACAGCACGATCTCGCGCGCCCGCTGGAGAGGCGCGACGTTGCGATAGGTGAGGTTGACCATGTTGATGATGCCCGCCGCCTCGGCGGCTTCGGTCATCTCCATGGCTTTCTCATAGGTTTCCGCCAGCGGCTTCTCGCACATCACATGCTTGCGGGCGCCAATCAGCGCCAGCGTCGTCGGGTGGTGGACGCGGTCGGGCGTGACGTTCGTCGCCGCATCGAAGCCGTTCCATGCGATCGCCTCGTCCAGCGAGGTGAAACGGTGTTCTATGTCGTGCTGGTCGGCAAAGGCGTTGACGCGGGCGGCATCGACATCCACCGCGCCGACGACCGTGACGCCGTCGATGGCCTGGAAATGGGTGGCGTGGGCCTTGGCCATGCCGCCGGTTCCGAGAATGAGCAGACGCATGCCGTCTCCTTTAGGGCATTTCCGGGAAACGCGGATACCGGTTTTCCGCCCGGAAATGCGTGACAAGAAAGAGCCAGGGTGTTTTCGCCATCCGAAGAAAAGCGGAAACGCCCTAGCGGTAACCCGCTTCACCGGCCTGATGCAGCTTCGGCCCGCGTTCCTCGATCGGCTCCAGCGCCTTGTCCACCGGCACGTTCGGCGCGTCGTGAATGCTCTTCAGCGTGCCCTGCGGGTTGTGGGCCCATTTCACCGCATTGATCAGCACCTTGCGGACATTGGCGTCGTGATAGGTCGGATAGGTTTCGTGGCCGGGGCGGAAATAGAAGATGTTGCCCGCGCCGCGCCGCCAGGTCATGCCGGAGCGGAACACCTCGCCGCCCTGGAACCAGGAGATGAAAACGGTTTCCAGCGGCTCGGGCACCGAAAACGGCTCGCCATACATTTCCTCATATTCCACCACGAAATTCTCATCGAGCCCGGCGGCGATGGGATGGCGCGGATTGACGGTCCAGATGCGCTCGCGCTCGCCCGCCTCACGCCATTTCAGCGCGCAGGGCGTGCCCATCAGCCGCTTGAAGATCTTGGAGAAATGGCCGGAATGCAGCACGATCAGGCCCATGCCTTCCCAGACGCGGGCGGCGACCCGCTCCACCACCGCATCCGACACCGCGCCGTGATCCTTGTGGCCCCACCAGATCAGGACATCGGTATCGTCGAGCCGCTCCCGGCTCAGCCCATGCTCGGGTTCCTGCAAGGTGGCGGTGGAGGCGGCGATCAGGGGATCGGCGGCAATCGCCCGGGCAATCGCCGTGTGCATTCCCTCCGGATAGATACCGGCGACGGTTTCGTTCGTCTGCTCGTGGATGTTTTCACCCCAGACCACGGTGCGTATGGGCATGATGGCTGTTCTCCCTTGCGAAGATTGCGGTAACGCGGCACTGAGAGGAGACAAAGCGATGAGGCGGCAAGTTGTTCCGCGCTTGCAGTTTTTTCACCGGAACGGGGCTGCGCGTGGCGGGGCGGCGGCGACATCGAAATGATCGGGCGCCTTGCCCTGCCGCGCCCGCCCGTCCATCGTCTCATAGGCCGTTTCCAGATGGCGGCAGAAGCGTTCGGAATCGAACAGCGGCGCGATGAAGCGGTTTGCCGCCAGCCTTTGCCGCAGGGCGGCCAGCCGTTCGGGCTCACGATAGAGATCGCGGCCGAGCGCCACGAACTCCTCCGCCGAGGCGGCGACGAGGTCCGGCAATCCGGCGGCGTTCAGCAGGCTTTCGGAAACGCGGGAGGCGAAATGCCGTCCCTTCATCGTCAGCACCGGCAAGCCCGCCCACAGCATGTCCGAAGTGGTGGTGTGACCGTTGCAGGGGAAGGTGTCGAGCGCGAGATCGGCGGCCTGAATGCGGGCTATGTGCTGTTCGTAAGGGGCGGGGGCGGCGGTGATCAGCCGCTCCCGGCCGATGCCATGGGTTTCGAAGCGCCGGCAGATGCTGCCGATTGCCATTGACCGGCACATGATCCACAGCACGGAGCCGGGCGTTTCTTGCAGGAGGCGAGCCCATAGCGCGATGGTTTGCCGGTTGATCTTGGCCGAACCGTTGAAGGAGGCGAACACGAAACCATCTTCCGGCAGGCCGAGATCGGCGCGGCGGGCGGCTTCCGGCAATGGCCGCGATAGCGGATCGTTGGGCTGGTAGCTTTCCGGCAGGCGGCAGAATTTCTCGTGGTAGTAGGGTTTGGAGCTATCCGGCAGCACGAAGCGGTCGCCGATGGCGTAATCCAGATCGATTTCGGTAACGCTGCCGGGAAAGCCGAGCCATGTCGCCTGCACCGGCGCCAGCCCGTGATTGAGCAGCGCCGCGGGGGAGTGGCCCGTATGGCCCTTCAGATCGACGAGGATATCGATCTGTCTTGCGCGGATGCGCGCTGCCGCCTCGTCATCGCTCAAGCCGTTCAGATCGGCGATCTCGCCCCATCCGGCCCGGGCCGCCCTCGCCGCCGGGCTTTCGGTAAACTGCGGCGGCGTCCGGCAGAACAGCGTGATCTCGAAACGCTGGCGATCATGGCAGCGCAGCACATCGCCCAGCAGGCGCATGGTGGCATGGGTGGGAAAGAAATCGGCGGAAAGATAGCCGATGCGGATTTTCGGCCCCCGGACATGCGGCCTGGCGCGCCGGGCGCTGCCGGTGGAACGGCCGGGCATCGGGTGGATCGTATGCGAATTGAGCGCCAGCCGGTTCGCGGCCTCGTCGTCGCACCAGCGAATATTGTCGTGCGGGGTTTCATGGGCCAGAAGCCCGGCGCTGGTCCAGGCGTCGCGGGGCAGGCGGCTTTCCTCTTCGTCCAGCGCATCGTAATCGCAGAATTCCCGCGCCAGCGTCAGCACCGCATTGCGCAACCCCATGTCTTGCGGCCGCAGGCGCCGGAGCTTGCGGTGGAGAACCAGCGCGCGCGGATCCTGCCTGTCCATGCCGATCAGTTGCTGCGCCAGATCCAGATGCTTCGGATCGTCGCTATCGACCAGCTTGTATTTGAACTGATCGGTGAGCTGGGTGTCGCCGGTTTGCAGCAGCAGCGTGACGAGAATGAAATGCAGCTCCGCGTCTTCGCCCAGCCGGATTGCCTTCATGGCATTCAGCAGCGCTTTTTCGCAAGCGCCGTGGCTGAACCAGGCCAGCGCCGCATCGCGATGATTGCGAAAGGCCAAGGACTCATCCAACCCCGCCGCCATTTCGAAGAATTCGGCCGCTTCGCCCGGAAGCCCGAGCCGCAGCAGCGTGCTGCCCAGCAGGCAGGCCACCGGCTCGTCGATATCGCCGGAAGCGGCGATCTGCGATTGCAGATGCTGGAGGGAGCCGTCGTAATCGCCTGCCTCGAAGGCCCGGCGTGCCGCGGCGAAATGTGCATTTATCATGTTCATGGCATATCCCGGACAGCGACATCGAAATGATCGGGCGCCTTGCCCTGCCGCGCCCGATCGGCCATCGTTTCGTAAGCCGTTTCCAGATGGCGGCAGAAGCGCTCGGAATCGCACAGCGGCGCGGTAAAGCGGTTTGCCGCCAGCCTTTGCCGCAGGGCGGCCAGCCGTCCGGGCTCACGATAGAGATCGCGGCCGAGCGCCACGAACTCCTCCGCCGAGGCGGCGACGAGGTCCGGCAATCCGGCGGCGTTCAGCAGGCTTTCGGAAACGCGGGAGGCGAAGTGCCGTCCCTTCATCGTCAGCACCGGCAGGCCCGCCCACAGCATGTCCGAAGTGGTGGTGTGGCCGTTGTAGGGGAAGGTGTCGAGCGCCAGATCCGCAGCTTGCAGGCGGGCGATGTGCTGCTCGTAAGGGGCGGCGGTGGTGGCGATCAGCCGGTCCGGATCGACGCCGAGCTTTGCGAAGCGCTGGCGCAGGTTCGCATCCATTGCCGCCGTTTTGCACATGATCCACAGCACGGAGCCGGGTGTTTCCTGAAGCAGCCGGGCCCAGAGCGCGACGGCCTCGCGGCTGATCTTGGCCGAACCGTTGAAGGAGGCGAAAACGAAGCGGTCTTCCGGCAGGCCGAGTTCGGCGCGGCTGGCGGCTTCCGGCAGTGGCCGCGATCGCGGATCGTTGGGCTGGTAGCTTTCCGGCAGGCGGCAGAATTTCTCGTGATAGAAGGGCTTCGAGCTATCCGGCAGCACGAAGCGGTCGCCGATGACGTAATCCAGATCGATCTCCGTGACACTGCCGGGGAAGCCGAGCCATGTCGCCTGCACCGGCGCCAGCCCGTGATTGAGCAGGGTAACGCGGGAATGGGTCGTATGGCCCTTGAGATCGACGAGAATATCGATGTTGCAGGCGCGGATGCGGGCTGCCGCCGCTCCGTCGTCCAGCCCGTTCAGATCGACGATTTTGCCCCATTCGGCCCGTGCCGCCTGTTCGTCGGCGCTGGCGGTCTGGTGCGGCGGAGTATGGCAGAACAGCGTGATTTCGAAACGCTGGCGATCATGGCGGCGCAGCACATCGCCCAGCAGGCGCATGGTGGCATGGGTGGTGAAGAAATCGGCGGAGAGATAGCCGATGCGGATTTTCTGAGCCCATGCATGCGGGCGGGCGCGCCGCTTGCTGCCGGTGGAAGCGTTCGGCATCGGCTGGATGGTTTCCGAATTGCGGGCCAGACTGTTCACCGCCTCGTCGTCGCACCAGTGAAGATTGTCGTGCGGCGTTTCCTGCTGCACCAGTTCCGGGCGGCGCCAGAGGGCGGGCGGCAATTGCCGCTCCTCTTCGTCCAGCACCTCGTAATCGCAGAATTCGCGCGCCAGCGTCAGCACGGCGTTGCGGATCACGATATCCTTCGGGCGATGCCTGCGGATCTTGCGCAGAAGGATCAGCGAGCGGGCATCCCAGCGGTCGGCGCCGATCAGTTGCAGCGCCAAATCCAGATGTTTCGGATTGTCGCTGTCGATCAGCTTGAATTTCAACTGCCCGGCAAGCTGCATGTCGTTGGTCTTGATGAGCAGGGAAATAAGGATGAAGGTCAATTCCGGATCGTCGCCGAGACGCATGGCCTTCATCGCGTTCAGCAGCGCCTTGTCGGTGCTATCGCCATTGAAATAGGCGAGGGCGGCATCCCGGTGATTGCGGAAGGCGGCATCGGTATCGAGCGAGGCGGCCATTTCGAAAAATTCACCCGCTTCGCCCGGCAGATCCAGGTGCAGCAATGTCCGGCCGAGCAGGCTGGCCACAGGCTCGTCCAGATCCCCGGTGGCGGCGATATGGGTCTGAAGATGATTCAGCGAGCCATTGAAATCGCCTGTATCGAAGGCGCGGCGGGCTGCCGCGAAGTTTTCGGCCTGCATGGTCATCGGATACCTTGAAAGAGCGCACATCCCATGCCTTTAACCATGGAGAGTGGAACGAAGCTGACCTAGCGCCGGAACGGCGGCAACCAACGGGAATGAAAATGGCCGGACAAGTGCCCGATATGACCGAGCTGATGCGGCTGATGGCGGAAAGCCCGCGCCGCGACAACAGCGCCTATCACGAGGCGATGTCCGAGGCGCGCCGGAGTTTCGCGGCCGCGCAGGCTGCTTTCGACGTTCCCGTCCGCGTCAGGGTGAAGACGCGGATCAAGCGCAACGGCGATTATGTCGTCAAATTCACCTTCAAACCGGCGCGTCAGGAAACACAGGGCCGGGCTCCGGAGGATTGATCCGCATTTGCCTTGCGGTGGTGCTGAACCGGGCCCGGGCACCCGAAGACGGCAAATTGTGCGGAGTTCGCATTTTCGGATTGAAGCCCATGTCATCCTGAGTTAAGAACCCTGCATCCGACAGCGGCGAATCTTCACCGCAAGTCGATGCACCCGTAGCTCAGCTGGATAGAGTGTTGGATTCCGATTCCAAAGGTCACAGGTTCGAATCCTGTCGGGTGCGCCATTTCATGCGTTCTTTCGCCATGGCGCCGTCCTTGTCCACCATGCTGGCTTCGATGGTGTGCCGAGTCGCTGGTCGGTTTCTTTGATTCGTCTGTGAAGCTCTGCCAAGTGTTCACGGCGACGCTCGGTGTGCTCGTGCCAATGATCAATGACGCTTGCAAGGATGGTCCAGCTTGTCCATCGGGGCCGTGCGGCCCTTGCAGCCAGTCTTGCCATGCCGTGCCTTGGTCAAGCAGGTACAGTCGCATGTGATTTCGCGAAACTTGCGAAAGCCAAAACAGCAATGAGCTTTTGACTGGGATGATGCCAGCATAGGTTGGCAATAAAACCTAAGAAAATATGTGTTTTATGAGATCAAAGCCACCAGCGCGCAGAGCGGTGCTACCGCGCTGCTTACTTGCCTATCTCTGCAAGCCACGTTATGCCCTTCTGGGGTAACAGCGCATCTCCACGGTTTACATCAAAGCTGTTGAAGGGGTGGCGACGCCTTCTTTTGGGGATTTCCCTTAAGGGACAGGCATGTCAAGAATCATGAAGAATGTTAAAGTGAGAGTTTGTTGTGATCCTCAAAGCCTTATCTTCTGTTGAAATGTGCGCCGGGGCGGGCGGGCAGGCTTTGGGCTTGGAACAAGCTGGCTTTGCGCATGAAGCAGCGGTAGAAATTGACGCCCATTGCAGAGAAACGCTTCGCCTTAATCGGCCCCAATGGAACGTGGTAGAAGGGACTCAGGCGGACCTTTCTAGTTTTGATGGGCGCCCTTATATGGGAATCGATCTTTTAGCTGGAGGTTTACCCTGTCCGCCATTCTCTGTCGCGGGGAAGCAGCTTGGACGCGACGACGAACGCAATCTTTTTCCGGATGCTCTGCGGGTTGTTGACGAAACGCGTCCAAAGGCTGTGATGATTGAAAACGTCCGCGGTTTTCTTGATGCGGTTATTTTTTGATTATCGGCAAGAGCTCAAAGAGCAGCTTCGTCTTATGGGGTATACAGTAGACTGGCGCTTGTTCAATGCGTCAGATTTTGGTGTCCCTCAACTTCGCCCGCGTGTTTTGATTGTCGCTATTCGGAATGATTTTAGCGACAATTTTGAGTGGCCAGTTTCGCATAGCCATGCGGCGCCTACTGTTGGCGAAACTCTCCATGATCTAATGGCTGAAAAGGGTTGGCGGGGTGTTTCTGCCTGGAAAAATCATGCGAATGAAATCGCTCCTACAATCGTAGGCGGCTCAAAGAAACATGGCGGGCCGGATTTGGGGCCAACGCGTGCGAAGCGAGCTTGGGCAACACTTGGTGTAGATGGGATGGGCATCGCAAATGAGGCTCCTGATCGCGATTTTGTTGGAATGCCGCGTTTGACGGTCCGGATGGTTGCGAGAATTCTGAGAGCGGCGGTGCAAAAGTCGGCCACGGTAGCGGCGGCATAATGCTGCTGCGGGCGGAGTAAAATCCGGCCACCTATCTTCCTTCTGCAATGATCGCAGGAGGGACAGGGGATCTACACCGTGGAACTATATCTGAAGGTTCGTCTGGCTGTTTCGGAAGGGATGACGCAGCGTCAGGCGGCGAAGCATTTCAACATATCGCGCGACAGCGTGGCGAAGATGGTGTCGTATTCGACGCCACCCGGTTACCAGCGGCGATCACCGATCCGGCGTCCGAAGCTGGATGCGTTTGTTTCGACGATCGAGCATTGGCTCGACGAGGACCTGAAGGTGCCGCGCAAGCAGCGGCATACGGCCAGGCGGGTATTTGACCGCCTGCGCGACGAGTGCGGGTTCACCGGCGGCTACACGATCATCAAGGACTACATGCGCGAGCGGGATCAGCGCCGGCAGGAAGTGTTCGTGCCACTTGCCCATCCGCCGGGCCACGCGCAGGCCGATTTCGGCGAGGCGATGGTGGTGATCGGCGGTGTGGAACAGAAGGCCCGCTTCTTCGTGCTGGATCTTCCGCATAGTGATGGCTGCTATGTTCGGGCCTATCCGGCGGCGGTGGCCGAGGCCTGGGTGGACGGTCACATCCATGGATTTGCCT
>JBDHTA010000169.1:0-8704 GCA_039808465.1 Rhizobiaceae bacterium | reverse complement strand
GTGACGATGGTCACGCCGGTCGCGTATTCAGCAAGCGCATTGCGGAACTGCCGCTCATCCATCACCAATCCTCCCGAAGCGATCATTTGCAATATAGCTAAGTTATAAAGCTATTTTGACACTCTGTCAATGCAGTGAAATATCACTGCATTGACAGAGTGACTTATCATATCGGCGATCAGGGCGTGCGCAGCGCCATGCCATTTACGATCTGGCCAAGGCGGACGTGGGACGGATCAGCGCCATCTGCACCGACGCCAACTCTTGCTATCACCTGGCTTTCGAACGGATCAAGGCCGGCGAACCGCATCGCCAGACCAAGGCGCAGACCCCATTTCGTCGAGTCCTCGAACGCCTCGTTCCGCGACATGCTGGCCCGCTCAACCGGAAAACAAACCATGCCTCCAAGACATACGAAATGCTCTGGATCACGCTCGGCATCTTCCTCGCAAGAAAGCACCTTGCGAGTCTGCAATGAACAGTTCCGGCGTCGTGGCGCTGAGCGACGTCAACCTGTCGATCCGCGCAGGCACCATCCACGGCCTGCTCGGCGAAAACGGCGCGGGCAAGAGCACGCTGGTCGGCATCATGTCCGGCCAGCGCCGCCCAAGCTCCGGCACCATCTATCTCGATGAACAATCCTTGCCGCATGTGGATGTGCGGGCGATGGAAGAGGCGGGCGTCTTTCTGGTGACGCAGGAGCCGATGATCATCGATCACCTCAGCGCCGCCGAAAACCTGATGCTCGGCATCTGGCCGAAGCGCCGCTTCGGCTTCGTGGACTGGCGCAGGCTGAAACGCGACGCCGCCCGCATGCTGGAAGGCACCGGCATCGACGCGGATGCCCGCGCAGGCGCGCTGGATGCGGTGGCGCGGCGCAAGCTCAATATCCTGCGCGCCATGTTCTCGGGCGGCAAGGTCATCATTCTCGACGAGCCGACCGCCTCGCTGACCGTCGACGACCGCGCCCAGTTGTTCGATTTCATGCGCAGGCTGAAAGCGCAGGGCGTCACCTTCATCTTCATCTCGCATTTCAACGACGAGATTCTCGAAATCTGCGATGCCGTTTCGGTGCTGCGCGACGGGCGCCATGCCGGGGGCTCGGAAGATGTCGGCAGCATGACATCGGAGGATCTGTCTGCGCTGGTGCTGGGGCGCGGGCTGGTGCTGTTCGAGCGCGAACGGCCGGTTTTCGCCGCCGATGCGCCCGCGATCACCCTGACGGACATCCGCTCCGGCACGCTCGACCTGCCGTCGCTGACGATCCGGGCGGGCGAGGTTCTCGGCATCACCGGCCTTCCGGGCGGCGGCGGCAAGGAGCTGGCCCGCACCCTGTTCGGCCTGCAACCGGCCTCCTCCGGCCGCATCCGTTTCGCCGACGGGCGCGAATGCGCCCTGCCCGCCCATCCCGCCGACGCTTTCGCTGAAGGCATCGCCTATCTCTCCGACGACCGGCGCAAGGACGGCTCCATCGCCCAGATGTCGATCGCGCAGAATATCTCGCTGTCGTCGGAAGTGGCGCTGGCGAAGGGCGTGTTCATGCAGGCGGAACAGGAACGGGCGCTGTCGCAGCGCTACTTCGCCTCGCTCGGCATAAAAGCCCCGGATAGCTCGGTGGCGGTGGATACGCTGTCGGGCGGCAACCAGCAGAAGGTCTGCCTCGGCCGCGTGCTCGCCACCCAGCCGAAACTGCTGATGCTGGACGAGCCGACCCGCGGCATCGATGTCGGCGTCAAGCAGGATGTGCTGCGCATCGTCGACGAACTCAGCCGCACCGGCGTTTCGATCATCATCATTTCCACCGATACCGATGAACTGGTGCGCGCCGTCGACCGCGTGCTGATTTTCCACAACGGGCGCATCCGCGAGGAGCTGGCTGATGACGCCATCTCGCGCAGCCGCCTGCGCAATCTCGCGTGAGGAGCCGGTGTACCGCCGAAAAGGCCGGAGCACCGGACGAGAGGAGAGATTCAAGTGAGTGATACCGCCATGACAAACAGCGCCGCGAAGCCGCAGGCCGGAAAGTCCCGCAAGAATTCGACGGCAGGCTGGCTCCTGCACAATGTCGTGTGGATCTGGCTGATCGCGCTGGTCGTGATCTTCGGCCTGTTCAACCAGTTCTTCTTCACCCTGTTCAACTTGCAGAACATTATGGTGCAGGCGACCGTGCTCGGCATGATCGCGCTCGCCATGTCGCTGCCGCTGCTGGTCGCCGAAATCGACCTGTCGATCCCGGCCAATGTCGGCTTCTCCTCGGCCATCGGGGCGATGTGCAACACCGATCTCGGCCTGCCCTTCTTTCTCGCGGCCCTGATCGGCATCGGCGTCGCGACGCTGATCGGCTTCTTCAACGCGCTGTGCATCACCCGGCTGAAAATGGTGTCGCTGATCCAGACGCTGTCGATGATGATTATCCTGCAAGGCGCGCTGCTGGCGCTGACGCAGGGGCGCACCATTACCAGCCTCAGCCCCGGCTATGTCTGGATCGGTCAGGCGACCATCGGCGGCTGGCCGGTCATGCCCGTCGTCTTCGTGCTGGCTATCCTCGGCATGTATGTGCTGCTGCGCCACACCGTGCTGGGACGCTCGATCTTCGCCGTCGGCGGCAATCAGGTGGCGTCGAATTCGGCGGGCATCCGCGTCGAGCGCGTCAAGATCCTCTCCTACACCATCGCCGGGTTCCTGGCGGGCGTGGCCGGTTACCTGCTCGCCTCCTGGCAGATGGCGATCACCTCGAACCAGGGCGCGAGCTACCTGCTCTACGCCATCGCCGCGCCGATCATCGGCGGCGTCTCGGTGTTCGGCGGGCGCGGCAGCGTCATCGGCGTGCTGGGCGGCGTGCTGCTGCTCACCGTCATTCAGGTGGGGCTGGCGATCATCTCCGTGCCCTCCTTCTATGTCGGCATGATCGGCGGCATCATGATCTTCATCGCCGTCGCCATCGATGCCGTCAGGGTGCGCTATTTCGGATAGGAGCCGGGCGGCACAGCGCCGCCCCTCACACCTTCGTCAGCGGCGCGATGAAGCGCAGGCCGAGATTGTTGACGCTGACGACCGGCGAATCGAGCCCGGCATCGGCAAATTTCTGGCGCAGGCGGCGCAGCAGCGCATCCAGCGCCCGGCTTTCGGGGCCGGGCGATCCGTAGCCCAGCGCCTCGGCCAGCGACTGGCGTGAAATCGCCTCGCCATGGCGGCCCGCGAATTGCTCCAGCAGCAGAACCTCCCGCCCGGACAGTTCGAGACCGGCGCCCTGCGGCGAAACCAGCCGCCGCGTCAGGCTGTCGAGCCGCCATCCGGCGGCGGCATTGCCAGCGGGCGGGCTGCGTTGCAGGCCGATGCGGCTGGCGAGATTGCGCACCGCCAGCAGCAGCTCCTCCCCGGCCACGGGCTTGGTCATGTACAGATCGGCGCCTTCCGAATAGCCGCGAATGCGGTCTTCCTGCCCGGTGCGCGCCGTCAGCAGGATCACGCCGGGGCGCTGGCGGTCGCCCGCCATGCTGGCGGCCAGATCGAAACCATTGGCATCCGGCAGGTTGACATCGAGAATGGTGACGTCGAAGGCGGCCTTGCGCCGCGCCGCGTGGAAGGCGTCGCCGCAATCGGCTTCCGTCACCGCCATGCCGTTCAGGCGCAGGTTTTCGGCAAGCCCCTCGCGCAGTTCGTCGTCATCCTCCACCAGCAGGATGCGGGTGGAGAGGCTGGTTTCCCGTGTAATGCTTGACATGCTGCCGATCATCCTGCCTTTTCCGACGGGTTTGCGCCGTTCTTCCATACTCTCTTCACCGGCATTCGATAATTGGTTCCGACCGTCTTGCACGATTTTCTTCATGATCGCCGCTGGCTGCCGCTTCTGCGGATCCTCTGCCTCGTGCTGCCTTTCCTGATGCCGCAGGGCGGCATGGCGGCGGATATTCCGGCCGATATCCGCACGTTCACCGATCCCTCGCGCAATCTCACGCTGGCTGAGATTCTCGCGCTGGACGAGACGCAATTCACGCGCACGCGCCGTTCCGATGTCAATTTCGGCTATACGCGCAATGCGATCTGGCTGCGAATCGCCATCACCGGCGATAGCGACCGCCGCGTCCTGCTGTCGCTTTTTCCCAATTTCGTCGATCTGATCGATATCTACGCCGCACCCCCCGCCTCGGGAACCCGTGCCGAAGATTTTACCCATGTCGCGACCGGCGACCACCGCCCCCTGCCCGCCGATGGGTTGTCGGGGCTCTACGACGCGGCCGCGCTCGATCTTGCCGCCGGAAAAACGACGCTGGCCTATGTGCGGCTGGCGGCCATCGGCTCCTCGGTGACGGCGGATGTGCGGGTCTATCCGGCAGAGGAGCGGCCACGGCGCGAAACGCTTTCCAATCTGGCGATCGGCATGTGGTTCGGCGCCATGGCGATCCTGATCGTCATCCAGCTCGTCTTCTTCCATTACGACCGCAAGGCCCGCTATCCGCTGCTGGCCGCCGCAACGCTCGCCGCCTCGCTCGTCTATACCGGCACGCTCGGCCTGTCGCGCGTGTTCCTGTTTCCGGGCGGCGGCGATAGCAACGACACCTTCGTCAGCATGTGCATCTGGATCGGGCTCAGCGCCAGCGCGCTGGCGGCCGTGCATATTCTCGAACTGAAGGGCAGGAATCCGTGGATGCACCGGATTTTCCTCGCCTTCATCGCGCTGGGGGCGCTCGGCACGCTCTTCGGCATGCTGGGATATCACCTCGCCTTCGCGCCGTTCGGCAGCATGGCGGGCATCCTGCTTGCGACGCTCGGCGCCTTTCAGGGCTTGCGCACGGCCAATCTCGGCGGCAATGCCACGCGCCTGCGGGCGGCCGCCTATTGCGTGCTGTGGGCGGGCGTCGTCACCATCATGTTGCAGCGCACGGCGGTCATCGATCTTCCGAACTGGGTCACGCACGCCTATGCGGTGGCCTGCGTGCTGCAAACCGTGCTGCTGACGGCCGCGCTCGGCGTGCGCCTGCGCGCCGCCGAAGCGCTGAACCTCGTGATGCAACAGCAGGCGCTGCACGCGGCGAAAGCCGCCAGCGACCATGCCAACCGGCTGGTCGAGGAACGGACGCGCGAACTTGCCGCCGCAAGGCAGACGGCCGAGGAAGCGTTGCGCGCCGAGCTTTCCTCGCAGCGCCAGCAGGTCCGCTTCATGGAGGTGATCTCGCACCAGTACCGCACGCCGCTGGCCGCGATCCGCACCCATGTCGACAATATCGGCCTCAGCCTGCCGCGCGCGGACGAGGCGAACCATGCGCGGCTCGACCGGGTGCGGAAGGGCATCCAGCGGCTTGTCGAGGTGCTGGAGGTCAATCTTTCCCGCGCCCGGCTGCAAGGCCCCTCCTTCGCGCCAATGCTGGTGCGCACGCCGCTCATCGACATCATCGACGCGGCGGCGGCGCGAGGGCGCGACCTGCTGCAAAACATCATCGACATCGATATCGCGCCCGATGCCGCCGGGCTGCGCATCCGCGCCGATGCCGACATGCTCGGCCTCGCCATCATCAACCTGCTGGAAAACGCGGTCAAATTCGGCAAGCCGGGAAACCGCGCCCCGGTAGTCCTCTCCTGCCGTCTGGAGGATGGCAAGGCGCTGATCGCCGTCAGCGACCGGGGCATCGGCATCCCCGCCGCCGAGATCGGGCAGATTTTCGATCCCGCGCATCGCGGCGTCAATGCGGACGCTATCGAAGGGTCGGGCGTGGGGCTGTCGCTGGTCGCCCGCATCGCCGCCGCCCATGGCGGCAGCGTGCGCGCCGAAAGCGTGCTGGAACAGGGCACGACCATCACCATCCTTCTGCCCTTGGCCCCTGCCGGGTGATTCGCGTCAAAGGCGATCCTCCACAGGCTGTCCAAACCCGATTCGGGCCGATAAAGGCGCGTTGAGCCCCGCAGTTTAGCGACTGCTTTTACACTCTTTTTCCGAATTCCGGCCGCTGTGGCATTTGCGGCACGCATTTCGTTCCATGGCGTTACGCCGCGTTACGAGACGTTCCCCGCACCCCGAAAAACGCCCCTTGGTTGCAGCCTTCGCTGCTGCGAGATTGCCCGCAAAGGCATCGCGTCTCCCGCCCCGGCGGGGGAGGCAGCGCCTGCGGCAATCAATCGGCGGCGAGAACGCGGCGATACGGACAAGACTGAAGGCGTAACAGTGACCCATCCTTACCGGACCACCCCATTCCTTTCACGCATCGGGCATCTGCTGGCGGCGCGTTTTCTTCTCCTTTTCCTGGCGACCCTTGCCGCAGGCCTTCTCGCCTCCAGACCGGCCATAGCCCTCGCGCCGCCTTCCATTACCTTGCAGCCGACCAGCCAGCCATTCGTTGCAGGACAAGGAGCCGTCTTTCATGTGGGAGCCATGGATGCCGTCAGCTATAATTGGGAAATCTCGTTCAATGGTACCAGCTTCGCACCCCTGCTCATGAACGACGCTCCTGGCTGGTTTAGCGGCGCCTTAACCGACACATTGACCATCCTTCCGCAAAGTGGAGGGGGATATGCCGGGCAAAAATTCCGCGTCGTCGTTTACGGCAATGGCGGCACGAGCATCACGTCAAGCGAGGTAACGCTTGGCGCAACTTCTCCTGTCATCACCGGCATCAGCCCCAATAGCGGCTCGGCGGATGGCGGAACGAACATCTTCATTGCCGGCATAAATCTCGACGGCATTCAGGACGTGACTTTCGGCGGCATCTCCGCAAGCAACATCGCTACTGTTTCACCAACACAGATCACCGCACTCACACCGGCCCACGCAGCGGGCCCGGTCGATGTTAAGGTCATCACATCCAACGGCACGGATACTCTCACCAACGGTTTCACCTATACGGCACCATCGCCGCAGATCACCTCTCAGCCGACCAGCAAGACCGTCTCGGCTGGTCAGACAGCGACATTCACTGTCGGAGCAACCAATGCCACGAGTTATCAATGGCAATCCTCAGTGGGCGGCGGCTTGCTGTGGACTCCGGTCACGGAAAACACGAATGTCACAGGCGCCACGACCTCGACGCTCTCGATCGCCAATACCTATACGTTGATGAGCGGGCAGCAATACCGCGTTGTCGTCTCTGGCGATGGCGGCACGAGCGCCGAGTCGGATATCGTCACGCTCACCGTAAACCCGGCTGCGAACCCCATCGTCATTTCGGGACCGAGCCCTATGCCTTTCCTCACCGCTTTTGCCGGCATGCCCTATGAGGCGCAGTTCACGGCAACGGGCGGCAGTGGCCCCCTCACCTTTTCCGCAACCAACCTGCCGTCCGGCCTGTCGATGGCGCCCGATGGCAAATTGTCCGGCACCGTTGCCACCCCTTTGCCGTCGCATAACTTCACAGTTACCGTGAACGACGGGAACGGCGGCAGCAAGGACGCGCCGTTCAGCATCAGCGTTGTGCCGCCCTTCTCAACCGTCTTCTCCATGACGCCGGACAGCGGCCCGGCGGGCACCGAAGTAACGTTGAACGGCCTCAATCTCACCGGCGCGGTGGTGACGGTCGACGGCGTCACCGTCACCCCGACCGAGGCGGGAGCGACCAGCATCGTCTTCACCATGCCGGATCATGCGCCCGGTCAGATCATGGTCAGCATCACCGTGGGCGTTAACAGCGCGGGTCTAAAACCCTTCACCTATACGGGACCGGCCGGGCAGTTGGCACTGGCCCCCGCCGAAGGCAGCACCTTCCCCGTCACTTCGGGCAGCCCCTTCAACCAGACTTTCACCGCCACCGGCGGCACGGCGCCCTATACGTTCTCGATCGATCACTCCGCCGATCAACTCCCGCCCGGCCTCACGCTCGACGCCGCGTCCGGCACGGTTTCCGGCATGACATGGGGAAGCGCCGAGCATATCGTCAAGATCAAGGTGACCGACGACGTCCAGCAATCCGTCACCCAGATGTACCGCTTCAATGTGAAAAACGACCTGCCGACGGATGCCTCGCTTTCGGCGCTGAGCTTCAGCGCGGGCAGCCTCGACCCCGCTTTCACGCCGAACCAGACATACTATACCCTCACCGTTCCCTATGAGACGGCCGAGATCAGCGTTACCGCCACGACGACGGATGCCGATGCCACGCTCAAAATTCGCGAAACGGCGGCGGTTTCCGGCGCGCCGTCCGGCCCGTTCGCATTGAATGTCGGATCGAACAAGATGCCGGTCCGCGTGCTGGCCGCAAACCGCCAGACGGAAAACACCTATGCCGTGATGGTCGTGCGCCAGGAGAAGACCGATGACGACGTCATCAGCCTGTCGCCCGCTTCCGGGCAGGCCCTTCCGGGAGCAGTCACCGGCACGGCCTATAGCGAAACCGTTTCCGCCTCCGGCGGCACCGCGCCCTATGTCTACACCGTCACCGAAGGCGCATTGCCTTCCGGCCTCAAGCTGAATGCCTCCACTGGCGCCATCACCGGCACACCGGCAAAAGCAGGCGACAGCAGCTTCACCGTCACC
The DNA here is from genome assembly GCA_039808465.1 of Rhizobiaceae bacterium. Taxonomy (GTDB): domain Bacteria; phylum Pseudomonadota; class Alphaproteobacteria; order Rhizobiales; family Rhizobiaceae; genus Metarhizobium. Next base: position 243 of record JBDHTA010000169.1, on the reverse strand, counting down.
GCAACGGATGCCAATAAGGCAACCGGCTCGGCAGCCTATACGCTCGCCGTTACCTCGGATCTCTCGGCGCCTGTCGCCGGTGCAGTCTCGGTCACGGTCGATGCCAACAGCGCAGAAAACGCCATCACCCTCGACCTCAGTGGTGGCGTGGCCGACAGCGTGGCCATCGCCACGCAGGCCGGGCATGGCACGGCGACAGTTTTCGGCACCGGCATCACTTACACCCCGGAAGCCGGATATTCC
>JBDHTA010000168.1:0-8759 GCA_039808465.1 Rhizobiaceae bacterium | reverse complement strand
TTGTCGTGGCGGCAACCCTTCTGATGGTGTTTTTCGTGCTGCCGCGGATCGGCGACGGCAAGAAGGATGACGCGCCGGTGACGGCTGCCGCGCCTTCGGCCGAGCCCCAGCAACCGGCCGCAGCCGTATCGTCCGCGCCCGCCGCGCCGCAAACGCCCGCCATCGATCTCGCCGCGCTGAAACAGGGGCTGGACACGCTCGCATCCGAGGCCGCCAACGCCATCGGCGCGCTGAAGACGCTGTTTTCGGCTCCGGCTGCTCCCGATGCCGCCGCGATCGCCAGCGCCAGGGACAAGGCGCAGACGGCCTTGCAGGCGGTTGCCGATTTCAAGCTTCCCGATGCGCTCGACACGGCATCGGGCGAAGCCTTCACCAAGCTGCGCGACGGCGCCGCCAAGGCGCTCGGCCTGCTGAAAACCCTGCCGGAATCGCCCGCAGAAGCGCTCAAGGTTCTGGCCGAAATGGAATCGGCGCTGACCGGCAAGCCGGTGGAGGCGCCCGCTGCCGCCGAGGCTCCGCCCGCGCCCGCGGCCCCAGATCAGGCCGCAAACGACACTCCGGCCCCGGCGCAGTCCGGCGGGCAGGCCGCAGCCGGTGACACGGCGGACGCCCCCGCTCCCGCCTTCGACGTGCTGCGCGTCGAGCCGGATGGCTCGACGGTGATCGCAGGCCGCGCCGCGCCGAATACGAAGATCGAAATCCTCAGCGGCGACACCGTGATCGGCACCGTCGAAGCGGGCGCCAGCGGCGACTTTGCCGCCATCCTCGACCAGCCGCTCACGGCGGGCGATTACCAGCTCGTTCTCAAGGCGACGGGCAAGGATGGCAAGCCGGTCGTCTCGCAGGAAGTCGCCACCATTTCCATCCCGAAGAACAAGGGCGGCGAATTGCTGGCCATGGTGACGCAGCCCGGCAAGGCAAGCCGCATCCTGACCGCGCCGGATGCCGCCGCCGCACCCCAAACGGAAGTCGCCGCCGCCACGCAGGATGCCGCGCAAGCCGCGAATACGCCCGCCGCCGCCCCGGCGGAACCGGCAGCGGCCCCCGCTCCGGACAGCGATGCCGAAGCCGCAAGCGAAGCCCCGGCCGCCCAGCCTGCCGCTGCCCAGCCCGCCGCCGCAGGCCAGATCCGCGTCACCGCCGTCGAAATCGAAGGTGGCAGGATTTTCATCGCCGGGATCGCCTCGCCGAAGGCCAAGGTCGCCGGTTATGCCGACGACCAGCCGGTCGGCAAGGCGACCGCCGCCGCCGAGGGCCATTTCGTCATCGAGGGCGAAGCGTCGCTCAGCGTCGGCGAGCATACGATCCGCGTCGATCTGCTCGACGACAGCGGCAAGGTGACGTTGCGCGCCGCCGTTCCCTTCACCCGGCCGGAAGGCAACCAGGTCTCCGTGGTGGCGCAGCCGGACGGCGCGGCCGGTTTCGATGCCGCCAGCCTCGATCCCCGCTTCCGCAAGCTGCACAGCGATCTCGCCACCGCGCTCGGCCTGTTGCGCAACCTGTTCGCCAACGGCCAGGTTCCGGCTCCCGACGCTCTGGCGGCAGGCCGTTCGTCGGCGGAAATCGCGCTGAAATCGCTGGCGTCCTTCCAGCCCGCGCCCGACAGCGCCGACGCCTTCCGCGAGATCGCCGCAAAAGCGTCGGAGAGCGCGGGCAAGGCGCTCGCCGCCTTGCAGGCCTTGCCGCAGGACGCCAAGGCATTCGGCGCCTCGCTCGACAAGATCGCGGCGCTGATCGACAACACGCTGCGCCTCGTGCCGCAGGAAGCCCCGGCGCAGCCGCAGAGCCCGGCCGTCGCCACGGCCCCTGCCGCTTCCACGCAGGCCGATGCCAACGCGCAGGCCGAGGCGGGCGCGCAAGCGGCAAGCGGCGAGCCGGTGACGATCTCGCAGGCGCCGCTGACGGAGAACCGCGAATCCGTCATCATCCGGCGCGGCGATACGCTGTGGCAGATCTCGCGCCGCGTCTACGGCATGGGCGTCCGCTACACGACGATCTATCTCGCCAACCGCGACAATATCGACAACCCGGACCGCATCCGCCCCGGCCAGGTGTTCGGCCTGCCGAAAGACGCGCGGCCGGATTCCGAGGAGCTGCACCGCAAGCGGCTGCATGGCGATCCGCTGTAAAGGATCGCTTCCCGAAAATACCGCAATGGCCGCGACTTCCCCTCGCGGCCATTGTTTTTGCAGCGGTTCGCACCTATCTGCGTCCTCCGCCCGCAATTTTTTCCGACACAGACTGATATGAAGACCGGAGGCCGTGATGGCGTCTCAGAAGAAAACCGTTTCGGCTGACGCCAGCAATCCCCTGCATACCCTCGTCAATCTCTGGCCCTATATGTGGCCGTCGGAGCGGCCGGATCTGAAAGCCCGCGTCGTCTGGGCGAGCGTCTTCCTGCTGCTCTCGAAATTCGTGCTGCTGCTGGTGCCCTATTTCTTCAAATGGGCGACGGATGCGCTGAACGGCAAGCTCGACATGGCGGGCGTCTTTCCGGCGCTGCTGCTCGGCGCCGTGGCGCTGATCATCGCCTATAACCTCACCCGGCTGCTGCAACTGGGGCTGAACCAGTTGCGCGACGCGATGTTTGCCAGCGTCGGACAATATGCGGTGCGGCAACTGGCCTACCGGACCTTCGTGCACATGCACCAGCTTTCCCTGCGCTTCCATCTGGAGCGCAAGACGGGCGGGCTGTCGCGCATCATCGAGCGCGGCACCAAGGGCATCGAAACCATCGTCCGCTTCACCATCCTCAACTCCGTGCCGACGGTGGTGGAATTCCTGCTGACGGCGGCAATCTTCTGGTGGGGCTACGGCTTTTCCTATCTGTTCGTCACCGCGCTCACCGTCTGGGCCTATGTCTGGTTCACGGTGCGGGCCAGCGACTGGCGCATCTCCATCCGCCGCTCGATGAACGACAGCGACACCGACGCCAACACCAAGGCAATCGATTCGCTGCTGAATTTCGAAACGGTGAAGTATTTCGGCAATGAGGAGATGGAGGCGCGCCGCTTCGATGCTTCCATGGCGCGCTACGAGAAATCGGCGACCGAGGTCTGGACCTCGCTCGGCTGGCTGAACTTCGGCCAGGGCGTCATCTTCGGGCTCGGCTCGACGGTGATGCTGGTGATGTCCGGGCTTGCGGTGCAGAACGGCACGCAGACCATCGGCGATTTCGTCTTCGTCAACGCCATGCTGCTGCAACTGGCGGCACCCCTGAACTTCATCGGCTTCGTCTACCGCGAAATCCGGCAGGGGCTCACCGATATCGAGCAGATGTTCGAACTGCTGGAAGTGGACGCCGAAATCAACGACGCGCCGGATGCGCGGCCCTTGCAGGTGGAACGCGGCGGCATCGTCTTCGAGGACGTGCATTTTCACTACGATCCGGACCGGCCGATCCTGAAAGGCATTTCCTTCGAGGTGCCGCCGGGCCGGACGGTGGCGGTGGTCGGCCCGTCGGGGGCCGGAAAATCCACCATTTCGCGGTTGCTTTACCGTTTCTACGACGTGCAGCGCGGCTCGATCCGCATCGACGGGCAGGATATCCGCGAGGTCACGCAAAAGAGCCTGCGCGCCGCCATCGGCATGGTGCCGCAGGATACGGTGCTGTTCAACGACACCATCGCCTATAACATCCGCTACGGCTGTCCCGCCGCCTCCGACGCGGAGGTGGAAAAGGCCGCCGGGATCGCCCAGATCGGCTCGTTCATCCAGCATCTGCCGGAAGGGTTCGAAACCAGGGTCGGCGAGCGCGGCCTGAAGCTGTCCGGCGGCGAAAAGCAGCGCGTGGCGATTGCCCGCACCGTCCTGAAAGCACCGCCCATCCTCATTCTCGACGAGGCGACCTCGGCGCTCGACACCACCACCGAGCGCGAAATCCAGACGGCGCTCGATGTCGTCTCGAAGAACCGCACGACGCTGATCATCGCCCATCGCCTTTCCACCGTCATCGGCGCCGACGAAATCATCGTGCTCAAGGGCGGCGAGATCGCCGAGCGCGGCTCGCATGCGGACCTGCTGTCGCGCAACGGGCTTTACGCCTCGATGTGGAGCCGCCAGCGCGAGGCGACGCAGGCCGAGGAGCAGCTCAGGAAAGCGCGCGAAGACGACGAGCTGGGCATCGTCAACCGGCTGGAACCGGCGCGCTAGGCGGCGCGTTTGAAAAGCGGGACTGCCGGATGGCTGGCGGGCCGTTTACCGGCCGCCAACCGCTTGAGAACAAGAGTTTTGACCCGGCACCGTTTTGCCTGTAACCAGCAGGCAGAAAAACAAGCGGAGAGACAAACCGGATGAGCCTCATCAACACCGTGCGCAATACGCTCGTGCCGATCCACAGGGAAGGCTATATATTCATTGCCGGGTTTTTCGTGGTTTCGCTCATTCTCGGCTGGCTGTGGGAGCCGCTGTTCTGGGCGGGCCTGGTGCTGACGCTGTGGTGCGCCTATTTCTTCCGCGATCCCGAGCGCGTGACGCCGCAGGACGACGATCTCGTCATCAGCCCCGCCGACGGGCGCGTTTCGGCCGTGCAGATGGTGACGCCGCCCGCCGAACTCGATCTCGGCAACCAGCCGATGCTGCGCATTTCCGTGTTCATGAACGTGTTCAACTGCCATGTGAACCGCGCCCCGATGCGCGGGCGCATCGTCAACATCGCCTATCGCGAGGGGCAGTTCCTCAACGCCGAACTCGACAAGGCGAGCCATGAGAACGAGCGCAACGGCCTTGTCATCGAAACCGCCCACGGCAATATCGGCGTGGTGCAGATCGCCGGCCTGGTGGCGCGGCGCATCGTCTGCTGGTCGCAGAAGAACGAGACGCTGGCGGCGGGCGAGCGGTTCGGCCTTATCCGCTTCGGCTCGCGCCTCGATATCTTTCTGCCCGAGGGGGCCGCGCCCCGCGTCGCCGTCGGCCAGATGGCGGTTGCCGGGGAAACGGTGATCGCGGAATTCGGCTCGGCCAAGGGCCCGGTGATCGGTCTCCGCGGCTAAGCGAAATGCCCTGAAACAGAAGGAGCGCTGCGCATGGAGACCCCCTTTCCGCCCTTCGAACCGAACGGCCCCGTGAAGGACGACGCCCGCGGCCCGCGCCTGCGTGAAATTCCGCTCAGGCTGATGATCCCCAACCTGATCACCATTCTGGCGATCTGCGCGGGATTGACCGGCGTGCGCCTCGCCTTCGAGAACCGTTACGAGCTGGCGGTGGCGATGGTGCTGGTGGCGGCGTTCCTCGATGGCATCGACGGACGCATCGCCCGGCTGATGAAAGCCACCTCCAAATTCGGCGCGCAGATGGATTCGCTGGCCGATATCGTCAATTTCGGCGTCGCGCCCGCGCTGGTGCTGTATGTGTTCCTGCTCGATCAGGCCCGCTCGATCGGCTGGATCGCGGCGCTGATCTATGCCATCGCGGCAGGCCTGAGGCTCGCCCGCTTCAACGTGATGGACGAGCGCATCGAAAAGGCGCGCTGGCAATCGGAATATTTCGTCGGCGTGCCCGCGCCCGCGGGCGCGCTGCTGGTGCTGCTGCCGGTCTATCTCGGCTTTCTCGGCATGCCGCCCGGCCCCGGCTTCGCCTATGCGTCCGCCGCCTATACGGCGATGATCGGCCTGCTGCTGGTCAGCCGCCTGCCGGTCTGGTCGGGAAAATCCGGCGGCAACCGCATCCGGCGCGATTTCGTGCTGCCGCTGATGCTGGTGGTGGTGCTCTATGTGGCGCTGCTGATGAGCTATACCTGGGAGGTGCTGGTGGTGACGGTCATCGCCTATCTCGCCACCCTGCCCTTCGGCGCCCATAGCTGGAAAAAGAAATACGGCACGCTGACCGTCGAAACGGAAACGGCGGAGGAAGCCGCCGATTCGCCCCGCGAAAGCGGCATCGACCGCAGCCTTTGATCTTTCCCGTTCCGCAACACCCGTAACCCGCCGTAAAAGGCGGGTTAATTTTTTCCGTAGCCCGGTTTTTCTTAACCCGCTCTTCACTGTAACCGGCGTTACAGCCTTCCGCTCACGAAATATGGTTAGTTTTCTTCAAGGTTGATCAGGACGGCCTCGCTTTTGTCACGAATCCGTGATGAATTTTGCAACTCAAGAACAATAACCGCCTTTTGGAAACACGCCGCAGGAGTTTGAAATGAGTACGAAGACCGAAACGAAGCCGCAGAAGACCGATCTGGTCTCGCAATACCGCCCGCTGGGCCTGAAAGCCGTGCTGGCCGCCTCGATGATGCTGAAGAAGACGCCGAAGAAAAAACTGGCCTGATGGCCGGGCGCTCCGGCCCGCCTGGGCTGGCATGGCGCATTTTGAAGTATAAACTTGTCAACGCCGTCTATTCCGGACGGCGTTTTATTTTGCCGGAAGCTCAGAACAGCGACATCTGGCCGTCCTTCGGGGCCTTGGGCTTTGCCGGTTCGGGTGCTGCGGCGGGGGTGACCGGCATCTGAATTTCCGGCCCGGAATTGGAAACCTTGTTGACCAGATCCGAAACCGTGACAGCCTCGAAGAAATCCTCCTCCACCGGCCGCAGCAGATCGGCGACGTCGCGCGGCTCCTGCCGCTTGCAATCCAGCCAGCGCGAAAAATCGTCCTGCCGGATGACGGCGGGCATGCGGTCGTGGATCGGGGCCATGGCGGGATTGGCCGCCGTGGTCAGGATCGCCACCGTATCCATTTCCGATCCATCCGCCGAAGCCCATGTTTCCATCAGCCCGGCAAAGGCAACGATTTCGTCATGGCGCGGGCGAATCCAGTAGGCCTGCGCCCTGGCGCCGCTTTCCTTGCTGGGACGATGCCATTCGTAAAAGCCGGAGGCGGGAACGAGGATGCGGCGATGGCGCATGGCGGCGCGGAACGACGCCTTTTCCGCCGCCGTTTCCGAGCGCGCATTGATGAGCAGCGGGAAATCGCGGGGGTCTTTCACCCAGCCGGGAATGAAGCCCCAGCGCACCAGCAGCGCCCGGCGATCCGGCATGTTGCTGCCCGGCTTCTGCGCCTCGCCCGCGCTTACCACCAGAATCGGCTGGGTGGGGGCGATGTTGTAGCGCGGCGGCGGCGTTTCCCCGCCAAGCGTCACCGCCAGGAATTCCTCCATCCGCTGCTTTTCGGCCAGCAATGCAAAACGCCCGCACATGGTCTTTCCTCACGCTCGCGGCGCAAGCAGGATGACGCCCGCCCCGCCCAGTGAAATCAGCGCGCCGGCGATATCCCAGCGATCCGGCATCTTGTTCTCCACCAGCCATAACCACAAAATCGAGGCGACGATATAGACGCCCCCATAGGCGGCATAGGCGCGGCCCGCCGCATCCACGGGAATGAGCGTCAGCAGCCAGGCGAACAGCGCCAGCGACACCATGCCCGGCAGCAGCCACCAGACCGGCTTGCCCATGCGCAGCCATGCCCAGAAGGAAAAGCAGCCGCCGATTTCCGCCAGCGCCGCCAGAGCGTAGATCGCAAAAGCCGTCATTGCCTTCCCTTGATTCCATCGATGACGCGACTTTGGTCGAAGCATGTTTACGGCGCAATATGCCGCAAGCGGGTTTACGGCGAGGCCAAAGCGGATATGCTGGCAGGATGATTTCCAAGGCGCATGCCGTGATCGCAAAACGCTCACACAGTTTTGCGCGACATGCTTCGAGAGGTTCGTTCCATTGCCCGCCAAGCCCGCCTCCTCAGCCATTCTCGAACGTGACGGCCGTTACCTGCTGGTGCGCCGCGCCAATCCGCCCGCCGCCGACATGTATGCCTTTCCCGGCGGGCGCGGCGAGCCCGGCGAAACGCCGGAGGAAACGGCGATTCGCGAGTTTCTGGAGGAAACCGGCCTTGCCGTTGCCGAGCCGCGCCTGTTTGCCACCTATGATCTCGAAAGCTTCGCCGAGGACGGGACGCTGCACAGCCATTATTTCCTGTCGGTGTTTCTGGTCGAACCCTGCGACGACGCCGAAGCCGTGGCGGCCGACGACGCCGCCGAACTCGGCTGGTACAGCCCCGCCGAAATCCGCCGGATGAACGTGCCGGAAAGCGTGCTGGAATGCATCGAGCGGCTGGAGCGCGCAGCCGCATGAGGCGCATCCGCCCGCCGTTACCGGCTCTCCTCCTCCTGCCCGGCCTGCTGGCGCTTGCGCCGCCGCCCGCCATCGCCGCGCCGAAGGAAAAGGCCGCCGAAGCCGCCGTTGCGCCCGCCCCGGCCCCGGCGGCCAAGCCCGCGCCCTATGACGACCGGCTGTCGCGATTCGCGGAAATCCTGGGCTCCATCCATTATCTGCGCGGACTTTGCGACCCGGCGAAAGCGGATGAATGGCGCGCGGGCATGCAAAGCCTGCTCGATGTGGAAACCCGCGACGAGCCCGCCCGCCGCGAGACATTGACTGCGGCATTCAATCGCGGTTACCGCTCCTTTGCTTCGGTCTATACACGATGCACGCAGGCAGCCATCGCCGCCGAGGAGCGCTACCGTAACGAAGGTGCAACACTGGCCGCAGAAATTTCCGCCCGCTTCGGTAATTAGGATTTTATTAACCTCCTTGCGTGGCGCAGAGTGCCGAATTGAGAGAAGACTGCTAAAGGTGTTAACGTAGCGGTAAGAACCGAACGGTCCGAGGAAGTAGTGATGCAAACAGCAAGCCTCAACGATATCGACGATATGATCGTGCACGAGAAGATGCAGGCGGCGATGGAATATCAGCACGAAGCCTGGGCGGACGGCGCGGCGGACGGGATCGAGCCCGAGATTCTGGCGGATGCGGCCATTGCGCTGGCCATGC
>JBDHTA010000167.1:0-8879 GCA_039808465.1 Rhizobiaceae bacterium | reverse complement strand
CCGGCGCGGCTTTCGAGGCCCACCGATTCCGCCACGGTGATCTGCACATGGTCGATATGGGCCGAGTTCCACAGCGGCTCGTAGAGCGCGTTGGCGAAGCGCAGCGCCATCAGGTTCTGCACCGTTTCCTTGCCGAGATAATGGTCGATGCGGAAGATCTGCTCCTCGCGGAACACCTTGCCGATGGTGTCGTTCAGCTCCAGCGCCGAGGCGAGATCGCGCCCGATCGGCTTTTCCACCACGATGCGGGTGGATTTGGTGATCAGCTTGTTGTCGCGGATGCGCTCGGAAATATCTCCGAAGATCGCGGGAGCGACGGCGAGGTAAAAGGCCCGCACCCGGTCCTTGCCCTCGTCGAGCAGTTCCTTCAGCGGCTTCCAGCCATGGTCCGACTTGGCGTCGACGGATACATAATACAGCCGCGCGCAGAAAATCTTCACCTGCTCGGCATCGTATTCGCCCGTCTTGAGATGCTCGCGCAGGGCGTCGTCGGCGAACTTGCGGTATTCCTCATGCGTCAGGCTGCTGCGCGATGCGCCAATGATGCGCGTCGGCTCCGATAGCTGGCCATCGAGTTGTCTGTGATAGAGGGCGGGCAGAAGCTTGCGCTCGGCAAGGTCGCCCGTTCCGCCGAAAACGACGTAATCGAAGGGTTCGACGGGAATGATTTGGCTGCTCATAGGACGTCTCTTCATCAGGCTATGTCGGGGCTCATATAATCTAATCGATTTAAAAAAGCCAGTGCCTTTGCGATAAAAGAATTATAGAGCCCATGCCGCAGCTATTTCAACCGTTGCGCCTCTGAGGACAGAGGCGCAACGGCAGGATGAGGCGCTCAGATCAGATCCCGGAGCGAATACCAGCTCATCGCCAGGAACAGCAGCGGCGAGCGCAGGCGCGCCCCGCCCGGAAAGGCCGGTATCTTCAGGGCGCGCATGGCGTCCAGATCGGTCTTTTCGCCAAGGATTTCATCGGCGTAGAGCTTGCCGCAGTAATTCGCCAGCATCACCCCGTGCCCGGAATAGCCGCCGATGGAGGTGACGCCCGGCATCACCTCGCGCACGAAGGGCTGGCGCGGGATGGTGATGGCGACGAAACCGCCCCAGCTATGGGTGATCTCGGCTTTGGCGAGTTCCGGATAGACGTCGACGATCTGCTTGCGGATATGCTCGGCCACCGCGCCGGGATCGTTCTTGCTATAGGCTTCGCGCCCGCCGAACAGCAGCCGGTTGTCTTTCGTCTTGCGGAAATAGCGCACGACGAAGCGGGAATCGGCGATGGCCTCGCCGCCCGGCATGATATGCGGATATCTGTCGAGCGGCGGCGTCGTGCCGATGAAGGAGCCGATCGGCATGACATGCGCGGCGCTCACCGGCTCCAGCGCCTCGATATAGCCGTTGCAGGCGATCAGCGCCCGGTCGGCGGTGATGGCGCCGCGTTCCGTGGCAATCACCACCTTGCCGCCTTCGCGCCGGATCGATTGCGCCCGCGTCATTTCATGCAGCGAGGCGCCCGCCGCCGCCGCTGCCTTCGCCACGCCGATGACGAGCTTCAACGGGTGGAGATGGCCGGTGCCGGTATCGCGGATGCCGCAATAGAAGCGCTTGGAGCCCACCCGCTCGGCGGTTTCCGCCGCATCCATGAAATGCATGTGGGGATAGTCGAAGCGCGTGGCGGCGATCTCGACGCTCTCGCGATACTCCCTGTCATAGCCCTTCTTGTGGGCGACGTTCATCTGGCCCTGCTGGTAATCGATATCGATATCGTGGGCGGCGGCGAAATCGAGGAGATGCCGCTTGGCGTCCTCGGCCATGCCGAACAGCCGTTTGGCCGCGTCATAGCCGAGTTTCTCCTCCATCTCTTCCGGCAGCCAGCGCTGGCCGGTGCCCATCTGGCCGCCATTGCGGCCGGATGCGCCGTCGCCGAAGCGCGCGCCGTCGATCAGAACGACCGAGACGCCCGCTTTCGCCAGATGATAGGCGGCCTGCAAGCCGGTGAAGCCGCCGCCGATGACGGCGGCGTCCACGTTGCGCGAGCCATCGAGCGGAGGATAGGACGGCCTGTCCTCCACCGAGGCCTGATACCAGGAAATTCCCGGCGAAATGGGGCTCTGCCACAGCATGCGCGGCCCCTTACACGTTGAGAAGCAGGAATTCCCGCTCCCACGGGCTGATGACCTGCATGAAGGTCTCGAACTCGCCGCGCTTGACGCCCGCATAGATGCCGATGAAATCGCGGCCGAAGACCTCCTCGAGATCCGTTTCGTCCTCCATCAGCGACACCGCTTCCAGAAGGCCGCGCGGCAGCTCGATGGAGCCTTCATTGGCCGAATCCTCCGTCGGCGCGGTCGGCTCGACGCCTTTCATGATGCCGAGCAGGCCGCAGGCAAGCGAGGCGGCGAGCGCCAGATAGGGGTTGGCGTCGGAACTCGGCAGCCGGTTTTCCACGCGCCGCGCATTGGCGTCGGAGGCGGGAACCCGGAAGGCGGTGGTGCGGTTGTCGTAGCCCCAGGCATTGTTGACCGGGCAGGACATGTCCGGCGTCAGGCGGCGGTAAGAATTGACGTAAGGGGCCATCATCACCAGCGCGGCGGGCACGTATTTCTGCTGGCCGCCGATGAAGTGGAAGAATTCCCGGGAAGGGCCGCCATCCTCGCCGGTGAAGATGTTGCGCCCGGTGTCCACATTGACCACCGACTGATGGATATGCATGGCCGAGCCCGGCTGGCCCTGCATGGGCTTGGCCATGAAGGTGGCGTAGATGCCGTGCTTCATCGCCGCCTCGCGGATGGTGCGCTTGAACAGGAACACCTGATCGGCCAGTTCCACCGGATCGCCGTGGCGCAGGTTGATTTCGAGCTGCGCCGGGCCTTCCTCATGGATCAGCGTGTCGATTTCCAGCCCCTGCGCCTCCGAGAAATGATAGATGTCGTCGATCAGTTCGTCGAATTCGTTGATGCCCGCGATCGAATAGCCCTGGCCGCCGAGAATGGCGCGGCCGGAGCGGCCCTTCGGCGGATGCAGCGGGTAGTCGGGGTCTTCGTTCTTGGCGACGAGGTAGAATTCGATCTCGGGCGCCACCACCGGCCGCCAGCCGCGGTCGCGGTACAGGCCGACGACGCGCTTGAGCAGGTTGCGCGGCGTATAGGGGCACTCGCTGCCATCGGCGCTGATGACGTCGCAGATCACCTGCGCGGTCGGATCGGTTTCCCACGGCACCACCGAGAGCGTGGAAAGATCGGGCACCAGTTTCAGGTCGCCGTCACGCGGTTCGTAACGGAAGCTGTCGGTCTCCTCGGGATATTCGCCTGATATCGTGTGGCGGTAGAGCGCAGACGGCAGCGCCAGCGAGGTGTTCGAGGTAAATTTCGACGACGGCATCATCTTGCCGCGCGGCACGCCCGCGAGATCGGGCGTGATGCATTCTATATCCTCGATGCCGCGGGCGCGCAGCCAGTCGGCGGCATCCGTCCAAGCGGCGACGCCGCGCTTGGAAGCCATGGGATCCGGGGGTACGCTCTCCAAATTCGATGCAACGCCTGTCGTGTGGGGCATTCTCTTTTTTGGGGGCATGACTCACCAGATTGAGGTTGATAACGCGTCCATCATACCCGGAGTTTGGCAATTGGCGAGGGGGGACATGCATTGACTTTTGCCGCCGCAGCCGGAAAAACCGCCGGATTGAATGGGGAAGAACGCTGTGAAGACAGGATTCGACGCGGTTGTGATCGGCGCGGGCGCGGCCGGAATGATGTGCGCGCTGGCGGCCGGACGGCGCGGGCTTCGCGTTCTCGTGCTCGACCACGCGAAGGCGCCGGGCGAGAAGATCCGCATTTCCGGCGGCGGGCGCTGCAACTTCACCAACATCCATGCCGGGCCGAAAAACTTCCTCTCCGCCAATCCGCATTTCGCCAAGTCGGCGCTCGCCCGCTTCACCCCGCGCGATTTTCTGGGAATGGTCGAGGCGCATGGCATCGCCTGGCATGAGAAGACGCTCGGCCAGCTTTTCTGCGATGGCAGCGCGAAGGAAATCATCGCCATGCTGCTGTCGGAAATGCGCGATGGCGGCGTGGAACTGCGGCTCGGCCAGACCGTCGAGACCGTCGGCAGAACGGATGACGGCTTTGCCATCCGCACCGGGGAGGGGACGATCCGGGCAAAAAAGCTGGTGATCGCCACCGGCGGCAAGTCCATTCCCAAGATGGGCGCGACCGGCTTTGCCTATCGCGTTGCCGCGCAATTCGGCCTGTCCGTCACCGAAACCCGCCCCGGCCTGGTGCCGCTGACGCTGGAGCCGAACCTGCTGGCGCGCCTGTCGGAACTGGCGGGCGTCTCGGTTTTCGCCGAGGTCAGCCATGGCAAGGCGGCGTTTCGCGAGGCGCTGCTCTTTACCCATCGCGGCCTTTCAGGCCCCTCGATCCTGCAAATCTCCTCCTATTGGCGCGAGGGCGGCGACATCCGCATCCATGTCGAGCCCGATCTCGATTTCCTCGATCTGCTAAAGGCGGCGCGCAAGGCGAATGGCAGGCAGGCGGCGCAGACCGTGCTTGCCGATCACCTGCCGAAGCGGCTGGCGCAATATGTCGCCGAGGCGCAGCCGGGCGGGCCGCTCGCCGACCGATCCGACAAGGCCTTGCAGGCGCTTGCCTCCGGCCTGACGCACTGGACGATCCGCCCGGCGGGCTCCGAAGGCTACCGCACGGCCGAGGTGACGCTCGGCGGCGTCGATACCGCCGCGCTCGACTCGAAGACCATGGAGGCGAAGGCGGTGCCGGGGCTATATTTCATCGGCGAATGCGTCGATGTCACCGGCTGGCTCGGCGGCTATAATTTCCAGTGGGCCTGGGCCTCCGGCCACGCGGCGGGCGAAGCGCTTTAACCATGATGGCGCCGCGGGCGGGGCGCCGGTTTCGCTTTCAGACCTTGTTAACGGCGCGGGCGCAAGCTGTCCGTCGCGCATGCGTGCCGGAAACGGTTCCCGGCCGGTTGCGCGCATGGCAACATCAGTCGTTCACGGGAAGAAGCATCATGAGGACATCGCCCCGCAAGGCCCGCGCCATCGCCATCACGATCGCCGGGGAAACCCATGCCCGCCTGCAACGGGCCGCGCTGCTGCTGTTTGCGGGCGCCTGCGCCGCAGCGCTTTTCGGCCTGCAAAGCCTGGGCGGCGTCTGACTTGCGCAAATGCACCAAAGGGTTGCGGATCCCGTGTCGCGGCAGCGCCTTCCGGCCCCGTGAAAGCGCCGGAATGCGACAATCCCGGCCCGGCATTATGAGGTTGTTAACCCCCCTCAACCGATGATCGGGCCTTTCAACCGCAAGAGATTCGAGGCGCGCCGCAATGATTGGCGCTGCGCCGGACGCAAGCGGGCCGGCTGCGGCTGGCGAGAGGGAACATAAGGAAATCCATGATGCGTAACGAGGTTGGGGAATGGTGATCGACAGAGTGCTTTCCCGGTTCAAGATCAAGACCAAGGTGCTGCTTTTCGTCCTGCCTTTCGTGGTGTCGATTTCGGCGGTCGGCCTGACCGGCCTTTACGCGTCCGGGCTCTTGCAGCAGCGCATGGAAATTTCCAACAACGTCCTGCAATCGCTGACGGGCTTCAAGGAGCTGTACGCTTCCATGGACGCCTTCCTGAAGGAAACGACGGAAGACAACCGCGCCAAGGTGCATGCCGATATCGGCCAGCAGGCGGATGTGCTGGCCTCCACGCGCAACCAGATCGGCGCAAACGGCATCGGCATCGACACGCTGGTCGAGGCGGAGCGGCATGTGCAGGTGATCGACGCCACCGTCGAGAAGCTGTGGGATCTGAACGGTCAGGAAAAGGCGGCGGTCGCCGCCATCGAGGCGGTGCGCGCCGAAGTCGCCAGCCGCCGCACCGCGATCACGGCAGCCGTCAGCCAGATGGACAACGCTATCCGCACCGACGAGAGCAAGGCCAAGCGCGTGCTGCGCGACGCCGACACGCTGTGGAAGGGCGGCGATTTCCTCGGCACCTTCGGCGGCGAGTTCCGCAACGTCTACGCGCCCGAAGCCCGGCTGAAGCTGGTAAGCGAGCGCATCAGCGAATTGAAGAAGGTTTCCTCCGCCATCGGCCGTTCGCTGCCGCCGACCAAGAAGTCGGTCGGCCAGTCCTTGCAGACGACCGTGGCCGATATCGACAAGACGCTGGCCAATACCGCCATGAGCGTCGAGGACCGCGCCCGTGATATCGGCGGCCTCGTGTCCCGTTTCATGCAGACCTCGGCGGCCTTGCAGCTTTCGGCCCAGAACAAGGCGCGCGAGGCGACGAAAATCTTCAGCGAGATCGACAAGCGCGTGGCCACCGCCCAGACGGTTCTCGCCAACACCCGCCTGCTGGTGGAGTCGATCTACACGCTCGAAAGCGCGGCGTCGCGTTTCGTCTGGAGCCGCACTCCGGATAACCGCGCGCTTCTGGTCAATGCCTCCTCCAGCGTCGCCTTCAACATCGCCATGCTCGGCAGCAGCGCCGCCGACGCCGAGTTCTACGCCGATCTGACCGGCAAGACCGAGCCGATGATCTCGGGCATCGCCAAGCTGAGCGCCGACCTGATGGCAATCGACGCGGAACGCGAAAAGCAGTATCTGGAATCCCGCGTCGAGACCGACGCCATCTGGACGGGCCTGACCTCGTTTGCCGAATTGCAGAAGCAGACGGCGGGCAGCGAGCGCCAGGAAGCCAACGGCATCTCCATTCTCGCCACCGTTCTCGGCATCGTGCTGGCGGTTTCCGGCGGCATCGCCCTGGTGCTGACGTTGCAGCGCCCCATCGGCCAGATCACCGGCGCGATGCGCCGTCTGGCCGACGGCATGCTCGACACCCGCATCTCCGGCGACAGCCGCGCCGACGAAATCGGCGACATGGCCCGCGCGCTCGGCATCTTCAAGGAAAATGCGCTGGAGAAGGTCCGCATCGAGGCCGAGGGCGAGCAGAGCCGCGCCGAAGCCGAGGCGGAGCGCCGCCGCAACGACGCCGAGAAGCAGGAGGTCGACCGCCAGATCGGCTTCGCCGTCGATCAGCTTGCCGCCGGTCTCGGGCGTCTGGCGCAGGGCGATATCTCCACCACCATCGACACGCCGTTCACCGGCCGTCTGGAGCGTCTGCGCCAGGACTTCAACCAGTCGCTGTCGCGCCTGCAATCGACCATCAGCCGCATCACCGACAATGTCCGCACCATTCAGGGCAACGGCAACCAGATGGCGGTGTCGGCCGAGGATCTGTCGCGGCGCACCGAGCAGCAGGCCGCCTCGCTGGAGGAGACCGCCGCCGCCGTCGAGGAAATCACCGTCACCGTGCGCTCCTCCGCCGAGCGGGCCCGCGAGGCGGATGCCATCGTGCGCGACACGCGGCGCAGCGCCGACGATTCGGCGGTCGTGGTGTCCGACGCCATCCAGGCGATGAGCCGCATCGAGGAAGCCTCGCACCATATCGAGCAGATCATCGATGTCATCGACGAGATCGCCTTCCAGACCAACCTTCTGGCGCTGAACGCGGGCATCGAGGCGGCGCGCGCCGGTGAGGCGGGCAAGGGCTTCGCCGTCGTGGCGCAGGAAGTGCGCGAGCTTGCCCAGCGCTCCGCCTCCGCCGCGCAGGAGATCAAGAACCTGATCGAGAAATCCTCCACGGAGGTCTCGACCGGCTCGCGGCTGGTGCAGCAGACCGGCGCGGTTCTGACCCGCATCGGCCAGCAGATCGCCAGCATCAGCGATCACGTCGAAACCATCTCGATCGCCGCGCAGGACCAGTCGCGGGCGCTGGCCGAGGTCAACGGCTCCGTCAACCAGATGGACCAGATGACCCAGCGCAACGCCGCCATGGTGGAGGAAACCACCGCCGCCAGCCGCGAACTGGCCGAGGAGGCCGATACGCTGCTGTCGCTGGTCAGCCAGTTCAAGCTGGAAGCGGGCGCAGGCCGTCAACGCCGCGCCGCCTGAGCGCCTTCCCGACCCGGACGTTTCCCGCGCCCGGCGGTTCCCTTCCAGCATGGAAGCGGAGCCGCCGGGCGCGGCGTTTTTGCAAATGCGCCGGGCGCGGTTCTGAGGCAGGACTGTCAACTCTTGCAGAAAACTAACAGATTTTACTTGTCGCTTGCGGGAATCCTTTCTAGTCTCGACAGAAAAACAACAAGGGGATCCTCGGGGCGCGTCCGCATCCGATTGTTCGCACAGGAGATTTTCATGAAGTCCACATTGCTTCGCTTTGCAGCGGCAGCTTTCTGCTCCGTTTCGTTCGCAGGTCTGGCCGGCGCGCAGGAGCGCGTCGTGCATGTGTATAACTGGTCCGATTACATCGATTCCTCGGTGCTGGAGGATTTCACCAAGGAAACCGGCATCAAGGTCGTCTACGATGTTTTCGACAGCAACGAGATGCTCGAAACCAAGCTTCTGGCGGGCGGCTCGGGCTATGATGTCGTCGTGCCGACCGCGCCGTTCCTGGCGCGCCAGATTCAGGCGGGCGTGTTCCAGAAGCTCGACAAGTCGAAGCTGCCGAACCTCACCAACATGTGGCCGCTCGTGTCCGAGCGTCTGGCGAAATACGACCCCGGCAATGAATATGCCGTCAACTACATGTGGGGCACCACCGGCCTTGGCTATAACGTCGCCAAGGTGAAGGCCGCGCTCGGCGACGTGCCGGTCGATAGCTGGGACATCCTCTTCAAGCCGGAGAACGCCGAGAAGCTGAAGGGCTGCGGCATCAACGTTCTCGACGCCTCCGACGAGACCTTTGCGATCGACATGAACTATCTCGGCAAGGATCCCGACAGCAAGGAAACGGCGGATCTGGAAGCGGGCGGCGAGGCCTACATGAAGGTCCGCCCCTATGTGAAGACCTTCAACTCCTCCGCCTATATCGA
>JBDHTA010000166.1:0-9044 GCA_039808465.1 Rhizobiaceae bacterium | reverse complement strand
AACTCGCCCTTGGCGATATCCATCGTGACATTCTTGACGGCGGTGACGGCGCCATAGGATTTGCGGATGCCGCGAATGCTGAGAAAGGATTGAGTCATGCTTTTCGTCCCTTGCGGAAGAGTGCCGCGACGATCATCAGGAGGATCGTGAAGGCAATGAGCAATGTCGAGGCGGCGGCGATGACAGGCGTCAGATCCTGCCGCAGCGTCGACCAGATTTTCACCGGCAGCGTCTGGAGCGTCGGGCTCGCCATGAAGATCGCCAGCACCACCTCGTCCCAGGAGGCGAGGAAGGAGAAGACGGCGGCGCCGAAGATGCCGTGGCTGATGGCGGGCACGGTCACGCGCAGCCGCGCTTCCCACGGGCTTGCCCCGCACAGGATAGCGGCGTCCTCGATCGAGCGGTCGAAGCCTTCCAGCGCATTGCCGATCGAAATGACCGAAAACGGCAGCGCAATCAGAAGATGGGCGATGATGAAGGCAATCGTGGTGCCCGCGAGGCCGAGCTTCAGGAACAGCGCGTAGAGCGCCACCGCCAGCACCACCACCGGCAGGATCATCGGCGTCAGGAACAGCGCGCGCAAAAAGTCCCGGCCGGCGAAGCTGCCGCGATTGAGGCCGAGCGCGGCCAGAAAGCCGATGACGACGGACAACACCGTGACGATGGCGGCGATCTTAAGGCTGGTCAGCGCCGAATAGAACCAGCGCGGATCGGCGAAGAGGTCATGATACCATTTCAGCGTCCAGGAGGGCGGCGGAAAGATCAGCCATTGCGAGGAGCCGAACGACAGCGCCGCGATGAAGATGATCGGCAGGATCAGGAACAGGCAGACCAGCGCAACGAGGGCGATCAGCGCGGTGCGCAGCCCGCCGAGCTTGTCGAAGTCGAGCAGCATGTCACTTCCCCCTTGCCGGATTGAAATAGCGCAGTTGCACGGCATAGAGCGAGAGCGTGACGACGAGCAGCACCAGCGCGGCCGCCCCTCCCATGCCCCAGTTGACGAGCGACTGGACGAATTGGGCGACGAGTTCGGCCAGCATCATGTTCGAGGTGCCGCCGAGAAGGGCTGGCGTCACGAAATAGCCGAGCGACATCACGAAGACCATCAGCGCGCCTGCGGCGATGCCGGGCAGCGACAGCGGCAGCAGCACGCGCACGAAGCATTGCAGCTTCGTCGCCCCGCACAGCGCGGCGGCGCGCAGGATCGCCGGATCGATGGAGCGGATCACACCCATCAGCGGCAGGATGACGAAGGGCAGCATGATATAGGTCATGCCGATGGTGACGCCGACCAGATTGTTGACCAGCGCCAGCGGCTGGTCGATGATGCCAAGGCCGATCAGCGTCTTGTTGATGACGCCGGTGCGCTGGAGCAGCACCATCCAGGCATAGGTGCGGGCGAGCAGGTTCGTCCACATCGACAGGATGATGATCGCCAGCACGATGCGCGACCAGCGCTCAGGCATGATGGCCAGCAGCCAGGCGACCGGATAGCCGATGACGATGGAAACGAGCGTGACGACGCTGGCGACCAGGAAGGTGTTGAAGAACACCCGGAGATAAGTGGTCGAGCCGAGCAGGGTCGCGTAATTCTGCAATCCCGGCTCGGGTTCCAGCACGCTGCGCATGAGCAGCATCAGAACCGGCACGATGAAGAAGAAGCCGATGAGCAGCAATGCGGGCATGAGGTAGCCGAAGGTGCCCTCACGCTTTGGTTTGACGGTGCCCGTCGCGAGCGAAACAGCCATGGTCGATCATCCGTTGGAGCATTTCCAGCAAAAGCGCGTGCGCGTTTTGCTTGCCACGAAATGCATGGAAACAAAGAGTTAGAGCGTTTTCGCAATTCGCGGAAAAGCGGAAACTCTCTAAATCAGGAGGCGGGCCGGCATCCGGCCGGTCCGCCATCGTCTCGGGAGTGGCCGTTACTTTGCCTGCCAGGCGTACCAGCGGGTGCCGATCTCGTCGCGATGCTCGGCCCAGTAGGCCATATCGGCATTGACCTGCGTTTCGGCCTGCATGTCCGGCAGGGTCTTGCGCAGTTCCGGATCCATCAGGGCGGCGGATTCGAGGCTGATCGGCGCGTAGCCGGTAGCGACGGCGAATTTCGCCTGCGCCTCGCCGCTGGTGGCATGGGCGATGAACTTCATCGCCGCGTCCTTGTTCTTCGCGCCCTTGGGCACGACGAGGCTGTCGGCGGCGGTGATGTTGTTGTCCCAGGAAGTCTCGACCGTGACGCCGGTTTCGGCCAGCGCCGTCAGGCGGCCGTTCCAGAAGGAGCCGTAGGGCGCTTCGGCGGAAGCCAGCAACTGCTGCGACTGCGCGCCGCTATCCCACCAGACGATTTCGGACTTGATGGTGTCGAGCTTCTTGAAGGCGCGGTCGAGATCGAGCGGGTAGAGCTTGTCGGCGGGCACGCCGTCGGCGAGCAGCGCGGCCTCGATCACGCCCGGAGCGGACCACTTGTAGAAGGTGCGCTTGCCGGGGAACTTCGCGGTGTCGAACAGGTCGGCCCAGGTCTTCGGGCAGGCCGAGACGGCATCCTTGTTGCAGCCGATGACGAAGGAATAATAGAAGCTGCCGACCGAGTAATCGGTGACGAAGCGCGGGTCGAGCTTGGTCTTGTCGATGATGCTGAAATCGAGCTTTTCCAGCAGCCCGGCATTGCCCGCCTGCACGGCGTAATCGCCCTCGACGTCGACCACGTCCCAGTTGACATTGCCCGCTTCCACCATGGCCTTGATCTTGCCGTAGTCGGTGGGGCCGTCCTGCGTGACGTTGATGCCGGTTTCGGCGGTGAAGCTTTCAGCCCAGCTGACGCTCTGGGCATCCTGCGTGGTGCCGCCCCAGCTCGTGAAAACCATGTCCTCGGCCGATGCGCTGCCCGCAAAGCCGAGCGTCGCCGAAAGAAGCGCGATTGCAATCCTGTTGTTCATGTTCATCCTCCCGTTTGTCTGGTTACGCCGTCACACCGGCGCGCTTCCGCCGAGCGGCGAGAATGCCGCGGGCGTCATGATCTTGTTCTCCGCCGTCACGATCAGATCGCGGATCTTCGGCAGGAAAGCCTGCCAGGCCGGATCGGCGGCCAGCCGCGCCCGGCGCGCCTGACGGTCATCGAGGCTCTCATAGGCCCAGATATGGACGATCTCGTTGATCGGCCCGATCTCGGACGAGAAGTAGCCGACGAGATTGCCGAGATGGCTTTTCTGGATGGCGATCCCTTCTTCGCCGACCACCTTGAGGTAGCCGGGAATGGCGCCGTTCTTCAGCCTGTAGGTTCTGATTTCATAAAACATCGCTGTCACCGCATTACGAATGGGTCTGGGATCGGATCGTCCGAGGTCCGCAGCCACACGGTTTTCGTCCTGGTATAATCGAGGGCCGCGGCAAGCCCGCCCTCGCGCCCCTGCCCCGAATGGCCGTATCCGCCGAAGGGGGCAATCGGCGAGACGGCGCGATAGGTATTGACCCAGACGATCCCGGCGCGGATGCGCCTGATCATGCGATGGGCACGGGCAAGATTGCGCGTGAAGACGCCGGACGCAAGCCCGTAGGGCGTCGCGTTGGCAAGCCGCACCGCCTCTTCCTCGCTCGTGAAGGAGAGCACGGAAAGCACCGGCCCGAACAGCTCGGTCTCCACCGAAGCGGCGGCAACGCCGTCGCAATCGAGAATGGTGGGGACGTAGTAGAAGCCGTCGCCCTCGCCCGTCCGGCCGCCGCTCACCAGTTTCGCCCCGGCCTGCAAGGAGGCGGCAACCACCGTCTCGATGTGATCGCGCTGGCGGCGCGTGCACAGCGGCCCGACTTCCGTCGCCATGTCCAGCGGCGAGCCGATGCGGATCGCCTCGGCCTTCTGTTTGAGAATGGCGAGGAACTGCTCCTTCACCGATGCCTCGACGATGAGGCGCGAGCCCGCGACGCAGCTCTGGCCGGTCGCGGCGAAAATACCGGCGACCTGCGCATTGGCCGCGCTTTCGAGATCGGAATCGGCGAAGACGACGAAGGGCGACTTGCCGCCAAGCTCCAGCGAGGTCGTGGCAAGGTTTTCCGCCGAATTGCGCACCACGGCGGCGGCCGTCGACGGGCCGCCGGTAAACGCGATGTGATCGACGCCGGGATGGCGGGTCAGCGCGCTGCCGCAGGCCGGGCCGAAGCCGGTGATGACGTTGACGACGCCCGGCGGAAAGCCCGCCTCATGCACCAGCCGCGCAAATTCGAGAAGCGGCGCCGGGCCATCTTCCGAAGCCTTGACGACCAGCGTGCAACCGGCGGCAAGCGCCGGGCCGATTTTCACGGCCGAGAGGAAAAGCTGGCTGTTCCACGGCACCACCGCCGCCACGACGCCGACCGGCTCGCGCCGCGTCCACACATCCATGTCGGCCTTGTCGATGGCGAGCACCGCGCCCTCGATCTTGTCGGCAAGCCCGGCATAATAACGGTAGTAATCCGCGACATAGGCGATCTGCGCCGAGGTTTCGCGGATGATCTTGCCGGTGTCGCGGGTTTCAAGCTCGGCCAGCTTTCCGGCATTGGCCTGCACGAGATCGGCAAGCCGGTAGAGCAGCTTGCCGCGCGCCGTCGCGGTCATCGCGGGCCATGCGCCGTTCCACAGGGCGCGTTCCGCCGCCTTGACGGCGCGGTCGACATCGTCTTCCCGCGCTTCGGGCATCGTTGCCCAGACCGCGCCGGTTGCCGGATCGATCGAGTCGAAACGCGCCGCGCCGTCCTCGAAAGCTCCGTCTATATATTGCTGGAAGCTCTGCATGGCGACCTCAGCGGAATGCAGGCATGACATCGGCGATGAAGCGCTCGAGCGACGCCTTCTTGCGCTCGAAGCTCATGCCGGTATCGATCCAGAAGGAATATTCGTCGTAACCGAGGCCTTCGTAAACCTTCAGGCGCTCGATCACCTCCGCGGCCGTGCCGATCGGCATGTTCTCACGCATCTTCTGCGGCGTCAGGTTGGGATTGGCGGCAAGCTCTTCGTCGCTCAGGCGCTCGATCAGGCCCTGGCTGATCGGCCGCTCATTCTTGAACCAGGCGAAGAAGTAATTGTAGTAGGTGCTGACTTCCTTCGCGGCCTGCGCGATATCGGCCTCGTCGGAACCGACATAGGTATGCAGCAGCAGCATGATCTTCGGACGGGATATGCCCGTCGCCTTCTCGCAGGCGGCATCGAAGCGCTGCATCAGGCTGGCGATTTCCGCCTCGCCGTTGGCGAGTGGCGTCACCTGCACGTTGCAGCCGTTGGCGACGGCGAATTCATGGCTGTTGGGATCGCGCGCCGCCACCCAGAGCGGCGGATGCGGCTGCTGCACCGGCTTCGGCGCCGAGGTCGTCTTCGGGAATTTCCAGAACTCGCCGTCATGGGCGTAATCGCCTTCCCACAGGCCCTTGACGGCCGGGATCAGCTCGCGCATCCGCTGGCCCGCGCCCCAGGGGTCGAGGCCCGGCATCAGCCGCTCGTATTCGAAGCTGTAGGCGCCGCGCGCGATGCCGACGTCGAGGCGCCCGCCGGAGATGATATCGGTCATCGCGGCCTCCCCGGCCAGCTTGACCGGATGCCAGAACGGCGCGATCACCGTGCCGGTGCCGAGGCGCACATTTTTCGTGCGGCGGGCGAGATCGGCGATGTTGATGAAGGGGTTGGGCGCGATGGTGAAATCCATGGCGTGATGCTCGCCGGTCCAGATGGCATGCATGCCGCCCTTGTCCGCGATCTCGCACAGCGCGATGAATTCTTCATAGAGTTCCGGATGGTTCTGGCTGGCGTCCAGCCGCTCCATGTGAACGAACAGAGAGAATTTCATGACTTACCCCTTTGTAGCCACGGCGTGCACGCGGCCCTTTTCCTGATTTCCGAAATAGACGCCGAAATTGCCGAGCGAGCTTTCCGCCCCGTAGCGCCGCACGATATCGCGCACGGCCTTGTCGGCGATTTCCGCCAGCGGCGGGGACTGGATGGGGAAGAACCGCCCGCCCTTCGCCTCGCCCTCGCCCAGATCGGCGCGGTAGACGACATGCTGGCGCCCGGTCTTGGTGTCCTCGTAGACGGAATAGAGCAGCCCGGCCGTGAGCGTCAGCCCGACCGTCTCCGCCACATGCTGCTCCAGCGCTTCCATGCCGTCGCCCTCGGCCTTCTCCACGAAGGGCAGCGTCCAGCCGCCCTTGCCGTCCTCGACCAGCAGGACTTCGCCATCGCGCACCGCCACCGCGCCGAGGATCAGGCTCTCCGTGGAAGCAAGCAGGCTCTTTTCGGCGAGCGCCGGGGTGAAATAGCCGCCCCGCGCATAGCCGAGCCCGGTCTTGCCGCTGTTTTCGAAACCCTCGACCCGGCCGATCAGGATGACATGGTCACCCGCCTCGACGACGTCATGCGTGGCGCAGTCGAACCAGGCGGCGACATCGGCGAAGACCGGCGAGCCGAACGGCCCCGGCTTCCACGCGACAGCGGCGAAGCGATCCTCCACCGGCCGGGCGAAGGTGTTGGACACATCCTTCTGCCCTTCCGACAGAATGTTGACGGCAAATCCCTTCGCGCCGGTCAGCGCCGCGTAATTGCGCGATGTCTTTGCCAGGCAGACAAGCAGCAGCGGCGGATCCAGCGACACGCTGGAAAAACTGTTGGCCGTGAAGCCGATCGGCGACCCTGCGTCGTCAACGGTCGTGACGACGGTGACGCCGGTGAGAAACGCGCCGAAGGCATCGCGCAGGGCTCTCGCGTCGAATGTCATGCTCTCCTCCCATGGTCCCCGGGGACCGGATGTTTCACGCCAGCGTCAGCCAGCCGGCAAGCGCACGGGTCACCTCTTCGGGCGCCGTCAGGTTCACCATATGACGATGGCCCCGGATGACAACCGCCTTTCCTTGCGGCGCGGCGGCAGCCATTTCCCGGGCCATTTCCTCCGTCGAATTCAGGTCGCCGTCGCCGGTCAGGAACAGCGCCGGGCACTCCACATCAGGCCAGCAGTCCGAATAGACCGAATCCCCGGTGGCGAAAGCGGTGTAGGCGGCGGCGTAGCCCGAGGGATCGACCGCTTGCAGCAGATCGTAAACGAGGCGGTAGGCATCGCTGCCGCTCTCCTCGGGGGCGAACCAGCGCCCGAGCGGCGCCTCGCGATCGAAGACGCCCGAGCCGATCTCGCGCGCCCTTGCCTCCACCGCCGCGCGCGCCTCAGGGCTGCGCCGGTGCACGCCGTTCAGCAGCGCCACCCGCTTCACCTTCCGCGGCATGGTGGCGACGGCGCCGGTTGCGATCAGCGCGCCCATCGAATGACCGGCGACACTGACCGGCCCGGCGCCGATCTCGTCCAGAAAGCGGCCGAACCAGCCGACGAACCCGGACAACTCCGGCGGCCCGGCGAGCGGCGCCGAAAAGCCGTGGCCGGGAAGATCGACGGCGATCACGCGCATATGCCGCGAGAGGCTGTCGATCTGCGGCCCCCAGGCCTCGATGCGCATGCCGACACCGTGGATCAGGACAAGGGTTTCATCCCCCTCGCCCCGCTCCAGCCAGGCGGCGCCGGAAGGTGTCTTAGACCGCGGCAGGGTTTGCAACATCGTGGCCAAGCTCCTTGAGATCCTGGTAACGGTCGCCGATGCGGTGATGCGGGCGGCCGCCGATGGACGCGCCGAGCGCCACGACGATTTCGTCGGCGGCCGGAGCATCGGGAATGGCGCACTGGATGGTGAGGTAATGCGAGCGGCGGCCCTCGTCGTTCTTGTCCATCAGCGGGATCATGACCGGCGCATTGGCCGGGCCGCGGGTGTTGCAGAAGGCGAGATAGGATTTCGCGCCGACGGCGGTGCGGTAATGATTGCCGAAGCGCAGCGTGTGGATGAGCGCGGAGGCATGCTCCACCTCGCCATCCAGGCCGACGACCGCCGACTTGCCATAGGCTTCGACCACATCGCCCGAACCGGCGGTGTCGATGATCATTTTGGTCAGGACTTCGCCGAGGATCGGGGCGACGGCATGGATTTCCGGCCTCAGGTCTTCGACGAAGCCGCGCCCGGCCCAGGGATTCTTCACCACGGCCATGGCGGCGATGAGCTTCAAGGGCTGCGGGGCTTCCCGCCCGCCTTCGATGAAGGTGGTCTCGACATGCAAAAGGGTCTTGCGGATGATCGACGCCATGGAAACTCCTGTCATTTGTCTTTTCGTATGATGGTATACCATACTACAGCGTGTCAAGACCTTGTGCGGAGGATTTTTTGCGGGTACAGAAAGATATGAGCAAGAATGCTGAGAATCTGGCCGCCCTTCGTATCGACAACCCGCCGGTCACCCTGCGGGAAATTGCCCTCGACCGCATGCGGCGCGCCATCATCGGCGGGCTGTTCGAACCGGGCGAGCGCTTGGTCGAGCGCACGCTCTGCGACCAGCTCGGCGTGTCGCGCTCGGTGATCCGCGAGGTCATTCGCCATCTGGAGGCGGAAGGGCTGGTGGAAATGCTCGCCAAGCAGGGGCCGATCGTCGCCCGGCTGGACTGGAACGACGCCCGCCAGATCTACGATATCCGCGCCGCGCTGGAATCGCGGGCCGTGGCCGATTGCGCCCGGCTGGCCGATGACCGGGTGAAGGCGCGGCTGCGCAAGGCGCTGGACGAACTCGACCGCACCTCGCGGCAGGATTCGCCGCCCGGCATTCTCGACGCGACCAACGAATTCTACAGCATCATCTTCGAGGCGAGCGGCCACAATATCGCCTGGGACATCGTCACCCGGCTGAACGGCCGTATTTCGCGGCTGCGGGTGATGACGCTTTCGACCGCGAACCGCACGGTTTCCGGCCCCGCCCAGATTCGCGAGATTTTCGCCTTCATCGAGAAAAACGAGCCGGAAGCGGCGGCCATGGCATGCAGGCAGCATGTCGCGGCGGCGGCGAAGATTGCCGAAACGCTTTTGGGCGCGGGGGAATAGTGGCCTTCGGGCGGTTATCCGCGCCATCGAATATCGCCCCTCACCCTAACCCTCTCCCCGCATGCGGGGAGAGGGAACCTGCCCTATGAGTCGTCATTGATCGAGGAAGCCGGTGCGGCATACCC